>NZ_JBMOSL010000002.1:0-451822 GCF_049315965.1 Brevundimonas sp. NPDC058933
CGGTCCTGGCGGCCACGGCCGCCGCCGGGCTGGCCGTGGCGGCGGGAGCCCCCGCAGCACACGCCTCGGCCACCGGACGCGCCCCCTCCACCATGCTGCGCATGGTCCCCCTCCCCCGCTTCGCAGGGGAGGATTGCTTAAGGCGATGACGCGACCGTCGTCGCCCCCTATGTTCGCGCCATGACCGACGCGCCCATCGAATCCGCCGCCCGCCCCCCCGCGCGTGAATTGACCCAGGACGGACCGCCGCCCCGGCTTTGGCTGATCGACGCCTCGGCCTATATCTTCCGCGCCTACCACGCCCTGCCGCCCCTGACGCGCAAGTCGGACGGCCTGCCCGTCGGCGCGGTTCAGGGCTACTGCAACATGTTGTGGAAGCTGATCCGCGACATGAAGGGCGAGGACGGCCCGACCCATCTGGTCGCCGTCTTCGACCATTCGGAAAAGACCTTCCGCAACACCCTCTACGATCAGTACAAGGCCCACCGCCCGCCGGCGCCCGAGGATCTGGTCCCGCAGTTCCCCCTGGTGCGCGAGGCGACCGCCGCCTTCGGCGTCCAGTGCCTGGAACTGCCCGGCTATGAGGCCGACGACCTGATCGCCACCTATGCCTGCAAGGTCCGCGACATGGGCGGCGAGGCGGTCATCGTCTCCTCCGACAAGGACCTGATGCAGCTGATCGGGAACGGCGTCGTCATGTACGACCCGATGAAGGACAAACGGCTGGACGAAGAGGCCGTGTTCGAGAAGTTCGGCGTAACCCCGGACAAGGTGGTCGAGGTCCAGGCTCTGATCGGCGACAGCGTCGACAACGTCCCCGGCGCCCCCGGCATCGGGCCCAAGACGGCGGCCCAGCTGATCCACGAGTACGGCGACCTCGACACGCTTCTGGCCCGCGCAGGGGAGATCAAGCAGCCCAAGCGCCGCGAGACCCTGATCGCCTTCGCCGACCAGATCCGCCTGTCGCGCGAACTGGTGACCCTGACCTGCGACGCCCCGGCGCCCGAGCCGGTCGACGACTTCCTGATCCGCGATCCCGACCCGGCGGTGCTGTCCGAGTTCCTGGAGCGGATGGAGTTCCGCTCCCTGCTGCGCCGCGTCGGCGACGGCAAGGCGCCGCAAAAGGAGGGCTCGGCCTTCGCCCGTCAGCCCAGCGCTCCGGTCGCCACCCCGCGCTATGGTCAGACCGAGGTCGCGACGCCCGACGCGGTCCACGACTTCGACCGCGACAAGTATGAGTGCGTGCAGACGCTGGAGGATCTGGACCGCTGGATCGCCCGCGCCCGCGCCGCCGGGATCATCGGCTTCGACACCGAGACCGACGCCCTGTCGGCCACCCATGCGGGCCTGTGCGGCGTCTCCATCGCCGTCGGCCCGAACGAGGCCTGCTACGTCCCCCTGACCCACGACCATGAGCCGAGCGGCGACGCGGCGCTGAGCGGCGGTTTCGACTTCGGCCTGGAACCGGCCCAGGGCGAGACGCGCGAGCCGCTGACGCAGATCGACAAGCCCACCGCGCTGGAACGGCTCAAGACTTTGCTTGAAGACCCGGCGGTTCTGAAGGTCGGCCAGAACATCAAGTACGACCTCGCCGTCATGGCCCGGCGCGGCATCCGCGTGTCCCCGATCGAGGACACCATGCTGATCTCCTACGTCCTCGAAGGCGGGCTGCACAGCCACGGCATGGACGAGCTGGCGCGTTTGCACCTCGGCCACGAGACCATCCCGTTCAAGAGCGTGGCGGGCGCGGGCAAGAGCCAGAAGAGCTTCAAGCACGTCGAGCTGAAGCCGGCGACCTGCTACGCCGCAGAGGACGCGGACGTGACCCTGCGCCTCTACAAGCTGCTGAAGCCGCGTCTGGCGACCGAGCGCCTGACCACGGTCTATGAGACGCTGGAACGCGGCATGCCCGCCGTCCTGGCCGACATGGAGCTGAACGGGGTGCGGGTCGATCCCGACCGTCTGCGCTCCCTGTCCTCGACCTTCGGCCAGCGCATGGCCGAGCTGGAGGAGCAGGCGCACAAGCTGGCGGGCCGGCCCTTCAACGTCGGCAGCCCGCGTCAGATCGGCGAGATCCTGTTCGGCGAAATGAGCCTGCCCGGCGGCAAGAAGACCGCATCCGGCCAATGGGGCACAGACGCCAGCGTGCTGGAAGAACTGGCGCTGACACACGATCTGCCGCGCGCCATCCTGGACTGGCGTCAGCTGTCAAAGCTCAAGGGCACCTATACCGACGCCCTGGTCGCGGCCTCGGACCCGACGACGCACCGGGTGCATACGTCGTATCAGCTGGCGGCGGCGACGACGGGGCGTCTGGCCTCGTCCGATCCCAACCTGCAGAACATCCCGATCCGCACCGAGACGGGCCGCCTGATCCGTCAGGCCTTCATCGCCTCGCCGGGCCATGTGCTGATCAGCGCCGACTACAGCCAGATCGAGCTGCGCCTGCTGGCCCACATCGGCGACATCCCCGAGCTGAAGCGCGCCTTCAAGGCCGGTCTCGACATTCACGCCGCCACCGCGTCCGAAATGTTCGGCGTGCCGGTCGAAGGGATGCCGTCGGAAACCCGCCGCCGGGCCAAGGCCATCAACTTCGGCATCGTCTATGGCATCTCGGCCTTCGGTCTGGCGGCCCAGCTGGGCATCGATCAGGGCGAGGCCGGGGCCTATATCAAGACCTATTTCGAGCGCTTCCCCGGCATTCGCGCCTACATGGACAAGACCAAGACCCAGGTGAAGGCCGACGGCTTCGTCACCACCGTCTTCGGCCGTCGCATCCACATCCCGGCCATCCATTCCAAGTCGGGCGCCGAGCGTCAGTTCGGCGAACGCGCCGCCATCAACGCCCCGATCCAGGGCGCCGCCGCCGACATCATCCGCCGCGCCATGATCCGCATGCCCGCCGCCCTGGCCGAGGCGGGGCTGAAGACCCGCATGCTGTTGCAGGTCCACGATGAACTGATCTTCGAAGCCCCCGAGGCCGAGGCCGAACGCGCCCTGGTCGTGGTCCGCAAGATCATGGAAGGCGCCGCCGACCCCGCCGTCGCCCTGACCGTGCCTCTGGTGGTCGAGGCCAAGGCCGCAAACAACTGGGACGAAGCCCACTGATGGAGACCGCCATGGACCCCGAAATCCACGACAACGCCGAGGCCACCCGTTACGAGCTGACGGTGGACGGCCAGACCGCCGTGGTCATCTACAACAAGGTGGCGGGCGGCCTGCTGATCACCGAGACCATCGTGCCGGTTCCGCTGGAGGGACGCGGCATCGCCAGCCGGATGGCCAAGCACGTCCTGGCCGACCTGAAGGAACGCGGTCTGGTCATCCTGCCGACCTGCCCCTTCTTCGCCAGCTATCTGAAGAAGCATCCCGAGTACGCCGACGTCGTGCATCCCAGCTATCGCATCGCTCTGGGTCTGTAACAGGGCCTTCCGAGGTCGCCTCAGGCGGCCGCGCCTGCTAGGGCGGGGCGATGAAGAACGAGACCCTCGACGTCCTGATCGTCGGCGCCGGCGCGGCCGGCATGATGTGCGCCATAGAGGCGGGCAAGCGCGGTCGTCGCGTGCGCGTCATCGACCACGCCCGCGCGCCCGGCGAGAAGATCCGCATCTCGGGCGGCGGGCGCTGTAACTTCACCAATACGAGAACCAGCGGGGCTGAGTTCCTGAGCGAGAACCCGCGTTTCGCCCTGTCGGCGCTGAAGCGGTTCACCCCGCACGACTTCCTCAAGATGGTCGAGCGCCACGGCATCGCCTGGCACGAAAAGACCCTGGGCCAGCTGTTCTGCGACGACAGCGCCAAGCAGATCATCCGTATGCTGACGGACGAGATGAAGGCGGCGGGCGTGACCCTGTCGCTGGGTCTCGGCGTCAAGGCCATCGCCCGCGACGGCGAGCGCTTCGTCGTCGATCTGGATGACGGCACGCGCGTCTCGGCGGCGTCGCTGGTGGTGGCCACCGGCGGCAAGTCCATTCCGAAGATGGGCGCGACCGGCTGGGGCTATGAGGTGGCGCGCCAGTTCGACCTGCGGGTGACCGAGACGCGTCCGGCCCTGGTGCCGCTGACCTTCGAGCCCGGCCTGCTGGAGCAGCTTGTCCCGCTGGCCGGCGTCGCCGTCGACGCTGTGGTCAAGACGACGGAAAAGTCGAGGCCCGCCAGCTTCACCGAAGCCATGCTGTTCACGCACAGGGGCCTGTCCGGCCCGTCGATCCTGCAGATCAGCTCCTACTGGCGCGAGGGCGAGGCCATCACGGTCAACATGGCCCCGACCGAGGACGTCGCCGCCCGGATGCTGGCGGCCAAGACCGAGAACGGCAAGCAGGCGGTGCATACGGCCCTGGGCCACATCATCCCCCGCCGACTGGCCGAGGTCGTCTGCGCCCGCGAGGGTCTGGCCGGCAAGCTGGCCGAGGTCGGCGACAAGAAGCTGCGGGCCATGGCCGAGACCGTCAACGCCTGGACGGTCAAGCCGGTCGGATCAGAGGGCTATCGCACCGCCGAGGTCACCCTGGGCGGGGTCGACACCGCCGCCCTGGACCAGCAGACGATGGAGGCGAAAGCCGTCCCCGGCCTCTTCTTCATAGGCGAGGTGGTCGATGTCACCGGCTGGCTGGGGGGCTACAACTTCCAGTGGGCCTGGTCGTCGGGCTGGGCGGCAGGGCAGACCTGCTGACGTGGGCCGCCGGGGCTGCGGCGTCTGCGCACGTTGTCGCAGGGCCGGCGCCACCCTAACTCTATCCTCAGCGGGACGGGCCCCTCTGGCGGCGCTTTGGCGACGTGATGTCGGACCGCATCTTTCGACCTTGAGGACCCCATGCCCCTACTGATGTGCCCCAATGACAACGCCGCCATGCAGACGCTGGACCGCAACGGCGTCCAGTTCGACATGTGCCCCAGCTGCCGCGGCGTCTGGCTGGATCGCGGCGAACTGGAAAAACTGATGGCCGGCGCCGCCGAGGAAGGCCGCGCTTCCGCCCCTCAGGCCGCGTCGCAGCCGACCTATCAGCAGCCGGTCCAGCAGCAGCCCATGCAACAACCCTGGGGCGGACAACCTCAGGGCTATCGCGAGCCGCCGCGCTACAAGGATGATCGTCATCGCGACGACGACTACCACCACCGCAAGAAGAAGAAGCGGATGGACATCTTCGACATCTTCGACTGACGGCGTTCAGGCGGCCAGGCCGACCGCCTTCATCAGCGGTCGCAAGGCCTGCACGGCGTCAGGCGCCGCGCCCAGCGCCGTGCGCACCTCGGGAGATCGAAACAGCCTGATCGCCTCGGCCCTGGCCCGTTCCGCGACCGGGCCCGTGGGCCCGGTTTCGGCAGCGGCGAGACGCAGAAGAGCCGCCAGCTTCTGCGTCGCCGGCACGGGGGCGCGCACAATCTGGACGGTCAGCCTGGCGTCCGCCTCGATGGAGCCCCCGACCACGCCCAGCGCCTCCACGATCGCGTCGCGATCACGGTCCGACAGCGCAGCATTGCCCACGGCACGCTGCAGGGCGCTGAGGGCGATCAGCTTCTGGCCGGGCGCCTGGCTCATGGCCCGCATCTCGGTTTCGAAGCGCAGGGAGGTGACACAGGCGTCCAGCCACCGGGCCGCCGCACGCTTGTTGGCGCCGCCGGTGACGTTCTCGCAGAGCCGCGCCAGCCGCTCCGCCTCCTTCAGCGCCGTGGGGCAGCCGCGCACATAGGCGGCGACGAAGTCCGCTGTCACCAGGCTCTTGGAGCGCTCGCTGAAGGCGGTCTGCACCTCTTCCAGCGTCAGCAGGCGACCGGCCGTGGCGGTCAGGGCGACCGCCAGCGCGCGCAGGATGTCGATTTCCCCCTGCGGGTCATTGGGCCGCAGCCGACGAGGGCTCATCAGTTCGCGCACCACCATTCGCGCCAGCGATGCGGACAGAAGCGGGAAGTCGCCCGCCGCCAGCCGTTCGCCCAGCCGCGCCGGGCCGCCCTCCACCGGCGGCACCAGAACGGCCAGCCGGGCGTCGCGGGCGATCAGGGCGTTGATTTCGCGGGGAGCCACCATGCGCACCACCGCCGCCAGGCTGGAGCCCTGATCCAGCGCCGGGCCGACGATCTGGGCCAGGCTGGCGCGCGAACCGAACAGCTCGCACAGCACCTGCTCGACCGGCACGAAGACCAGGGCGCGCGGCGGCCCGTCCGCCGGCGCGCGGTCGCAAAGATCCATCAGGCGGTCCAGGCGCGCCCGGGCGCCCTTCACCCCCTTCAGCGCACCGGCGACAACCCCGCCCATGATAAAGGCGCGGTCCGCAGAGCCGCTCAGCCGATGCGCCACATCGGCGATCGAACGCTCGGCCAGACCGGGGAACTGGTTGCGGCGCCCCGCCTGCAGAACCCGTTCGATCGCCTGCTCGCTGAGTTTCAGATAGTGGCGCACCAGATCATGCACCGGCTGCCCCGTGGCCTGGCTTTCCGGCACGGCCACCTTCTGGATGGCGTGCTGCAACTCGACGCCCGAGGCCTCCAGCCGCTCGGCCAGATCGGGCCGGTGCAGCAGTTCGAACGTCGTCGCGCCCTGGCGGGTCAGCCAGTCCTCCAGCACGCGGCTGATAAGGTCGCGGGCGTGGGGGGTATAGAGGTCCTGGACCCCGCGGCAGCTGGGGCCGACCCGCTCCTCGCGAACCTTCACCTTCTGCTTCATCTCGGGGGCGCCGCGCGTCAGGACGTTGACGCTGGCGAACTCCATGGTGTCGGGGTCCAGCGTCTCCTTGGTCACGCGCACGGCGCAGGCCTGACCGTCGCGCAGCAGGTCCTCGGCCGTTTCGATCGCCGTCTTGCGGTCCTCGGTCGCCATCGACAGCGACCAGGACGCGGGCGGCGTCTTGCGAATATAGATTTCGTAGTGAACCGGACCGGCCATGGCGTCTTTCGCGTATCGACCGGCCATCCTGCGCCCTCAGGCTTTAAGGCGAGGTTTCGCCTTTTCACGGCCAAGGTTGAAAGACAGGCTCTGGCGAACCATTTGCTGTGGCCGTAATGTCACCACGATGGAATAGAACGGTTACGCTTGTCGCGCGTTGAGCTTTCAACTGCGACGGATGATCGAACGACCGCCGCCGCCCGCACTCAGGAGAAGCTCTTGGCCAATATCACTCTGGTCGATGACGACGAAAACATCGTCGCCTCCGTGTCCCTGGCTCTCGAAAGCCACGGCCACAAGGTCACGGCCTATCATGACGGCGCCTCGGGCCTGGAAGCGCTGGAGGCCACGCCGCCGGATCTGGCCATCCTGGACGTCAAGATGCCGCGCATGGACGGCATGGAGGTGCTGCGCCGCCTGCGCCAGACCTCGCAGATCCCGGTCATCATGCTGACGTCCAAGGACGAGGAGATCGACGAGATCCTCGGCTTCAACCTCGGCGCCGACGACTATATCCACAAGCCCTTCAGCCAGCGTCTGCTGATCGAGCGGGTCAAGGCCCTGCTGCGCCGCACCGGCGCCGACGGCGGCGAGGTCGAGACGGCCGCCGAAGCCGCCGGCAAGGCGATCAAGCGCGGAAAGCTGTCGATGGACCCGGCGCGCCACGAGAGCACCTGGGAAGGCCGTCCGGTCAAGCTGACCGTCACCGAGTTCCTGCTGCTTCAGGCCCTGGCCCAGCGCCCCGGTTTCGTGAAGAGCCGCGACAGCCTGATGGACGCCGCCTACGACGATCAGGTCTATGTCGACGACCGCACCATCGACAGCCATGTCAAACGGATGCGAAAGAAGTTCCGGGTGGTCGATCCCGAGTTCGACGCGATCGAGACCCTGTATGGCGTCGGTTACCGCTACCGCGAAAGCTGAGATCGAGGACGCCCCGGCGCGGCGCCGTTTCCGCTTCGGCGGATCGCGCCTCGGCGGCTTCATTCTCGCGCTCAACCTGCTCAGCCTGCTGATCCTGTTCGGCGGGGCCCTGGCGCTGAATGAATGGAAACGCGGCCTGATCGAGGCGCGGCAGGAATCCCTGTCGGTCCAGGCCGAGCTTCTGGCCAATGTGCTGGGCGAGCTGGGCATCACCCGGGGCGAGCCCTATCCCATGCTCGACCCCGGATCGGCGGGCCTGTGGCTGCGCGACAACTTCATTCCTGCGGGCCAGCGGGCGCGCCTGTATGATCAGGACGGCCTGCTGGTTTCAGACAGCTACGCCGTCACCGACGCCATTCCGGGCGAGAGCCTGCCCCCTGCCCGTCCCGCCGGAACGCCGGTCCCCTCCAGCGAGCCCACGCCGCGTGAGGAAGCGCGACTGACGCGCGCCAACGCCGAACTCTCAGCCGAGGTCGAGCGCGCCCTGCAAGGCGCGCCCCAGGCCGACATCCGTCGCAACGAGGACGGCGACCGGGTCGTCTCGGTCTCCCTGCCCGTTCGCCACGTGCAGCAGGTGCTCGGCGTGCTGACGCTGGAAGCGGGCGACGTGGACGAGACCCTGGCGGCCCAGCGCCGCGCCCTGACGCCCTTTGCCCTGGTGGCCCTGGCGGTGAACCTGCTGTCGGCGCTGGTGCTGCATATGTTCGTGGCTCGCCCGGTCATGCGACTGTCGGCGGCGGCGGATCAGGTGCGCCTGCAACGCGCCCGCGCCATCTCCCTGCCCGACCTCGAAGACCGCAAGGACGAGATCGGCGACCTGGCCCGCGCCCTGGAGTCGATGACCGACACCCTTTCGACGCGCATGGACGCCATCGAACGCTTCGCCGCCGACGTCAGCCACGAGATCAAGAACCCCCTGACGTCGATCCGCTCGGCGCTGGAGACCCTGCCCCTGGTCAAGACCGACGAGCAGAGAGCGCGCCTGACCAACCTGTTGCAACAGGACGTGCGTCGTCTGGACCGGCTGATCACCGACATCTCCAACGCCTCGCGGCTGGACGCCGAGCTGTCACGCGACCGGCCCCGCCTGATCGACCTCAACGAACTGCTGGGCGACATCGTCGCGGTCTATGATGGCAGTCAGAAGCCGGGCGAGGCCGTGGTCCGCTTCGCCTCGACGGCCGAGGCCGCGCGCGTGCTTGGCCGCGACATTCCTCTGGGCCAGGTCTTCCGCAACCTGATCGACAACGCCCGCTCGTTCAGCCCGCCGGACGGCGAGGTCCGCGTGCGCCTGGAACGCGACGACAGCCGGGCCGACCTGCCGCTGCGCATCCGCGTCGAGGACGACGGCCCGGGCATCCCGGCGGAGAACCTAGAAACCGTGTTCGAGCGCTTCTACACCTCGCGCCCCAAGGGCACGGCCTTCGGCGCCAATTCGGGGCTGGGCCTGTCCATCGTGCGCCAGATCATCGACGCCCACGGCGGGCGGGTCCATGCCGAGAACCGTGTAGACGCGGCCGGCGCCGTGGTCGGGGCCCGCTTTGAAGTCCTGCTGCCCCTGGCCGGACGCCGCCCATGACCGCGCGGATGCAGCCGATCCACGCCACCGCCGTAGCCCGACATACGCCGCAGGGCTGGCGCGGCGTCCTGATCCAGGGCCCGTCCGGCATCGGCAAGAGCGATCTGGCCCTGCGCCTGATCGGCCAGGGCTGGCGGCTGATCGCCGATGACTGGACCCATCTTTGGGCCTCCGACAACACCCTTTACGCCTCCGCCCCGACCACCATCGCCGGCCGGATCGAGGCGCGCGGCCTGGGCATCGTCACCACGCCTTTCCAGCCCATCGCCCGGATCATGCTGGCTGTCGCCTGCACCCACGAGGCCGTCGAGCGCCTGCCCGAAGCCGCGACCTGGACCTGGGACGACGTGACGATTCCACGCCTGCGCCTGGACCCTCGCCCGGCCTCGGCGGGTCAGGTGGTCGCAACTGCGCTCGCCGCTCTTTGAACCGGCGCGCGATTGGCCTATGAAGGCCGGCTTGCAGATCAGTCCGGGCGCCTCAGAGGCGCTCGCTGAGAGCAGAAGCGCGGGGCGTATTGTCTTGGTGAAGCCTTCATGATCGGGCTGGTGATCGTCACCCACGGGGGCCTGGCCTCCGAATTTCTGGCGGCGATGGAGCACGTGGTCGGCCCTCAAAGGGGCGTGGCCGCGATCTGCATCGGCCCCGAGGACGACATGGAGCGACGCCGCCGCGACATCGTCGATGCGGCCGCCGCCGTGAACGACGGCGACGGCGTCATCCTGCTGACCGACATGTTCGGCGGCACGCCCTCCAACCTGGCCATTTCGGTGATGGAGCAGACCCACGCCGAGGTCATCGCCGGGCTGAACCTGCCCATGCTGATCAAGCTGGCCAGCGTGCGCGGTCGCGAAGACCTGGAGACCTGCGTCGCCCATGCGCAGGACGCGGGGCGCAAATACATCTCGGTGGCGTCCTGGGTTCTGGCGGGCGAAAAATGACCGACGCTTCTGTTCAGGGCCCCATCCAGGTCACCGTCGGCATCTGCAACCAGCGCGGGCTGCACGCCCGCGCCTCGGCCAAGTTCGTCAAGCTGGCCTCCAGCTTCGAATCCGAGATTCGCGTCACGCGCGACGGCGTCACCGTTGACGCCCGCTCGATCATGGGCCTGCTGATGCTGGGCGCCGGGATCGGCTGCGGCGTCGATATCGAAGCCGACGGCCCCGACGCCGCCGAAGCCATCGAGGCCCTCAGCGACCTCGTCGCCCGCAAGTTCGACGAAGACCAATAGGCCCGGCGCCGAGCCTCAAGGCGTCTCGGTGATCAGCAGCGCGGCGCTGGCCGTGCCATTCATCACAGGTCCCGGTGCGCGGCTTGTCGAAACGCCCCCGGGCGTCGCCGTCGCCATAGCTGTCGTCGTCGCATGGCCAGTTGCCGCCCTGGCCGCCCGCCAGGACGGCCAGTCATGCAGTCAGACGGTCGGGGTTGGCGTCAGACGTCGACGGCGGCGTCCAGGGCGTTTTCCTGGATGAACTCGCGGCGCGGTTCGACCACGTCGCCCATCAGCTTGGCGAACAGGTCGTCGGCGTCGTCGCCATGCTCGACCTTGACCTGCAGCAGGGTGCGGGCGTTGACGTCCAGCGTCGTCTCCCACAACTGCTCGGGGTTCATCTCGCCCAGACCCTTGTAGCGCTGGATGGCCATGCCCTTCTTGCCGGCGTCCAGCACCGCGTTCAGCAGGTCGAGAGGGCCGCGAATGGTCGTCGACTTGTCCTTGCGGCGATAGACGCCGGGCTGGTCGAACAGCCCCTCGAAGGCGCCGGCGCGCTCGGCCAGACGCCGGGCGTCCAGCGAGCGGCCCAGTTGCTCGTCCAGGACGATGGTCTCGGTCACGGCGCGACGGACGCGGCTGAACAGGACCCCGCCCTGTTCGGCGCGCGCGCCCGACCAGGCGCCGTCGCCTTCTTCGGCATAGAGGTTCAGGCGTTCGGCGGCGCTGGCGGCGCGCGCCTCCAGCTCGCCGGTCTCGGTGAACAGGCCGGCCAGGGCCCCCTGCTCGATGGCGAAGGCAGGCGCCCGGGCGGCCAGACGGTCGACCAGGGCCTTGAAGGCCTTAGCCTCGCGCACCAGGGCCTGCAGGTCCAGACCCATGCGGCGCTCGCCGTTGGCCAGGTCGAGCTCGGCGTCGCCGCAGCCCTCCTCGATCAGGTAGGCGTCCATCTCCGCCTGGTCCTTGACGTAGCGGTGCTGCTTGCCCTTCGACACCTTATAGAGCGGCGGCTGGGCGATGTAGACGTGGCCGCGTTCGATCAGCTCCGGCATCTGACGATAGAAGAAGGTCAGCAGCAGGGTGCGGATGTGGGCGCCGTCGACGTCGGCGTCGGCCATCAGGATGATCTTGTGATAGCGCAGCTTGTCGGCGTTGAAGTCGTCGCGGCCGATGCCGGTCCCCAGGGCCAGGATCAGGGTGCCGATCAGCTCCGACGACAGCATCCGGTCAAAGCGCGCCCGCTCGACGTTCAGGATCTTGCCGCGCAGGGGCAGGACGGCCTGGTTCTCGCGGTTACGCGCCTGCTTGGCCGAGCCGCCGGCGGAATCGCCCTCGACGATGAAGAGTTCGGACTTGGCCGGATCGCGTTCCTGACAGTCGGCCAGCTTGCCGGGCAGGGAGCTGATCTCCAGCGCCGACTTGCGCCGCGTCAGGTCGCGCGCCTTGCGGGCGGCTTCACGCGCCGAGGCGGCTTCGATGATCTTGGATACGATCAGTCGCGCTTCGACCGGGTGTTCCTCGAACCATTGCGACAGGCCCTCGGAGCAGAGGTTTTCGACCGCCGGGCGCACCTCGGACGAGACCAGCTTGTCCTTGGTCTGCGAACTGAACTTGGGGTCCGGCACCTTGACCGAGAGAACGCAGGTCAGGCCCTCGCGGGCGTCCTCGCCGGTCGGCGCGACCTTCTCCTTCTTGGCCAGGCCCGAGCTCTCGATATAGCTGCCCATGACGCGGGTCAGGCTGGCGCGGAAGGCCGACAGGTGGGTGCCCCCATCCCGCTGCGGGATGTTGTTGGTGAAGCACAGCATGGTCTCGTGGTAGCTGTCGTTCCACCACAGGGCCAGATCCACCTCGATGCCGTCCTTCTGGCCGCGAATGACGATGACGTCCTTCAGGATCGGCGTCTTGGACTTGTCGAGGTGGCGCACGAAGGCTTCGACGCCGCCCTCATAGTGCAGCAGGATCTCGACCGGCTCGGCCCCGCGGTGATCCGACAGCTTGATGACCACGCCGGAGTTCAGGAAGGCCAGCTCGCGCAGGCGGTGCTCCAGCGTCTTCAGGTCGAAGTCGATGTGGCTGAAGGTGGTGACCGAGGGATAGAAGGTGACCTCGGTGCCGGTCAGCAGGCGCCCCTTGTCCTCGCGCATCGGCGCGTCGCCGATGACGGCGAGCGAACGCACCGTCTCGCCGCGCTCGAAGCGGACGCTGTGCTTCTTGCCGTCGCGATAGACGACCAGCTCCAGCCAGTCGGACAGGGCGTTGACCACGGACACGCCCACGCCGTGCAGACCGCCCGACACCTTGTAGGAGTTCTGGTCGAACTTACCCCCGGCGTGCAGCTGGGTCATGATGACCTCGGCGGCGGACACGCCTTCCTCTGCGTGGATGGCGGTCGGGATGCCCCGCCCGTTGTCGGTCACGGTAACCGAGCCGTCCTCGTTCAGCGTGACCGTGACCAGGTCGGCGTGACCGGCCAGGGCCTCGTCGATGGCGTTGTCCACCACCTCATAGACCATGTGGTGCAGGCCGGAGCCGTCGTCGGTGTCGCCGATATACATGCCGGGGCGCTTGCGCACCGCGTCCAGGCCTTTGAGAACCTTGATGGAATCAGCGCCGTATTCCGGCGAGGCGTCAGTCTGGTCGGTCATGAAAACGTCGGCTCAGGGTCCGCGGACGGACAGGGAAAAGACGGCCTTTCAGCCGTCTGCATCAGGTCGCAATTCACCGCGCCCCGACGTCGATAACATATAGGAAATTTGACAGGAAAAGCCACTCCTTGTCCCCCTCTCCCTCCCCTTCATGGGGAGGGTGGTCGCACAGCGACCGGGTGGGGAGGGCGAGGCGAGAAAGACGCAGCGCCTGAATAGCCGAAGCGCCCCCACCCGACCTCGGCTACGCCTCGGCCACCCTCCCCATGAAGGGGAGGGAGAATGCGCCTACTCGCCCGCGAGCAGCGCCCCGCCCTCCACGCTCACGAACTGCGCCCGCCCTTCCAGCGCCGCGAACAGGCTGCGCTCGGTGCCGGTCATGAAGGCCGGCAGACCCAGGGCCTCGATCTCGTCGAACAGGGCGGCGCGCCGCACCTCGTCGAGGTGGGCCGGAGCCTCGTCCAGCAGCAGAACGGGCTGCGCCTTCTGGCCGAACCCAGGACTGGCCAGCCGCCCGACCTGGGCCAGGATCAGGTTCAGCACCAGGGCCTTCTGCTCGCCCGACGAGCCTTCGGCGGCGGGCCGGTTCTTCTCGCGGTGAAGGGCCGTCAGGTCCGAACGATGCGGCCCGAACAGCGACCGCCCCGCCGCCGCATCGCGCCCCCGCGCCCGCACAAAGCCCTCGCCCAGCATCCCGACGATGTCGGCCTCGTCCGCGCCGGCCGCCGCCATCGCCTCAGCCTCGCCGGTCAGACCCAGATCGGCCTGGGGAAAGGGCCGGTCGTCGCGCGCGTCGATACCCGCCTGCAAGGCCGCCAGCGCCGTGGTGCGCGCCATCGCCGCCCGCGCCCCGGCCTCGGACAGCCGCGCCTCCAGCGCGTCCAGCCACAGGGGGTCGGCGGGCTTGCCTTCCGCCCCGTCGGTCAGCAGCCGCAACCGCTCGCGCAGGGCCTTTTCATAGGTCGAGACCGTGGCCGCATGGTCAGGATCGGCGGCGAAGACCAGCCGGTCGAAGAAGCGCAGCCGCGCCGCCCGCGCGTCGGAAAACAACCGGTCCTGCTCGGGCGTGGCCCAGACCGGGCGCAGGTGATCCAGCAGCCGTCCCGGCGGGGCCGTCTCCCCGTCGATGCGGACGATGCGCCTTGCCGCCCCCGGCGTCTGCACCCCGGTGCCCAGACGCACCTCTTCGCCATCCTCGTCCAGAGTGACCATGACGGCCCAGGCCCGCCCCAGGGCCTCGCCCGGCTCACGCCGCCCCATCTCCTGCGCCGTCGCCCCGCGCAGACCCTTGCCGGGGGTCAGCAGACTGATGGCCTCCAGCAGATTGGTCTTGCCCGCCCCGTTCGGCCCATGCAGCACCACGGCCCCGCCGGAAACCGGCAGGCTGGCGCTCGCATAGGAACGGAAGTCGGTGAGGGCGAGGGAGGTGATCATGCTTGGGTCAGGACGGCGGCGCATAGCGCCGACGCCAGTCATTCAGAATTTTGACGACATACCCCGGCGATTCCTCAGGAGATACAGCAATGGTCCCATCAACTCCGGCCATGAGCCGCGGCAAGCCTCGGACACGCATCCTCGCACCCGGTTTGAGGACATAGCCAGCCACGCCTCCACCTCGGCGCTCAACCAACTCGAAACTCTGAATGTCTTCCCAGGGTATCAACCGGGTCTTTCTCAGACCTCGAACGCTGAACCCTTCCTTGGTGAGGACAAGTTCAGGGGGAAGGCACAGCCTGAGGAAAGACAGAGCAGCAAGCCAACCAAACGCCGCCATGCAGCCGATCGCGACGATCTCGCGCGTCGCTTTCGGATACCGATAAGATTCGTAGTCGCCGTCCAATATCCAGACAGCGACCACGATGCCGAAGATCCCCCCAAGCGTTCTGAGCCCCGACTTCCATGCCGCGCCCCGAAAAACTAGGCGTGGCTCAGGATCGGTCAACTCACACCCGCAGCGGCATCAGCACGTACTGCACGCCCGGATCGGCCGGATCGAGCACCAGGGTCGGCGACGCCGGGTCGGCGAATTTGAAGTGGGCGGTCTCGCCTGTGATCTGGCCGGCGACGTCCAGCAGATAGCGGGCGTTGAAGCCGATCTCGAACGGCTCTTCGGAATAGCCGATCTCGACCTCTTCCTCGGCCTGACCGGCCTCCATGTTGCGGACGGTCAGCTTCACCCGGTCGTTGTCGAAGGCCAGCTTCACCGAGCGGCTCTTTTCCGCCGAGATGGTGGCCACGCGGTCGACGGCCTTGGCGAACAGGGCGTTGTCGATGTCGGCCTGCTTGTCGTTGCCCTTGGGGATCACGCGCAGATAGTCGGGGAAGGCGCCGTCGATAACCTTGGAGGTCAGGCTGGCCTGGCCGAACTCGAAGCGGATCTTCTGGGCCGAGACCTGGACCTCGACCGGGCCGTTTCCGTCGTCCAGCAGGCGGCGGACCTGATCAATGGTCTTGCGCGGCACGATGACGCCGGGACCGCCCGCCGCGCCTTCCGGCGCCGGGGTCTCGGCCAGGGCCAGACGGTGGCCGTCGGTGGCCACGGCGCGCAGCAGGGGAATGCCGCCCTCGGCCACCGTGTGCAGGTAGAGGCCGTTCAGATAGTAGCGCGTCTCTTCGGTCGAGACGGCGAAGCGGGTCTTGTCGATCAGCCGCGCCAGGTCTTCCTTGGGCAGGGAATAGCGCGCGCCCGTGGATTCCGTCGACATGATGGGGAAGTCGCCGGCCGGCAGGACCGGCAGGTTGAACTTGGACCGGCCCGCCGAGATGACCAGACGCGGATCGTCGCCCGAATAGGTCAGCGAGACCTCGGCGCCGTCCGGCAGCTTCTTGACGATTTCGTACAGGGTGTGGGCCGAGGCCGTGATCTGGCCCTCGACATTCACCTGGGCCTCGGCCTCGTCCACCATCTCCATGTCGAGATCGGTGGCGGCGAAGGCCAGGCGATCGCGCCCGGCGCTCAGCAACACGTTCGACAGGATCGGAATGGTGTTGCGGCGCTCGACCACGCTCTGAACATGCCCGAGGGCCTTCAGGAGCGCGGAACGTTCGATGGTCAGCTGCATGTGGTCTCGCCCGGGCCGCGACGCCTTCATCAGCGTCGCCGTAAGGATGGGCTGGAACACTAGCGCATTGAGCGGCGGGGGCAACGGGGGGCCGACATCCTGTGACGTCTGCCCCCGCTATCCACAGGCTGGCCGTGGACGAAACCTTATCCGCGCAGCTTGCGGGTCAGGGCTTCCACGTCGCGTGCGATCTGCTCTTCCTTGGGCATCAGCTCCTCGATCTTGCGCACGCCGTGCAGGACGGTCGTGTGATCGCGCCCGCCGAAGCGACGGCCGATGTCGGGATAGGAGCGGGTCGTGTGCTGCTTGCACAGGTACATGGCGATCTGGCGCGGCCGGGCGATGGCGCGGGTGCGGCGCTCGCTCAGCAGATCGGCCTGCTTCAGGTTGAAGTGGTCGGCGACCGTCTTCTGGATCTCGTCCACCGTGATGCGACGCTCGGGGCCGCCGCGCAGGGCGACGCCCAGCAGGCTTTGCGCCTCGTCCACGCCCAGGGTCGACAGGCGGGCGCCGGCGACGGCGGCCAGGGTGTTCACGGCGCCTTCCAGTTCACGCATCGAGCCGGGGGTGCGGTCGACCAGGTGTTCCAGCACGTCGGTGCGGGCCTCGCCCGTCACGACGCCCAGCCGGGCCAGGGCGTGCAGACGCGACTGGGCCACGGCGATCTTCAGATTGCGGTCGGCGGCTTCGACCGGGCAGGTCAGGCCGGCGGACAGGTGGCTGCGCAGGCGCGGCTCGACATCGGTCAGGGCGGTCGGGGCGCGGTCGGCCGACAGGACGATGCGTTTGCCGTCCTCGATCAGCGCGGTCAGGGTGCTGAGCAGTTCCTCTTGCGTCGAGGTCTTGCCCCCGACGAACTGGACGTCGTCCAGCAGCAGCATGTCGGCCGAGCGCAGGCTTTCCTTGAAGGCCGCGGTCGAGCGGTCCTGCATGGCGCGCACGAAGGTCGAGAGGAAGCGCTCGGCGGTCAGATAGACCACCTTGGCGTCGGGGCGCAGGCGCTGCGCCTCCCAGGCGATGGCGTTCAGCAGGTGGGTCTTGCCGTAGCCGTAGGGGCCGCAGAAGAAGACCGGGTTGAAATGGCCGTCGGCCCAGCTGGCGACCTGCCTGGCGATGGCCAGGGCAAAGGCGTTGCCTTGGCCTTCGACGAAGCTGTCGAACGTCAGGCGCTCTTGCAGGCCGGCGGCGCGGACGGCGCGGGCGCCGTCGGTCGAGGGGGCGAAGGAGGAGGCGGCCGACGCCATGGCCGGGGCGACCACGCCGCCCACCGAGGCCAGGCGCGGAGCCTCGCCGGCGGGGAAGGCGGTGGCCGGAGCGGGCGAACCCACCTCGGCGCGGCAACGGACATCCAGACGGCGCGACAGGCCGTCCAGGCCCAGCCACAGCTCGTTCATGCGACGCAGGGCGTTCTTGCGCACCCAGTCCCGCGCATAGGCGGTCGGCGTCACCAGGATCAGATTGCCCGAAGCGTCCAGCCGCACGGCCGACGGCGCGATGTAGCTGCTGAACGGACCGTCGCCGATCTCGGTCTTCAGGCGGCCCGCCGCCTCAGTCCAGATACGGTCAGGATCCGTCATGCCCGTCATCGCCGCGCCCCCCAATATCGTCAAAACACACCCGCCAAGAGCTAGAACCACCGAACGAACGCACGTCGAAGGCGACTGCCGGGACGACTTCTCCTGTCCCGAAAAGCCGAGGCTTCACAGGTGGGGTCATACTCACGGACAGACGTCTCCCGCCGGCGGAAACCATTGATTTCCCCCGTCTTCATCCGGATTGGGATGGAAGTGCGTTACCGGCCAAAACTTACGCGTCGCACGCCGGAGATCAACGCTGATTCGAGTCGAGATTCGCACTTAAATTGTTTGACTCCGGCAAACCTCGGCCGCGCTTGAGAAAATGGCCGTTTCGCCCCAATTTCGATCAGCGGATTCCATCAGTCGCTTAGCGCCAGACAGCAAGACGGCGAGGGAGCTTGCGCTTCCTCGCCGTTGAAATCGCTGGATTTTCTTGCGACAACCCCGTTACGGGTCATCCGAACGCGTCAGATGACGTCGTTTGACAAAGGCGTGAAAGCCCGTCCGCGACGCCGTCTAAATCAGGCGGCCGACAGCTTCTTCAGCTGGGCGGCCAGACGCGAAACCTTGCGCGAGCCGGTGTTCTTGTGAACCACGCCCTTGGACACGGCGCGCATCAGTTCCGACTGGGCCGTGATGAAGGCGGCCTTGGCCGCGGCGGCGTCGCCGCCCGTCAGGGCTTCCTGGAACTTACGCAGGTAAGTACGGACGCGGGTGCGGCGGGCCTTGTTTACTTCGGTCCGCGCTTCGATCTTGCGGATCGCCTTGCGGGCGCCTGCATTGTTGGCCATCGGGTAAAACCTTCGAACGAAAACGCCGCGAACCCACGTCCACGGCGAGGAAATCTCAAGAGCGGGCGGCTATAGCGGAAAGGCTCCGGCCGGTCAACGCGACCCGGCCGGAATTGAATCACAGCCTGGGTTTCAGCGCCCCGTGAAGACGGGTTTGCGCTTCTCGACGAAGGCGGCCATCCCTTCCTTCTGGTCCTCGAACGCGAACAGGGAGTGGAACAGGCGGCGCTCGAACACCACCCCTTGTGTCAGGGTCGTCTCGAAGGCGGCGTTGACCAGCTCCTTGTTGGCCATGACCGCCAGGATCGACTGGCCGGCGATCTTGGCCGCCGCCGCGCGCGCCTCGTCCAGCAGGGCGTCGGACGCCACCACGCGCGAGACCAGACCGGCCCGCTCGGCCTCGGCCGCGTCCATCATCCGGCCGGTCAGGCACATGTCCATCGCCTTGGCCTTGCCCACGGCGCGGGTCAGGCGCTGAGAACCGCCGATGCCGGGGGCCACGCCCAGGTTGATCTCGGGCTGGCCGAACTTGGCCGTCTCCGAGGCGATGATGAAGTCGCACAGCATGGCCAGCTCGCAGCCGCCGCCCAGGGCGTAGCCCGACACCGCCGCGATGATCGGCTTGCGGAAGCTCGCCACCCGGTCATGGGCGCGGGCGAAGAAGTTGCCGCGATACATGTCGGCATAGGCCTGGTCCGCCATCTCCTTGATGTCGGCGCCGGCGGCGAAGGCCGTCACCGAGCCGGTCAGGACCACGCACCTGACGGAGTCATCGTCGGCCACGCTCTCCAGGAAGTCGCCCAGCTCACCGGTCAGGGTGGTGTTCAGCGCATTCAGCGCCTCGGGCCGGTTCAGGGTGACGACCGCATAGCCGTCGGCGTGGCGTTCGATCAGCAGGGTGGAATAGGCGTCGGCCATGGAGGCGCTCCTCTATATCGTTCGCGGCAGGTCTAGCGCCTCAGCCCGCCCACTGGAACACCCGCGCCCTAACCCTTCTGGCAGACCGGACAGAAGAAGGTCGAACGCCCGCCTTGGACCACGCGCGTCACCACGCCGGAACAGTTTTCCGTCCGGCACGACTCGCCCTCGCGGCCATAGACGTCGAAGCGATGCTGGAAATAGCCCTGCCCGCCCTCGACATTGGCGAAGTCCTTCAGCGTCGAGCCGCCCGCCGTGATGGCGTCGACCAGGACGTTCCTCACCTCGGTCGCCAGCCGTTCCAGTCGGGGCCGGCTGACCTTGCCCGCCGGCGTCAGCGGCGAGATCCGCGCCCGATAGAGGGCTTCGCAGACATAGATATTGCCCAGTCCCGCGACATTCCTCTGGTCAAGCAGGCTGACCTTGATGTTCTGCGTCTTGCCCGCAAACACCTCGGCCAGATGGGCGGCGGAAAACCCGTTGCCCAGCGGCTCCGGTCCCAGACCCGCAAACCAGGCATGCCCCTGGACTGCTTCCGTCGGGATCAGCCCCATGAAGCCGAACCGCCGCGCGTCGGCATAACCCAGCCGCGTCGTCACCCCGTCCCGCTCGACCGTCAGGCTCATATGCTCATGCTTGCCGACGACCGGTGCGTCCGTCTCGAACACGCCCGGCGCCGCGCCTTCCAGCGTGAACCGCCCGGTCATGCCCAGATGCGTCACCCAGGTCTCGCCGGTCGACAGCGGGAACAGCAGATACTTGGCCCGCCGGTCCAGCCGCAGCACCGTCGCCCCGTCCAGACGCTCGACGAACCGCTCGGGAAAGGGAAAGCGCAGATCCGGCCGGTTCTGACGCGCCATCGTCAGCCGCGCCCCCTCCAGCACCGGCTCCAGACCACGCCGCACGGTTTCGACTTCGGGTAATTCAGGCATGCCCAAACCTAGCCCTTCTCCCCCAGGGCGAGAAGCCGCCTCTCCTCCTTCCCCCCTTGCGGGAGAAGGCGGCTCGCGCAGCGACAGAACGGCGCCTGCCCCACCCGGCCGCTGACGCGACCACACTCCCCATGAAGGGAAGGGAGAGGTGCTCGCCTATCTCTCCGCGACCCGTTGTCACAGCGCCGCTTTCAGGATTACCTCCGCGCGACAACGGAAAAGAGCCCCGCATGACAGACAGTCCTCCCACCACCGGAAAACGCATCGAGCTGACCATCCGCGCCCTGATCCTGGGCTGCTTGCTGGCGGCGGTGTTTACGGCGGCCAACACCTATCTGGGGCTGAAGGTCGGCCTGACCTTCGCCTCGGCCATTCCGGCGGCGGTCATTTCGATGGCCCTGCTGCGCGCCTTCAAGGGTTCGACCATCTGGGAGAACATGACGGTCCAGACCGTCGCCTCGGTCGGCGGCGCCATGAGCTCGATCATCTTCGTCCTGCCCGGTCTGGTCATGATCGGCTGGTGGATGAACTTCCCCTTCTGGGAGTCGGTGGCGATCTGCGTGCTCGGCGGCGTGCTGGGCGTGACCTTCTCCATTCCCCTGCGCCGCACCCTGGTGGTCCAGGGCGGCCTGCCCTACCCCGAGGGCGTCGCCGCCGCCGAGGTGCTCAAGGTCGGCTCGCCGGGCGCGGATGAATCCGAAAGCGCGGTGCGCGAGAACCGTTCGGGCCTGTTCGTCGTCATCGGCAGCGCCATCGCCTCGGCCTTCTTCGCCTTCCTGGCCTCGGCCCGCGTCTTCGCCGCCGAGACCACCGCCTTCCTGCGCCTGCCCGCGGCTCTGGGCGGGGGCGCCACCGGCGTCGGCTTCTCCATGCAGTTCGCCCTTCTGGGCGCCGGCCACCTGATCGGCCTGGCCGTCGGCCTGACCCAGCTGTTCGGCCTGGTCCTGGCCTGGCTGATCTTCGTGCCCATCCTGACCTCGCCAGAGTTCGTTGCCTGGGCCGCCGCCCACGGCGTGCCGTCCATCGCCGCCAGCCTGCCCGCCGGCGCCCCGGCCGAGGAACTGGCCATGACCGTCTGGGCGCGGGAAGTCCGCTTCATCGGCGCCGGCGTCATCGGCGTCGCCGCCCTGTGGACCCTGTTCAAACTGGCCAGGCCTCTGGTCGCCGGTCTGGCCTCAGCCCTGGCCGCCCAGTCGAAACGCGCCCACGGCGAGGTGCTGGACCGCACCGAGCAGGACATTCCAATCAAGATCGTCGGCCTGCTCTCGCTCGCCGCCCTGGTCGGCATCGCCGTCCTGCTGGCCGTCTTCGCCCAGGGCACGGCCCTCGCCGGTTCGACCCCGCTGCTGGTCGTCGGCGGCCTGATCTACGTCGTTGTCATCGGCTTCGCCGTGGCCGCCATCTGCGGCTACATGGCCGGCCTGATCGGTTCGTCGAACAGCCCCGTTTCGGGCGTCGGCATCCTGGCCATCATCATCGCCTCCCTGCTGATGCTGGGCGTCATGGCCATAGCGGGCGTGCCGGCCGATCCGTCGATCATCGCCTTCGCCCTGATCGTCACCGCCGTGGTCTTCGCCGTGGCCGTCATCTCCAATGACAACCTGCAGGACCTCAAGACCGGCCAGCTGGTCGAGGCCACGCCCTGGCGTCAGCAGACGGCCCTGCTGGTCGGCGTCGTCGCCGGCGCCCTGGTCATCCCCTTCGTCCTGGACATGATGAACCAGGCCTTCGGCTTCGAAGGCGGCCCGCCCGCCATCGTCGAGGGCTCGCAGACCCTGGCCGCCCCCCAGGCCACCCTGATCTCGGCCCTGGCCAAGGGCGTCATCAGCGGCGAGCTGCGCTGGGACCTGATCGGCATCGGCGCCCTGGTCGGCGTCGGCGTCATCATCCTCGACGTCATCCTGCGCGGCGCCACCAAGGACAAGATCAAGCTGCCGCCGCTGGCCGCCGGCATCGGCGTCTATCTGCCGGCCGCCGTCACCACCATGCTGGTCGTCGGCGCCGTCTGCGGCTGGGCCTATGAGAAGTGGATCGCCACCACCCGCTTCGCCGACGTCGGCCGCCGCATGGGCGTGCTTCTGGCGTCCGGCCTGATCGTCGGCGAAAGCCTGTTCGGCGTCTTCACCGCCGCCGTCATCGTCAGCACACGGAACGAGGCGCCCTTCGCGCTTCTGCCCAAGGAGACGATGTGGCCCGCCATGTGGGCCGGTCTGATCGCCTTCGCCGTCCTGACCTTCGCCCTCTACGCCTGGATCCGCAGCCGCTCGGCCAGGGTCTAGATCGCGGAGGCGAAGGCCTCCGCCGCCCTGCTGGGCCGCCGTTCGCGGTGGCGCAGCAGGTGAAACGGCCGCTCGGGCAGATCGAGCGGCAGACGAACCAGCCGCCCCGCCTCGATCAGGGGCTGGGCGGCCAGTTCCGAAATCGCCGTGACCAGCCCGCCCGCCGCCACCGCCGACAGGATGGCCTCGTTGGACGGCAGGGTCAGAACGGCGCGTAGCCCCGCCGCGACGCCGCGCGGCAGGGCCGCCTCGAACTCGCTGCGCGTCCCCGACCCTTCTTCCCGCAGGGCCCAGTCCAGCGCCTTCAACTCCGCCGCCGACAGGGGCTCGGCCCGCCCCGCCAGCGGATGCCCCGGCGCCGCCACCACCACCAGCCGGTCCGCGTCGATCCGCACCTTCTCGACCCGGGACGCCTCGAACGCCCCCTCGATCAGACCCAGCTCCGCCTCGCCCGCCAGCACGGCCTCGACCACCCGGTGCGTATTGCCGATCGACAGGTGCAGCTGGATCTCGGGATGGGCCCGGGCAAAGGCGGCCATGCGCGGCGGCAGCCAGTAGGCGGCGATGGTCTGGCTGGCGAACAGCCGCACCGAACCGCGCTTCAGCCCCGCCAGATCGTCCAGCGCCTGCTCCGCCGCCTCGGCCTGGGCCAGGACGGCGCGAGCCTCGGGCAGGAAGGCGGCCCCCGCCGCGTTCAGCGCCAAGCCCCGGCCGACGCGATCAAACAGCTGGGTCCCGTGCCGCGCCTCCAGCGCCGCGACCGCCGCGCTGACCGCCGACTGGGTCAGGTTCAACGCCTCGGCCGCCCGCGTCATATGCAGACGCTCGGCCACGGCGACAAAGATGCGAAGCTGTTCCAGCGTCATGGCCAATCAATCGCTTTTATCGATCATTAAATCCAGAACTATCCGTTGGAACGATCAGAGGTCGGAGCAGATGATGCGGCGACATGACGATCGCTCACCATCCGGTCCCCGCCCACGCCAGCCTGTTCGGTCCGCTGCACGGCATGGCGCGCCTGCTGCCCGGGGTGCTGTTGAGCGCCGGCATCGGCGCCATCGCCTTCGGCCTTCAACTGATCGAGACCGCCCTCTTTTCTCATCCGTGGATCGAGGGCCTGGTCATCGCCATCCTGTTGGGCGCCGGCCTGCGCCTCTTCTGGACTCCGTCCAGCCTCTGGACGCCGGGCGTTCAGTTCAGCGCCAAGACCCTGCTGGAGGTCGCGGTCGCCCTGCTGGGCGCCACCGTGTCCGGCGCCGCCGTCATGGCGCTGGGGCCCGTGCTGCTGCTGGCCATCGTCGGCGTGGTCGCCCTGGCCATCGTCGGCGGCTACGCCCTGGGTCGCGCCTTCGGCCTGCCGCCGGCCATGGCCCTGCTGGTGGCCTGCGGCAACGCCATCTGCGGCAACTCCGCCATCGCCGCCGTCGCCCCTGTGATCGAGGCCGAGGGTCAGGACGTGGCCGCCGCCATTGGTTTCACCGCCGTCCTCGGCATTCTTGTGGTTCTGCTGGTTCCCGCCGTCGGAGCGCTGATGGGTTTCGACGCGACCAAGGTCGGCGTCCTGGCCGGCCTGACCGTCTATGCGGTGCCCCAGGTGCTGGCCGCCGCCGCCCCTGCCGGCATGCTGGCCGTCCAGACCGGCGCCATCGTCAAGCTGGTCCGCGTCCTGATGCTGGGTCCGGTCTGTCTGGTGCTGGGCCTGATGCGTTCGGCCAAGGGGGAAGGCGGGGGGGAGGGCGCCAAGGGTCCCAAACTGCACCACATGGCTCCCTGGTTCATCATCGTCTTTCTGATCCTGATGGGACTGCGCTCGGCCGGAGCCATTCCCGAGGTCGTCCTCCCGCCGCTGCAGGCCGGGGTGACCGCCATGACCCTGGCGGCCATGGCGGGCCTGGGCCTGATGGTCGATCCGCGCGCCGTCGTCCGCGCCGGGCCGCGCGTGGCCGCTGTGGCTGCCCTGTCCGCCCTGTTGATCGTCGCGCTGGCCCTGGCGACCATCGTGCTCATTTTGCCCGCCTGACGCACAATCGAACCGCCCCGCTGGCCTTTCCGGCGATAGGGCTGTAAGAGGCGCCGCTTCCTTCCCGCTTTCCGCATCTTGCAGCGGCCCGGACTTCCGTGGCCGAACACAGTCCGCCCGAGCCCGAAATGAACCTTCGTAACGTCGCTATCATCGCCCACGTTGACCACGGCAAGACGACCCTGGTCGATCAGCTGCTGGCCCAGTCCGGCGTCTTCCGAGCCAATGAGGCGACGACCGAGCGCGCCATGGACTCGAACGACCAGGAAAAGGAACGCGGCATCACCATCCTGGCCAAGTGCACGTCGGTGCTCTGGAACGGCAAGGCCGGCGAAACCCGCATCAACATCATCGACACCCCCGGCCACGCCGACTTCGGCGGTGAAGTCGAGCGCATCCTGGGCATGGTGGACGGCTGCGTCATCCTGGTCGACGCCGAAGAGGGCGTCATGCCCCAGACCAAGTTCGTGCTGACCAAGGCGCTGAAGATGGGCCTGCGCCCCATCCTCTGCATCAACAAGGTCGACCGCGCCCACGCCGACCCGGACCGCGTCCACAACGAGACCTTCGACCTGTTCGCCGCGATCGGCGCGACGGACGAGCAGCTGGACTTCCCCCACATCTACGCCTCGGGCCGCAACGGCTGGGCGACGCTGGACCTGAACCAGCCCAACGACAACCTGGCCCCGCTGTTCGACCTGATCGTCGACCACGTGCCGCCGCCCGCCGTCCAGGCCAACAAGGACAAGCCGTTCCGCATGCTGGACGTGCTGATCGAAAGCGATCCCTTCCTGGGTCGCCTGCTGACCGGCCGCATCGAAAGCGGCAAGGCCATTCCCGGCATGGCGATCCACGCCCTTGACCGTGAAGGCAAGGAAATCGAGCGCGGCCGCATCACCAAGGTCCTGGCCTTCCGCGGCCTGAAGCGTCAGGCCCTGGACGAGGGCTCGGAAGCAGGCGACATCGTCGCCATCGCCGGCATGTCCAAGGCCACCGTGGCCGACACCCTGTGCGCCATGGAAGTGACCGAACCGCTGGACGCCCAGCCGATCGACCCGCCGACCATCTCCATGACCGTCTCGGTGAACGACAGCCCGCTGGCCGGCCGCGAAGGCGACAAGGTCCAGTCGCGCGTCATCCGCGACCGCCTGCTGAAGGAAGCCGAAGCCAACGTCGCCATCCGCGTCACCACGACCGAAGGCGGCGACGCCTACGAAGTGGCCGGTCGCGGCGAATTGCAGCTGGGCGTGCTGATCGAGAACATGCGCCGCGAAGGCTTCGAGGTCTCGATCTCGCGTCCGCGCGTGGTCTATCAGACCGGTGAGAACGGCGAGCGCCTGGAGCCCATCGAGGACGTCATGATCGACGTCGACGACGAGTTCACCGGCGTGGTCATCGAAAAGCTTTCGGCCCGTAAGGCCGAACTGGCCGACATGGGTCCGTCGGGCGCCGGCAAGACCCGCATCAGCCTGAAGGCGCCGTCTCGCGCCCTGATCGGCTACCAAGGCGAATTCCTGACCGACACGCGCGGTTCGGGCGTCCTGAACCGCGTCTTCAGCCACTATGAGCCTCACAAGGGCGAGATCGCCGGCCGCCTGAAGGGCGTGCTGATCTCGAACTCGGACGGCGACACGGCGGCCTTCGCCCTGTGGAACCTGGAAGACCGCGGCGTCATGTTCGTCGGCGCCGGCGAGAAGACCTACGAAGGCATGATCATCGGCGAGAACGCCCGCTGGGACGACCTCGACGTCAACCCGATCAAGGGCAAGCAGCTGACCAACGTCCGCGCCGCCGGCAAGGACGAGGCCGTTCGCCTGACCCCGCCGCGCCAGATGTCGCTGGAACAGGCCATCGCCTACATCGGCGACGACGAACTGGTCGAGGTCACGCCCAAGTCGATCCGTCTGCGCAAGCAGATCCTGAACCCCTCGTTCCGCAAGAAGCGTCAGCGCCCCGACTGAGGCTGACGACAATTCAGATGGAAGAAGGCGATCCGAAAGGGTCGCCTTTCTTTTTGGGGTCTACCGCCCTTCGGGCTGCTTGAGGCCCGCCCCCTTCACCGTCATCCCGGCTGCAGCGCAGCGGAGAGCCGGGACCGCCACACACTCGACGGTCAGCTCTTTCTGCGGTCCCGGATCGACCTTTCAGGTCGTCCGGGATGACGACGATAGAGCAGGCCTACTTCTTCAAACCCAGCAGTCCCAGCCAACCGCCGCTGGTCAGCAGGGCCACGTCCAGCAGGGCCAGCGCAAGCGGGGTCGTGGTCGAGGCGGCGATGAACTTGGGTCGCCAGACCGGACCGAACTTGCCCTTGTAGGCGCGCAGGCCCTGGAAGCCGTAGACAGCGCCGCCCTCCTCGAAGATCAGGGCGCCCACACGGGCGAAGACCGGAGCCAGGCGCCGGTTCTCCAGACCGGACAGGGGCGCCATCCCCAGATCCAGCCGCTTGAAACCCTCGGCCCGCGCCCACTGCGCCGTTCGGGTGAACAGATAGTCCATCACCCCGTGCGGGCCGTCCGGCGTGTGGCGCATCAGGTCAATCATCACCTCCTCGCCGCGGGCGCCCGCCAGCAGGTTGGCGAAGGCGACGATCTGACCGTCATGGCGCGCCACGGCGATGGGGGAGCGGTCCAGATAGGCGATGTCGAACCGCCCCAGGGAGAAGGCCTTCTCCGATCCATTGTGATGGTCCAGCCAGGCGTCCGACACAGCCCGCAGTTCCGCCTCCAGCGGTTGCGCGGCGCCTGGCGTCAGGACCTCGAACGTCGTGCCCTCGCGCTCGGCCCGGTTCACGGCGGTGCGCAGGTTCTGCTTGCCCTTGCCCTCGGTCGAGAAATGTTCGGCGTCGATCACCGCGGCCTCGCCGACCTTGCGCACGGCCATGCCTAGGGTCGCCAGGTCCGCCAGCATGCCTTCTCCCACCGAGTAGAAGACCGGCGCCCCGCCATAGCTGTCCGCCATCTCGGCGAAGGCCCAGAGCAGATCCAGCCGCTCCTCCCTCAGACCCGCCGCCTCGCCCATGGCGATCCACCGCCGCCCCCGAACGCGATAGGCGATGAAGCTCCGCCCCGAGGGACTGAACAGCAGGGCCTTGTCGCCCAGCAGGGCCAGGCCCGCTTCCAGGGTTGCGGTGTCGGCTTGCGCCAGAGCGGCGCGCGCCCGCTCGACATCCGACGGACTGGCCGGCCCGTGGCTGCGCGCGCCCGGCGCCGTCAGCAGCGATCGGACAGCCACGGCCAGGGTCAGGATCGCCAGGACCGCCCCCGCCCGCAGGAAGCCGGACGCCTGTTTGTCGGTCAGGAAGGTCCACCACAGCTCGTCGGTATAGGCGGTGTCGCGATAGGCGAAGAAGCCCAGCCACAGCATGGCCGCCACGGCGGCGGCCAGCATCAGCAGCCAGCCGGGACGCAGCGGCTCGCCCAGACGCGAGCGCCGATTGAACGCCGCTCGACACGGCAGCAGCAGGGCCGCAGCCAGCGTCAGCTCCGCCGCCTCCTCCCAGTCCAGCCCCTTCATCACGGAAAAGACCGCGCCCAGCATCAGGCCGAACAGGGCGGCGTAATAGGCCCCGCGCCGACGCCGCCACAGGCCTGCCGACACCAGCAACAGCAGGAAGCCCGTCACGCTGGCCGCGAAGTGGGACAGGTCGATCAGGATCGGCGCTGCAATCCGGTCCAGCGCCTGCAGCCGTCCGCTGAAGGCCGGGGTCACCGCCGACAGCAGCATGAGCGCGCCCAGGCAGAAGGAGGCCACGGCGAAGACCTGAGGCGTCAGCTCATAGGCCAGGCCGCCCAGTCTCTGGAGGATTCGTCCCAGGCCGCCCTGCCGTTTCGTGGTCGTCATTCTTCCTCTCGAACTCGCTGATTCGTCATAGAGCAGGAATCGGCCGTTTGGGGCGCTGAAAAGGTCATTTCTAGGCAGCTGAAACAATCTGAAATCTAGCGAGTTCACTATTTCGCGAGCGCCAGACTCGCTCACTCGGAGAGATTTTATGATCCGCAAGACCGCCCTGCTGACCGGCATCGCCGGCGCCTTCTTCATCGCCGCGCCTGCCTTCGCCCAGGACGCCACGACGCCGCAGACGCCCGAACCGGCTACGGCCGAGGCGGCCCCGGCTCAACCCCAAAGCCTGACCCTGACGCCCGGCTCCACCGTCAAGAGCGCTGACGGTTCGGAGCTCGGCAAGCTGGTCGGCGCCCAGAACGGCGCCGCTGGTCAGGAACTGACCGTTCGCGGCGCTGACGGTTCCGTCCGCGCAGTCTCGGTGGCCGGCATCCGTCCGGAAGGCGCCGACATCATCGTCAACGCCAGCCTGGCCGACTTCCAGGCCGCCCCCCCCATCGGCGGTCAGGCTCCGGCCGAAGCTGCGCCGCCGGCCGACGCCACGGATGCGACGCCGCCGGCCGAACCCGTCGAGCCGCCGACGGCTGACGAACCCAACACCTGATCGACTGCCCAAATAGAAGGGGCGGCCCTTGCGAGGGCCGCCCCTTTTGTCGTTCCGATCAGAAAAAGCGGGTCAGGCCCGCTTCTTGACCAGTCCCAGCAGGAACAACAGCAACACGGCGCCCAAGGTAGCGACGATGATGCCGACGATCCAGCTGCCGCCTGCGTCGAAGCCCAGCAGGTTGGCGAGGAAGCCGCCAAGCAGGGCCCCGATCACGCCCACGATCAGATTGGTCAGAAGACCGTGGCTGCGTTTCATGATCTTTTCCGCCAGCCATCCGGCGATAATGCCGATGATGATCCAGGCGATAAATCCAAATCCACTCATTCGTACCCTCCCATAAAGTCAGGCTTGATGCCGCGACCTTAATGCGCCGCGCGCTCAGGGGTTGCCATCGATTACGACAAGCGTCGCCGTTCGCGTTTCAGGCGAACAGGCACGGCGCTTGCGACACCGGGGTTGAGCCGTGCCGATCCGGCACAGCACAAACCGTCAGAGGGAGGGGCCGTCATGGCCGCCGACATCGATCTTCACCTGGGCCGTCGCCTGCGTCGCCGCCGCCGCCTGCTGGGCCTGACCCAGCAACAACTCGCCGTTCAGGTCGGGGTGCGCTTCCAGCAGATCCAGAAATACGAATGCGGCGCCAACCGCATTTCGGCCGCCCGTCTGTGGGAACTGGCCGAAGCGCTGGGAACGCCGGTCAGCTATTTCTACGACGGCCTGAGCGAGGCGAAGGAACGGACCGCCGCCGCCAGCCTCGAGCCGTTCGCCGCGCGCGACAACGGCCTGCACCCGGGCAGCAAGGCCGCCTGAGTCGTCGTCAACCCTCGCCCCATGACGGCGGGCAGTGTATCTCGCCGTCATGACCGAGCTGGAAGCCTTCGCTGTCGAACTGTCGCATGAGGCCGCGCGCACGGCCCTGCCCTATTTCCGTGGCGACAACGTCGAGGAAAACAAGGCGGGCCCGGGCGGCTTCGATCCCGTCACCGAGGCCGATCGCGCTGCGGAAGCCGCCATTCGTCGCCGGATCGCCGCGCGCTATCCCGAGCATGGCGTCATCGGCGAGGAGTATGGCGAAGACCGCCCGGACGCCGAGCATGTCTGGGTTCTGGACCCCATCGACGGCACCCGCGCCTTCATCGCCGGCCTGCCGCTGTGGACCACCCTGATCGCCCTTCGTCATGAGGGCGCGCCGCTGATCGGCGCCATCGGTCAGCCCTATCTGGGCGAGATCTTCCTCGGCGGCCCTTCAGGCGCGCGGCTGCTGCGCGACGGGCGCGAAACCCTGCTGAAGACCCGCGCCTGCCCGGCCCTGTCCGACGCCCTGATCGCGACCACCGATCCCGACATCTTCGTCGGCCCCGACCGCGAGGCCTGGACGCGGTTGCGCGCCTCGGCCCGCCTGGCCCGCCTCGGCTGCGACGCCTACGCCTACGCCATGGTGGCGGCGGGGCGGATCGACGTCGTCGCCGAGACCGAGTTGAAGATCTGGGACTGGTCGGCCCTCAAGCCGGTGATCGAGGCGGCCGGAGGGCGGGTCACGGGCTGGTCCGGTCAGACGCCGGACGGCGATGGCCGCATCCTGGCCGTCGGCGACGCCGGCCTGACGGATCAGGCCCTGGCGGTGCTGAACCCAGCCGTCTAGGCCGCGCCCTTCTCCGGCGGGGCGGTCGCCGCCTGACCTTCGGCCGGCGCAACGTATCCGGCCAGGGCGTCGAATTCGTCGAGGAAGACGCCACGCAGCGCATCCGCCTCCATGATCACCTCATGCAGCGCGCCCGCGACCTCGACGTAGCGACCCCGGCCCAGACGACGCGCGGCCCAGCGATTGGTCTGCTTCCACACCTTGTCGTCTTCGGCCGCCTGGACCACGCAGACCGGAATCTTGACCGCCTTCAGCGCGCGCGGCTTCAGCGCCCGCTCGCCCGCATCCAGAGCGAAGGCCAGCCAGCCCCAGGTCGGACCGCCGATAGCCAGGTGCGGGCAGGCGTAGAGCTGCTGACGCCACAGGTCGTATCGGTTCTGATCCGAGGTCAGGCCGTCCTTCTCGAAGGTGTGGTCGAAGGGGTCGTCGGCGTCATCCAGCACATAGTCGCCCGCCTTGCCGTGGCGCAGGCTCCAGCGCACCGCCAGCTTGACCGACCACATCGACCGCTTGCCGGTCTTGATGCGCAGCATGGGGCTCGAAAGAAGGGCGCCGGCGAAGCGGCTCTCCCCCGCCTCCAGCGACAGAAGATTCAGCGCCCCGCCCATCGAGTGGCCCACCATGATCCACGGCTTGGGCGCCCTGTCCTCATAGGCGTCGAGCAGGCGGGCGTAATCGTCCAGAAACTCCTCGACCGCCCGCGCATGCCCGCGCAACCGGTCCGGCAGCAGCCGCGCCGACAGGCCCTGGCCGCGCCAGTCATGGGCCAGAACGCAGAAGCCGCGCGCCAGGAAGTTGCCGATGACCTCGAAATACTTCTCGATCGGCTCGGTGCGGCCGGGGCTCAGCACCACCGTGCCGCGCGGCGTTCTGGCCACCATGGCCGACGGCGTCCACAGGGCGGCGCGCAGGCGAAGCCCGCCCGCGCCGCGGAACCAGTCGCCCTCTCCGCCAGGGGGGGAGGCGGCGCCGGGAACCCCCATCAGGGGCGCATGGGCGGCGAAGGCGGTGGCGCGGTTCACTCGGGCTTCCTGAACTTCAAGGTCATGCGATCGCTCTCGCCGATCGCGTCATACTTGGTGCGGTCGAACTCGGGATTGGCCGGCTGGCCCATGGGCGCCGTCAGGCGGACGGGCGCCAGGGTGTCGGCCCCGAAGGGGTGGTCCTTGGTGTCGGCCGGATTGGCGTTGATCTCGGACGCCTCGACGAAGACGAAGCCGGCCTCGGCGGCCAGCTGCTTGACGAAGGCCTCCTGCACATAGCCGTTGGCCGCCGCCGGATCCTGATCCTCGTCGGGTTGAAGCCGGTGCTGCTCAACCCCCAGCACGCCGCCAGGGCGCAGGGCGGCGAAGGCGTCAGCGAAGGCCTTTTCGGCTATGCCCGCCGCCATCCAGGCGTGGATGTAGCGCATGAACAGCACCAGATCGGCGGTCCCGGCGGGCGCCACCGGCCCGGTCGTGGGGCCGAACGCCGTGAACTGGACGTCCCCGTACAGCTTCTTGTCGGCCAGGATGCGGGCCTTCAGGGCGTTGTTGATCGCAACCTGGGCCGGCTCCGCCGCCGGCTCTTCGGCGAAGCCCGCCAGATAGAGCGTGCCGCCGCCCTTGTTCAGATAGGGCGCCAGAATCTCGACGTACCAACCGCTGCCCGGCCAGAAGTCCACGACCGTCATCCTGGGCTGAAGACCGAAGAAGCGCAGGGTTTCAAGCGGATGACGCCAGACATCGCGCGCCTTGTCGGTCGCCGAGCGCCAGGGCCCAGCCACCGCCCACTCCAGCGACCCCTCTGCCGGGCCGGCCGGTGCGGCGGGCGCCTGGGGCGCCGCCTTTTCTTCCTTCTTGCCGCAGGCGGCCAGCCCGGCGAAGGCGGCCATGCAGGCGCCCGCCAGGACCGCGCGTCGCGTCGATCGCTCAGACATGCGCGCCTCCCGGCGTCAGGATCATCATGACCTCGGGCTTAAAACGGTTCTTCCGCAGCGTCAAAACCGCAAACCTCATCAGTTCGCGATCTCGGGCTTGCGGAACCGCAGGGTCATGCGGTCGCTCTCGCCGACAGCGTCAAAGGCGGCGCGTTCCTCGGCCGTCAGGGTGCGGCCCGCGCGTTCCGAGGTGCGGACGGGAGGCAGGGTCCAGACCCCGAACGGATGATCCCGGTCGTCCTTGGGATTGGCGTTCAGTTCGCTGCGCGCTTCCAGCTCGAAGCCGGCGCGGCGCGCAGCGTGGATGACATAGCTTTCTGGGACATAGCCGGTCGAGGCGACATCAGCGATGTTCAGTCCGTCGACGCTGCGGTGCTGTTCGACGGCCAGGACGCCGCCCGGCTTCAACGCCTTGAAGAAGGCGGCCAGATAGGGGTCCGTGCGGCCGTCGCGCGACCAGTTGTGGAAGGCGCGGGCCACCACCACCATGTCGGCGGTTCCATCGGCCACGCCCATGCTCTCGGTCGGCTTGCCGACGGCGACGTAGCGCCCGCCGGTGGCGGCGGCGTAGGGCTCCAGGATATTGCGCCACCAACCGGCGCGGCCGGGCTCGATCTCGACCACGGTCAGGCCGGGCTGCAAGCCCCAGAAGGTCAGGGTTTCGAACGGATGACGCTGGCCGTCGCGCGCGCGGTCGGCTTCGGGCCGCGTCGTCGAGGCGATGGCCGCCTGAAGGGCGGCGTCTTCCTGGACCTGGGGCATCTCCATCGAAAGGCCCTGGCGATGTTGCAGGGCCGGCGGTTCCGGCGGCGCGTTCTGCGCGAAAGCGGGAGAGGCGAAGGCTGACGCCAGAAGGGCGGCGAGGACGAGGGGTCGCATGAGGGCTCCGGTCGGTCCTGAAAGAAACAATCCGTAACCCTTACGGCGCTTCGCGGCCTCGGCAAGGCGCGGATTGGGGCAAGCGACGATTTCGCGCGCCCCTCGCCCCTCTGGCCCCCTCTTGCGAAGCGAAAATGCGCCCCTACCTCTTCATCCGAGAGCGCCGGTTTCGGGCTCTCCAGACCTGCCGGGGCCGATTTCGGGCCGACGGGACTGAATCCCTCCGCCGTCCGGGGCCAAATCGCCGGGCGGCTCAACCTTGCTGAACCTCAGAAGGATGACCCATGCGTACCTATGATTTCTCGCCGCTGTACCGTTCCGCCGTCGGCTTCGACCGCCTGGCCCGCCAACTGGAAAGCGCTGCGCGCTCCAGCCAGGAAAACGGCTGGCCCCCCTATAACATCGAGACGACCGGCGAGAACGCCTATCGCATCGAAATCGCCGTCGCCGGCTTCTCGCCCGACGAACTGAACATCGAGGCCAGGGAAAACCAGCTAACCGTCACCGGCAAGAAGGCCGCCAACGACGATGCTGCGCCCCAGAAGACCTATCTGCATCGCGGCCTGGCCGAGCGCGACTTCGAGCGCCGCTTCCAGCTGGCCGACTATGTGGTGGTCAAGGGCGCCGACCTGTCGAACGGCCTGCTGACCATCGACCTTCAGCGCGAACTGCCCGAGGCGCTCAAGCCGCGCCGCATCGAGATCGCGACCGGCCAGGCCCTGATCGAGGGCAAGACGGACAAGGCGAAGAAGGCCGCTTAAGCGCAGCCGACGCCTGAAGAACCGAGAAGGGGCGGCGTTCGCGTCGCCCCTTTTTCATGCGCTCGATAATCCCGCTCATCCCCGCGGAGGCGGGGACCCAGTGCTTTGGCCGCACATGTTAAGCCTAGCGGGTCTCGCAGCTTCCCATCCAACCTCCGAGATAGCGTGCACCCTTAGGCCGCCGCCGCCTTCAGATCCGCCGGGTCCAGCCCGCGCGCGCCGCCGGTCTGGGCTCCGGTGAAATCGGCCTGCTTGACCTGGGCCCCGTGCATGACGGCGCGGCTGAGGTCCGCCCCCTTCAATACGGCCCGACGCAGATCGGCGCCCGACAGGTCGGCCCCGCGCAGAATGGCCCCCGACAGGTCGGCGGGCAGCAGCCGCTCCGGCCCCAGCATCAGGGGTCCCAACTGGGCCTCGCGCAGGTCAGAGCCGTTCAGCTTGGCCCGGCCCAGCCGCGCCCCGCGCAGATCGGCGCGCCGCAGATTGGCCGACCGCAGGTCCGCGCCTTCCAGTTGCGCGCCCTGAAGCTGAACCCCCTCCATGTCCAGGCCGTAGAAGACCGCCCCCTTGGCCGACAGGGCCGTCAGGTTCAGGCCGCGAATGGACTCCAGCGGGCGCAGGTCGACCCCGTCGAACACCGAGGGCTGCCCCTCGGCGCCGCCCGTCTCGCACCACTGGGCGTGATCGCGCAGCATTTCGGCGGCGGGCATGCGGCTGACGGATTCGCCGGCCGAGCGATTGTCCGTCAGCGTCCCTTCCATCTTGGCCCCGTCGGTGCGCCACATGGCGGCCTTGACCCCGACCAGGATGGCGTCGGTCAGATCCGCGCCCGACAGATCAGCCCCCGACAGATCCGCGCCCGCCAGATCGGCGCCGGTGAAGTTGGCCTGTTTCAGATTGGCCCGGACCAGCTTGCAGTCCTTCATGACGGCGTCGGTGAAATCGGCGGCGATGGCCACCATGCCGGTCATGCGCGAGCGTTGCAGGTTGGCCCCGACCAGGCTGGCGCCCTGGGCCTGGGTGTCGCCGCGCTTCTGGGCCTCGATGACACGAAAGCCCAGCTTGCCGTCCGCCGCCGCTATGGTGCCTTCCCGCAGGTCCGCCTCGAACAGGTCGGCGCCTGACAGGTCGGCCCCGCGCAGGCAGGCGCCGCGCAGATCGGCCCGGCGCAGGCTGGCCTCGGTCAGGTTGATGTCCTGCATGTCCGCGCCGAAGAAGTTGGCGTTGTCCAGCTTGGCCCCGGACAGATCGCAGTTGTGCAGACGCGCGGCGGCGAAGTCGGCGTCGGCCAGATTGCGGCCCCGCAGCGACAGTCCCGACAGGTCCATCCAGGCGAAAACGGCGCGCGCCCCGCCGGGCTTCGCCTGCCAAAGACGGTCGTGCTTGGCGCAGATCAGATCGACCTCGGCCTGGCTCAGTTTTCTACGGACAGGATCGGCAACGTCGCTCATGCCGCCAACATGGCTTACGGCCCATTAAGGAAGCTTTGCGGAAACAGGGGTTTCCGTGAGCCTATTCCGTCAGCAGGCCTTGTTCGCGCAAGGATTCAGCCAGTTCGCCCTCATTGGTCCAGAGCCGGGTGTAACCCGCCTCGCCCAGCCGATTCAGCTCGGTCGTCAGATCGGCGCGCGGCGCGGCGACGAAGCGACCGTCGAAGCCTTTTCCATCCTCGCTGACGCGGACCATCGGCCGCCCCGTTTCCAGGCGATGCAGGAAACCCTCGCACAGGACGGCGGCGTCTGCGGCCAGCAAGCCCGTCTCGACCGTCAGCCCCGACTGGCGCAGGCGCTCGGTGCCCCGCCCGGAGGCGAAGGGCGAGGGGTCCAGGGCGGCGATCACCACCCGCTCGACCCCGGCCTCGGCCAGGAAGTGGGCGCAGGACTTGCGACCGGATGAGCGCGCGCCGCAGGGCTCCAGCGTCACATAGGCGGTCGCGCCCTTCACGGCCTCGCCGGCGGCGGGGACGGCCTGTTCCTCGGCGTGCGGGCGTCCGCCCGGCGCCGTGGCGGCTTCGGCCAGCACGACCCCGTCCTTGACCAGGACGCAACCGACCGCCGGATTGGGCCAGGTCTCGCCCATGCTGGCCAGGGCCAGATCAATGGCCCGGCGCATGTGGACGGCGTCAGACGTGCTCACGCAATCACCGGCAGGGTTTGAGCCCGGCCTTCGTCCAGATAGCGGGCGGCGACCGGCTTCAGGTTCGCGTCCAGATCGATCTCCAGCGGGTTGCCGGTCGGGATCTCGACGCCGACGATCTGGTCGTCAGGCACGGAGAACAGCAGCTTGACGATGGCGCGCAAGCTATTGCCGTGGGCGGCGATCAGCACGTCCTCGCCCGCCTTCAGACGCGGCGCGATCTCGGCGTCCCAATAGGGGCGGACCCGGTCCAGGGTGGTCTTCAGGCTTTCGGTGTCCGGGATGGCCTTGCCGGCGTAGCGGGGGTCGGAGCCGAAATCGAACTCGCCGCCCGGCGCCAGCAGCGGCGGCGGCACGTCATAGCTGCGGCGCCAGATCTTGACCTGGTCCTCGCCGTGCCTGGCCGCCGTCTCGGCCTTGTCCAGCCCGGTCAGGCCGCCGTAGTGACGCTCGTTCAGGCGCCAGTCCTCGACCACCGGCACGTCCTTCAGACCCGCAGAATCGAGGGCCAGGGCGCCGGTGCGCTGCGCCCGCGTCAGCACCGAGGTGAACATGACCGCCGGCTTGAACCCGGCCGCAGCGATCAGTTCGCCGCCGCGCCGCGCCTGCGCCTCGCCCTCGGCGGTCAGATCGACGTCGACCCAGCCGGTAAAGCGGTTTTCCAGGTTCCACTGGCTCTGGCCGTGGCGCAGCAGGATCAGGCGGGGCATGGGCGTCTCCGTAAGGTCGTCTTCGCCTAGGCCGTGGACGCGGGCCTGGTCAAGGTTTCAGGATGCGGGAAAAGAATGCAGCCGCAACCTCCCCCGTGCGTTGTTGGCCTCTGCGGGGAGGCCCGCTATACCGCAAAGATTGCAAGCGGCTCGCTGAACCCCGTTCGCCTGTCTGTCCAAGTTCCAGGAATACTCATGTCGAAACCGCGCCAGGATATCCGCCCCAATACGGCGGAGTATGAAACCCTCCCCCTGGTGAAGCCGACCGGCTTCCGCGAATACGACGCCCGCTGGATCCTCGAGAAAGAGATCAACCTGCTGGGCATTCAGGCCCTGGGACTGGGTCTGGCCACCTACGTCCACGAGATCGGACAGCGCCCGCGCATCGCCGTCGGCCATGACTTCCGTTCCTATTCCCTGTCGGTGAAGCAGGCCCTGATCCTCGGCCTTCTGGAAGGCGGGATGGAGGTGGTCGATATCGGCCTGGCCCTGTCGCCCATGGCCTATTACGCTCAGTTCGCGCTGGACTGCCCCTGCGTGGCCATGGTCACGGCCAGCCACAACGAGAACGGCTGGACCGGCGTCAAGATGGGCGCCCAGGCGCCCCTGACCTTCGGCCCCGACGAGATCGGCCGCCTGAAGGAGATCGTGCTGAACGGCGAGGGCGTGGCCCGCCCCGGCGGCCGCGTCGAACGCGTCGAGGGCTTCCGCGAGCAGTATATCCAGGACGTGGCGTCGAAGGTGAAGCTGACCCGCCCGCTCAAGGTCGTCGCCGCCTGCGGCAACGGCACGGCCGGCGCCTTCGCCCCCGAGGTCCTGCGCCTGATGGGCGCCGAAGTGATCGAGATGGACACCGAGCTCGACTGGACCTTCCCCAAATATAATCCGAACCCGGAAGATCACGCCATGCTGATGCAGATGGCGGAAAAGGTGCGTGAAACCGGCGCCGACCTGGCCCTCGGCTTCGACGGCGACGGCGACCGTTGCGGGGTGGTGGACGACACCGGCGAAGAGATCTTCGCCGACAAGATCGGCCTGATGCTGGCCCGCGACCTTTCGGCGCTCTACCCCAACGCCACCTTCGTCGTCGATGTGAAGTCGACCGGCCTCTACAAGACAGACGCCGTGCTCGCCGCCAACGGCGCCGCCACCGTCTACTGGAAGACCGGCCACTCCTACATCAAGCGCAAGACCGCCGAGCTGGGCGCCCTGGCCGGATTCGAGAAATCGGGCCACTTCTTCCTCTCGGGCGATCTGGGCCACGGCTACGACGACGGCCTGGTCGCCGCGGGCGCCGTCCTGGCCATGCTCGACCGCAACCCCGGCAAGTCGCTGAGCGAACTCAAGTCCGCCCTGCCCGACGCCTGGACCAGCCTGACCATGTCGCCGCACTGCGACGACGAGCTGAAGTACGACGTGCTGGCGAAGATCGTGAAGGAATACGAGGATCTGGCCGCCGCCGGCGGCTCGATCCTGGGCCGCAGGATCGTCGAGGCCATCACCGTCAACGGCGTCCGCGTCCATCTTGAGGACGGCTCCTGGGTCCTGGTCCGCGCCTCCAGCAACAAGCCGGAACTGGTCGTGGTGGTCGAGAGCATGCGCTCGGCCGACGACATGCGCGACCTGTTCCGGAACGAGGTCAAGCCGCGTCTCGCCGCCCATCCCGAGATCGGCGCCTTCAATCAGGAAATCTGACCTGGATTTGACGGGCGGGCGGGGCCGAGGCGAAGTGCCGTCATGAGCAACGCCTTCCCCCTGCCTGTCGTCATCGTCGGCGGCGGCTTTTCCGGCGCCATGCTGGCCGCCCGACTGGCCGAGCGTGGACAGGCGTCTGTCGTCATCGATCGGAGCGACGCCTTTGGTCTGGGCGTCGCCTACTCCACGGCCCTCGCCGCGCACCGGCTGAACGTCCGCGCAGGCCGCATGAGCGCCGTCGCTGATCGGCCCGCCGACTTCGTCGACTGGCTGACGGCGCGCCATCCCGACCAGGCCGATCCCAACGGCTTCGCGCCGCGTCGCCTCTACGGCCTCTACCTCCGCGACCGCCTGGCTGCGGTTGAGGAAGCCCGTCCGGACCTGATCCGGCGCGTGACCGGCGCGGTTGTCGCGGTGGACGGCCTGACCGCCGTTCTGGCCAGCGGCGAGCGTGTCGAGGGTCGGGCGATCGTGCTGGCCACCGGCAATCCGGCGCCGCGCACGGCCGCACAGGGCGGGCGCATCATCGCCGATCCCTGGGCTCGCCAGGCCCTGGCGCGCGTCCAGCCCGGCGACGACGTCCTGATCCTTGGCGCAGGTCTGACCATGGTCGACGTCCTGCTGATGCTGGAGGCGCAGGGCTGGCGCGGGCGGGCGGCCGCCTTGTCGCGACGCGGTCTTCTGCCCCGCGCTCACGGGACCCGGCACGACGCCCCGCTCGCCTTGCCGCCCGAGGCCCTGACCGGCCCTCTGTCGGCCCGGCTGGCGACGGCGCGGCGCCTGGCGAAGACCCACGGGTGGCGGCGGCTGATGGAGGGCTATCGCCCGATCACGCTGGACCTGTGGCGGGCGGCGACCGAGGTTGAGCGTCGGCGCTTTCTGCGTCACCTCCGCCCCTGGTGGGACGTCCACCGCCACCGCATAGCGCCCGAGATCGCAGACGAACTGGACGGCCTGATCGCGAGCGGCCGCCTGACGGTTCGCGCCGGCCGCGTCCTTGCAATGGAAAGCACCGACACCAGCGCCTCCCTGCGGCTGGCGACGCGCGGCGGAACCGAACACGCCCTGTCGGCGCCCTGGCTGATCGACTGCACCGGTCCCGGCCATGACGCCGCGACGGCGCCGCCGACCGCCGCCCTGATCGCTTCGGGCCGCGCCCGCCTCGCCGCCTCGGGGCTCGGGCTCGATCTCGACGCCGAGGGACGCGTCCGCCACGCCGACGGCGCGCCGGATCCGGCGCTCTACGTCCTCGGTCCGCCCGCGCGCGCGGCCTTCTGGGAAACCGTCGCCGTGCCCGACATCCGTCAGCGCATCGAGGCCCTGACGGAACGCCTGGCGATCTAGCCCGCCGCCTTCACCGCCGCGGCCACGTCGGCGACCACGCGTTTGACCAGGGCCTCGTCGTCGCCCTCGGCCATGACGCGGATCAGTTTCTCTGTGCCCGACGGCCGAACCAGCAGGCGGCCCGAACCGCTCAGGGCGGCTTCCGCCTCGGCCATGGCGGCCTTGACGTTCGCATCGTCCAGCGGCTTGCCGGCGGTGTAGCGCACGTTCTGCAGCAGTTGCGGCACCGGCTCGAACTGGCGCGCCAGCTCGCTCATCGGCACGCCGGTCTCGACCAGAACCGCCAGAACCTGCAGGGCGGCCATCAGGCCGTCGCCGGTCGTGGCGTGGTCCTTCAGGATGATGTGGCCCGACTGCTCGCCGCCGATGTTGAAGCCGCCGGCGCGCATCCGCTCCATGACGTAGCGGTCGCCGACCTTGGTCCGCTCCAGCGTCAGGCCTTCGGCCTTCAGCTTCCGCTCCAGACCCAGGTTGGACATGACGGTGGCGACCACGCCGCCGCCGGTCAACCGACCGCGCCTGGCCCAGTCCAGACCGACCAGGGCCATGATCTGATCGCCGTCGACCACATGGCCCTTTTCGTCGCAGATGATGACCCGGTCGGCGTCGCCGTCGAGCGCGATGCCGATGTCGCAGCGATAGCGCTTGACCGCCTCCGACACCGTCGCCGGATAGGTCGAACCACAGTCGGCGTTGATGTTCAGGCCGTTCGGCTCGACGCCGACGGGGAAGACCTCGGCCCCCAGCTCATAGAGGGTCGTCGGCGCCACCCGGTAGCCGGCGCCGTTGGCGCAGTCGATGGCGATGCGCAAGCCCTTGAGGCTGAGGCTCTTGGGGAAGGCCGACTTGGCGATCTCGATATAGCGGGGCGGGGCGTCGTCGATGCGCTTGACCCGGCCCAGCTTGTCCGAGGGCGCCAGGTCGTCGTTCAGCCCGCCGTCCATCAGGGCCTCGATCTGCAGCTCGATCTCGTCCGACAGCTTGTAGCCGTCCGGCCCGAACAGCTTGATGCCGTTGTCGGCATAGTCGTTGTGCGAGGCCGAGATCATGATGCCCAGGTCGGCGCGCATCGACCGTGTCATCATGGCCACGCCCGGCGTCGGCAGGGGCCCGAAGGTGCGCACGTCCATGCCGACCGAGGCCAGACCGGCGACTAGGGCCGGTTCGATCATATAGCCCGACAGCCGCGTGTCCTTGCCGATCACCACCAGGTGACGCCGGTCATCGTCGGTGCGGAACAGCTTGCCCGCCGCCAGTCCGACCCGCAGCGCGACCTCGGCCGTCATCGGATGGCTGTTGGCGCGCCCGCGAATGCCGTCGGTTCCGAAGTATTTTCTCTCGCCCAAGGGCGTCGTCCTTTGATGGCGGGGCGCCGGACGGTTTGCAAAGAAACCTTCCGAAACCCATTTTTTGATGTCGCCGGCCTTCGCTTCCCCTAGACGCAAGATCACAGGGCGAGACGGGCTGAACCCTCTCGCTTACCCCTTACGGCGGCGTCGCGCAAAGCGAGACCGCCTCGCCCCTTCACCGGAGCAGACCTCATGTGCGGCATCATCGGCATCACGGGCGCAGGCGCCGTTGTTCCCCGTCTGATCGACAGCCTGAAGCGGCTGGAATACCGCGGCTATGATTCCGCCGGCATCGCCGCCGTGGTCGACGGCCGTATCGAGCGCCGCCGCGCCAAGGGCAAGATCCGGGAACTGGAAGCCGTGCTGGCCGCCGAACCCCTGTCGGGGACCATCGGCATCGGCCACACCCGCTGGGCCACCCACGGCGCCCCGACCACCGCCAACGCCCACCCGCACAAGGCAGGCCGCGTCTGCCTGGTGCACAACGGCATCATCGAGAACTTCGCCGAGTTGAAGGCCGAGCTGGAAGCCGAGGGCCGTGTCTTCGAAAGCCAGACCGACACCGAGGTCGTCGCTCACCTGCTGGACCACAGGCTGGCGGCGGGCCTGGCCCCGTTGGACGCCTTCAAGGCCACGCTGGACCGGCTGACGGGCGCCTACGCCCTGGCCGTCCTGATCGAGGGTGAAGACGATCTGATCCTGGGCGCGCGTCGCGGCAGCCCCCTGGTCGTCGGCTGGGGCGAGGGCGAGATGTACCTGGGTTCGGACGCCCTGGCCGTCGGTCCCTTCACCCAGAAGATCTCCTATCTGGAAGAAGGCGACTATGTCGCCATGACCCGTTCGGGCGCGCACATGTTCGACGCGCACGGCCGCCCCGCCGACCGCGCCGTGGTCCAGGTCTCGGCCTCGTCCGCCATGGTCGAGAAGGGCGCCTATCGCCACTTCATGGAGAAGGAAGTCCACGAGCAGCCCGACAGCGTCCAGCACACCCTGTCGGAATACCTCGATCTGGTGACCGGCACGGCCAAGCCGCAGAGCGTGGACTTCGCCACGGTCGACCGCCTCCAGATCATCGCCTGCGGCACCGCCTTCTACGCCGGCCAGATCGGCAAATACGCCTTCGAGAAATATGCGGGCCTGCCCTGCGACGTCGAGATCGCCTCGGAGTTCCGCTACCGCTCCCCGGCCCTGACGCCGGGCACGGTCGCCGTGGCCGTCAGCCAGTCGGGCGAGACCGCCGACACCCTGGCCAGCCTGACCTGGTGCAAGGCGCAGGGCCTGAAGACCGCCGCCGTCGTCAACGTCCACACCTCGTCCATGGCCCGCGAGGCCGAGGTCCTGTGGCCGACCCACGCCGGGCCGGAGATCGGCGTCGCCTCGACCAAGGCCTTCACCGCCCAGGTCTCGGCCCTGCTGGCCCTGGCCGTCGCCGCCGGCGTGGCGCGCGGCCGCATCGACGCGACGCGCGAGGCCGAACTGGTCAAGGCCCTGTTCGAGGCTCCGCGCCTGATCGCCGAGGCCCTGCAGATGGACGGCCAGATCCGCGCCATCGCCCTCGACCTGGCCAAGGCCACCGACGTCCTCTTCCTCGGCCGGGGCGCCATGTTCCCCCTGGCCATGGAGGGCGCGCTGAAGCTGAAGGAGATCAGCTACATCCACGCCGAGGGTTACGCCGCAGGCGAGCTGAAGCACGGCCCCATCGCCCTGGTGGACGAGAAGACGCCGATCATCGCCCTGGCCCCCCTGGACGAGGTCTATGAGAAGACCGCCTCCAACCTGCAGGAGGTCGCCGCCCGCGGCGGCCCCGTCGTCATGATCGCCCCCGCGACCGCCCCCGCCCCGCACGGCGCCGGCATCCGCCGCGTCGACGCCCCCGACTGCCACCCGCTGATCGCGCCCCTGGTCTATGCCGTGCCGGTGCAGTTGCTGGCCTATTACACAGCGGTCCAGAAGGGCACGGACGTCGATCAGCCGCGCAACCTGGCCAAGTCGGTGACGGTGGAGTGACCCGATAATCCTTCTCCCCTTGCGGGAGAAGGTGGGCGCCGGAGGCGCTCGGATGAGGGGTGTGAGCGCCGCCCATCCGAAGCCGTCTCCCCCAAGCGGACATCTCGCTAGGCCGTCGCGCCGACACCCCTCATCCGGCCTGCTCCGCAGGCCACCTTCTCCCTCAAGGGGAGAAGGGCAAGATTTGCGACGTTTGGAACCGTCACGGTTTACGCCTATTAAAGCAGCCCAACGGCTGTTCAGGACGACTGATGACGACTTCCCCCGCACGCCTTCGCAAGGCGGTTCTCCCCGTGGCCGGCCTGGGCACCCGCGTCCTGCCGGGCACCAAGACCACACCGAAGGAACTGCTGAACGTCGTCGATCGCCCCATCCTGTCCTACATCGTCGAAGAGGCGCGCGAGGCGGGGATCGAGCACATCGTCTTCGTCACCGGTCGCGCCAAACAGGCCATCGAGGACTATTTCGACCACCAGATCGAGCTGGAGGCCCAGCTTCTGGCCAAGGGCAAGACCGAACTGCTGGAGGCCATGAACGCCGAACTGGCCACGGCCGGCGAGATGAGCTTCACCCGCCAGATGCAGCCCAAGGGCCTGGGCCACGCCGTCTGGTGCGCCCGCGACATCATCGGCCACGAGCCCTTCGCCGTCATCCTGCCCGACGTCATCGTCGATTCTCAGCCGGGCGCCCTGAAGCAGCTGGCGGACCTCTACGCCGAGGTCGGCGGCAACCTGATCGGCGTCGAAGCCGTGCCGGAGGCCGACACCCACAAGTACGGCATCATCGACCCCTCGTCCCAGGACGGCCGCCGCTTCGCCATGAAGGGGATGGTCGAGAAGCCCGCCAAGGGCACGGCCCCCTCCAATATGTCGATCTCGGGCCGCTATATCCTGCAGCCGGAAATCTTCGACCTGCTGGAAACCCAGGAAAGCGGCGCCGGCGGCGAGATCCAGCTGACCGACGCCATGGACCGGCTGATGAAGACCCAGACCTTCACCGCCTATGAATATGAAGGCGTGACCCACGACTGCGGCGACAAGATCGGCCTGCTGCGCGCCAATGTCGCCCTGGCCCTGAAACGCCCCGACCTGGGCGAAGCGACACGGGCGGCGATCACGGCGCTGCTTTAACGTCCTTCTGCCCCTTGCGGGAGAAGGGCCGGCCTCAACGCTTCAACGCGCATACCCAGCCCTGAAAAACCTCGCCCTTTCAACATCCATCCCTTCGCCGGCCCCATTCGGCGCGCCCTACCCACCCGGCGCTCGACAATGACCGCCCGCCCCGACATGCCGTCCGATTTCAGACTATTCAGACGAATTGGACTCTGTTTTTCCCCACGCTTCGCTTTTTCCCCCGCCCAAGCGCCACGCTTTCGCCCCCTCGCGCGTTCGGCTAGGCAGTAAGCGAAGACGAGACGAAGGTTCGACTGATGCGCGTGATGATCCTGGGCGGCGATGGCTTCTGCGGCTGGCCCACGGCCCTGCACCTGTCGGCGCGCGGCTGGGAGGTGCTGATCGTCGACAACCTCAGCCGTCGCAACATCGACAATGAGCTTGAGGTCCAGTCCCTGACGCCCATCCGCACCATGGGCGAGCGCATCGCCGCGTGGAAAGAGGTCTCGGGCCGCACCATCGACTTCGTCAATCTGACGGTGGGCAAGGAGTTCGACCGCCTGGTCGCCTTGATCAAGGACTGGGCGCCCGACAGCGTCGTCCACTTCGCCGAGCAGCGGGCCGCCCCCTATTCGATGAAGTCCGCGCGGCACAAGCTCTACACCGTCGACAACAACCTGAACGCCACCAACCACCTGCTGGCCGCCATCGTCGAGAGCGGTCGGGACGTCCATCTGGCCCACCTGGGGACCATGGGCGTCTATGGCTACACCACGGCGGGTCTACGCATCCCCGAGGGCTATCTGAAGGTCACGGTGGACACCGATTTCGGCCCGACCGAGCAGGAGATCCTGTTCCCGCCGAACCCCGGCAGCATCTATCACATGACCAAGACCCAGGACGCCCTGCTGTTTCAGTTCTACGCCAAGAACGACGCCCTTCGGATCACCGACCTGCATCAGGGCATCGTCTGGGGCGCTCAGACCGAGGAAACGAAGCAGGACGAGCGCCTGATCAACCGGTTCGACTATGACGGCGACTATGGCACGGTGCTGAACCGCTTCCTGATGCAGGGCGCGCTCGGCTATCCGCTGACGGTGCACGGCTCGGGCGGTCAGACGCGGGCCTTCATCCATATCCAGGACACGGTGCGCTGCGTCGAGCTGGCGCTGAAGAACCCGCCGAAGTCGGGCGACCGGGTCAAGATTCTCAACCAGATGACCGAGAGCCGCCGCGTTCGCGATCTGGCGCAGATGGTGGCCGCCATGACCGGCGCCGAGGTCCACAATGTGCCGAACCCCCGCCAGGAGGCCGACGAGAACGAGCTGGTCGTCGCCAATGACCAGTTCCGCGATCTGGGCCTGAAGCCCATCACCCTGGCCGAGGGCCTGTTGACGGATGTCACCGACATCGCCCGTCGCTATGCCGATCGCGCCGACCGGACCAAGATTCCTTGCGTCTCCAGCTGGAACGGCAAACGCGCCGAAGCGCTGCAGTCGAGGGCGGGGGACGCCCCCCCTGCCGTCGTTCAAATCGCCTGACCGGATCCATGACCCAGCCTGCCCCCGCCGCAACTTGCCTGCTCGTCTTCGGCGGCGGCTATCTGGGGCTCGAAGCGGCGCGCGAGGCGATGCGACGCGGCGACCGCGCGATCGCCACCTCGCGCGATCCGGAGCGACGCTCAGAACTGACGGCGGCGGGCGTCATCGCCGTCGATCCGACCGACGCCGCAGCCTTGCAGGCGGCCGTATCGGACGCCTCGGCCATTCTGATCACCGCCGCGCCCGACGGCGCCGGCTGTCCCGGTCTGAAGGCCCTGGTCCCGGCGCTTGCCGCCTCGGGCGCCTATCCTGACTGGATCGGCTACGTCTCATCAACCGCCGTCTATGGCGACCGGGCGGGCGGCTGGGCCTTCGAGGACGACGAACTGAACGCCGCCAGCCTGGAGGGCGCCCGCCGCGTGCGAGTCGAACAGGACTGGCTGGACGCGGGGCGCGGCATGGGGCTGACGGTGCAGATCTTCCGCCTGCCCGCCCTCTACGGCCCCGGCCGCTCGCCGCTGGACCGCCTGCGCGACGGGACGGCGCGCCTGGTGAAGAAGCCCGGCCAGGTCTTCAACCGCATCCACGTCGAGGACGCCGTCGCCGGGGTCTTCGCCTCCATGGCCCGCCCGCATCCCGGTCGCGCCTACACCCTGGCCGACGACGAGCCGGCTGCGGCGGACGAGGTGATCCGGGGCGCGGCGGCCCGCCTGGGCCTGCCCCTGCCGCCCGAAGTCAGTCTGGACGACCCGTCGGTGTCGGACGCCATGAGGCGTTTCTACAATGACTCGAAGCGCCTCTCGAACGCCCGCGCCAAGGCCGAGCTGGGCTGGCGGCCGAAATACCCGACCTGGCGCGAAGGATTAGAGAGCATCCTCGCAGCGTCCTCGCCGCAAGCGCGCCCTTGAGCGCTCAAGCAGCGAGCCGCCGCGCGGCGCGCGGTAGCGCCCTTCTTCCTTAGAAAGGCAACAAGTTCCGCTGACGGCTGTAGCTCATGGTGCCGACATTGGCGCCCAGGCGCAGGCCGACGCCGGTGCGGATGGGGGCCAGGACGATGCCGTCCGCACGCTGGTAGTTCACGCCCAGACCGGCGACCAGATAGGCCGAGCCCTCGACGCCGGGGTAGCGGCGATAGAGCATGTCCGGGTGATAGAGGCCGTAGACCAGCGTGAAGACCCGGCTGGCGTTGCCCCCCACGTCCCAGCCGATAGAGGCGCCCTGCCAGAAGACTTCCTGAGAGGCCGACAGGTCCTTCATGTGCAAGGCCCCGCGGCCGTAGCGCACGCCGACGACGGCGGCGCCGGCGGCTTCCTCGCCGGCGATATAGGCGGTGGGGCGGTCGCCCTGCTCGGCGAAGACGCGCTCCAGCGCCGAGCCCATGGCCTCGGCGGCGATGCCCATTTCACGCGACCCGGCCGAGACCAGTTCGTCGAAGGTATAGGCCTGGGCCGTCTGGTCCGAGGCGATCGGATAGGCAGGGTCGGTCGGCTGGCGCGTGGAGGCGCAGGCGCCAAGGCCCACGGGCAGGGCGCCGGCGGCGGCGAGACCGAGGCTGGTGCGGATCAGTTGGCGGCGATGCATGTCGAGGCTCCTGACAGAGGACGGTGCGCCCATCGTCGCGGGCTTGGCCTACCGTCCGTGTCTTTTGCGGCAGCCTTGGGGCTTTAAGGTTAACCGAACCTTGCTTGGCTGTATTCCCCGCCCCGTCCAAGCCGATCAAGGCTTCGTCAGCAGCCACTCGCCTCCGGAAGGCTCCAACATCGCGGGCCTCAAGTAGCGCGAAGCGCGATAGGCCCCAAAAAGAAAACGCCAGGGCGGAGCCCTAGTGCTTGTCCGTCTTCGCCGCGATCCAGTCCATCAGCGCCAGCAGCACGCCCGAGGCGACGAAGGTCAGGTGGATGATCACCGCCCACATCAGACCGGCCTCGTCCAGCGGCACGCCCGGCTTGCCGATGTTCATGAAGCTCTTGAGCAGATAGATGGCCGAGATCGCCACGATGGAGGCGATCAGCTTCATCTTCAGACCCGAGAAGTCCACGGTGCCCATGCAGGGCGGGCGATCCACATGGTTCTCGTCCAGGTCCAGCTTGGAGACGAAGTTCTCATAGCCGGAATAGATGACGATCAGCAGCAGGTTGCCCGCCAGCGACAGGTCCACCAGGCTGAGGATGGCCAGGATGGCGCCGTCCGACTTCATGTGGCCTTCGCCCATGACGAAAGCTTGCGGCACGTAATAGATCAGTTCCCGGACGAAGACAGCCAGCAGCATGATCAGGGCCGCGACCAGCCCCAGGTAGAAGGGCGCCATCAGCCATCGCGCGCGGAACAGGCTGCGCTCGAACTGAACCTCGGCCCAGGGCTTCTTGTCCGCCATGCCTAGCTCCTAAGCACGCCGCCGGCCTTGGCCGCGGCGGCGACGACCTTGGCCGTCAGGGCCTCGATCTCGGCCTCGGTCAGGGTGGCGGCGCGCGGCTGGATCTCGACTTCGATCGCCACCGACTTCTGACCCTCGGGCACGCCCTGGCCGCGATAGACGTCGAAGACGCGCACCTCGGCGATCAGGGCCTTGTCGGCGCCGACGACGGCGCGGGTCAGGTCGCCCACAGCCTTGGCCTCATCCAGCAGGAAGGCGAAGTCGCGGCTCAGCGGCATCAAGTTCGGCAGGTCCGCCGCCCCCCGCGCCTTGCCGCCCCCATTCTTGCCTTTCTGGCCACGCGGTTCCGGCACGGCGTCGAGAACGACCTCGAAGGCCAGCATGGGGCCGTCGGCGTCCAGGGCCTTGAGCACGCGAGGGTGCAGTTCGCCGAACTCGACGATGACGTTCTTGGGACCCAGTTGCAGGCGGGCCGAACGACCGGGGTGCCACCAGCCCTGGTTCGAGCCCTGGGCCAGTTGCAGCGAGGCGACCGGCGCGCCGATCTCCTCCAGCAAGGCGAACAGATCGCCCTTGAGGCCGAACAGGGCGTCCTCGCCCGCGCCGCTCCAGTGACGGTCGGGATGGGGGGCGATCAGGCCGGCGATGACGGTGCGCTGACCGTTCGGCTGGTCGTTCAGATAGATGGGCCCGATCTCGAACAGGGCGGCGTCGGCGTGGCCGCGCGCGGCGTTGCGCGCCGCCGCCTGGATCAGGTTGGGCAGGATCGACGGACGCATGCAGTCGAGGTCGGCCGCGATCGGATTTTCCAGCACCAGACGCTCGTCGCCGCCGCCGAACAGGACGGCCGTCGACTGCTTGGTGAAGGACCATGTCACGGCCTCGGCATAGCCCAGGGCGGCCAAGGCGCGACGGGCCGCGCGCACGCGCGCCTGACGGGGGTTGAGCACGCCGCCGGGCGCACGAGCGACGTCGGGCAGAGGCGTGTAAGGCAGGGCGTCGAAGCCCTCGATGCGCGCGACTTCCTCGACCAGATCAGCGGGGCCTTCGACGTCGCGACGCCACGACGGCGGCACCACGGTCCAAGGCGCGCTACGCATGACGGTGAAGCCGAGCGCGGTCAGGATTTCAAAGATGCGGTCGTCGGACAGGCTGAGGCCCGATAGGCGCTTCACATAGGCGGGGTCGAAGGCGAAGCCGACGGGGGCGGCCGGGGCCTGACCCGTCACCACGACCTCGGACGGCTCGCCGCCGCACAGGTCGAGGATCAGCTGGGTCGCCAGTTCCAGACCGGGCACGACCGAGGCCGTGTCCACGCCACGTGCGAAGCGGTACTGGGCGTCGGAGCTGATGCCCAGCGACCGCCCCGTCTGGGCGATGGCCAGGGGCTCGAACCAGGCGCTCTCGACGAAGACATCGACCGTCTCGTCTGAACAGCCGGTGCTTTCGCCGCCCATGACGCCGCCCAGACCGATGGGGCGTTCGCCGTCGGCGTCGGCGATGACGCAATCGGCGGGCGAGGCGGCGTAGGTCTTGCCGTCCAGCGCGATCAGATGTTCGTGCTCGCCGGTATCCTTGGCGACCAGACCGGCGCGCACGACGATCTGCTGGCCCGACAGCTTGGCCACGTCATAGACGTGCAGCGGCCGCGCCCGGTCGTAGGAAATCAGATTGGTGATATCGACCAGTTTGTTGATCGAGCGCAGGCCGATGGCGGTCAGGCGGTGCTGCAGCCAGGCCGGGGACGGCCCATTCTGCACGCCTCGTATCACGCGTCCCGCGAAGATCGGGCAAAGCTCCGGCGCCTCGATCCGCACCGTGATCGGCGAGGCGAAGCCACCGGCGACCGGCTTGATCTCCGGCGTCGTCAGCTGGCCCAGACCCGCGGCGGCCAGGTCGCGGGCGATGCCCGCCACCCCCAGCCAGTCGGGGCGGTTCGGCGTCACCTCGAAGTCGATCACGGGCTCGGCGCCGAAAACGCCGGCGGCCGGCATGCCGACCTGCAGGTCATCGTCCAGCTCCAGAATGCCGTCGCTGTCGTCGGCCAGTTCCAGCTCGGCGCCCGAGCACAGCATGCCGTAGGACACCACGCCGCGCACCGGTTTCTCGACCAGTGTCACGCCCAGACCGGGCACATAGGCGCCGATGGGGGCGTAGATGGTCGTCAGGCCCGCCCGCGCGTTGGGCGCGCCGCAGACGATTTCCTTGCGGCCATCCACCGTATCCACCTGACACACCTGCAAGCGGTCGGCGTTGGGGTGGCGTTCGGCTGACACGATCCTGGCGACCGTGAAGGGGGCCAGGGCCGCTATGGGGTCGTGGACCTCCTCGACTTCAAGGCCCGTCATCGTCATGGCGGCCGCGACCTGATCGACCTCAGCCGTCGTATCGAGATGTTCCTTCAGCCAGGACAGCGTGAACTTCATTGGGGCGCTCCGCCGTCGATGGCCTGGGCCATGTCATCGAGGAAGGCAGCCGCGCCGGTGAAGCCGACGCCGACGAAGCGGCAGTTGATGAACTGGCAGTTCTTGAACGCGATTGGCCCGACGACCCGGTTCGCGCCCAACGGCGCCAGCATCAGGCTGCGTGGATCGCCTTTGGCGTCGCCCAGATCGCAGCCGTCGAACTGACAGCCTTCGATGGGCAGGATCACCGCCGGCCCCTCGAACAGGCAACCTTCAAAGCGACGGTTCTCGATCACCTGGGAACCCGCACGCAGGCTTTCGATGTAGAGCTGCGGCAGCCAGATATTGACGCTGGCGTAGGTGGGTCCTGCGCCCAGCGGTTCCAGCGTGAGGGGTGCGGGCGCGACGTCGGTCATGCCTGGGCCGCCGCGCCGCGGGCGCCCAGCAGATCCTTTTCAACCCCGTCGAGCATCTCACGCGCGCCCGTGAAAGCCACCTGGACAAAACGGCAGCGGATGAACTGGCAATTAGACATGCCGATGACGCCGGCGATCATGTCGCCGCGCGGGTCCAGCAACAGGGTCTTCGGATTCTCGGCCACGCCCATGTTGCAGGTATCGAAGTGGGTGCCGTTCATCACCCCGATCACAGCCGGGCCTTCGATCAGGCATTCGGTAAAGGTCTTGCCTTCGATGAAGGTCTGGCCAGCATTCATGTGATGCACCGCCAGCGAAGGCAGCCAGACGGCTTCCTTCTCGAACGTCGTGCGGGCCACCAGTTCGCGGCCGAACTTTTCTTCTGCGGACATCGGGGTCTGGGTCGTGTCGGTCATGTCTGAGGCTCTTGAAATCAGCTGAGGCCGCTGGCCGGGTTGGGCGCCGCGAAGGCGGAGAAGCCGTAGTGCGCCAGCCAGCGCGTATCGGCCTCGAACATGGGGCGCAGGTCGGAGACGCCATACTTCAGCATGGCCAGGCGATCGACGCCCATGCCGAAGGCGAAGCCCTGATACTCGTCCGGGTCGATGCCGCAGTTGCGGAGCACGTTGGGGTGAACCATGCCGCAGCCCAGAATTTCCAGCCAGTCGTCGCCTTCGTTCAGGGTGAGCTTGCCGCCCGAGCGGTCGCAGCGGATGTCCATCTCGGCCGAGGGCTCAGTGAAGGGGAAGTGGTGCGGACGGAAGCGGGCGTTGACGTCGTCCAGCTCGAAGAAGCGGGCGATGAAGGTCTCCAGCGTCGTCTTCAGATGCCCCATGTGGATGTCGCGGTCGATCACCAGACCCTCGATCTGGTGGAACATCGGCGTGTGGGTGGCGTCGGAATCCTTACGGAAGGTCCGACCCGGCGCGATGATGCGGATCGGCGGCTTCTGGCTCATCATGGTCCGCACCTGCACCGGGCTGGTGTGGGTGCGCAGGACCTTGCGCTCGCCCGTTTCCGGGTCGGGCTTGAGGAAGAAGGTGTCGTGCATTTCCCGCGCCGGATGCTTGGGCGGGAAGTTCAGGGCGGTGAAGTTGTGGAAGTCGTCCTCGATGTCCGGACCCTCGGCCACGGCGAAGCCCATCTCGGCGAACAGGGCGATCATCTCGTCCATGACCTGCATGGTCGGATGCACTCCGCCCTTGCGGCGCGGGCGGCTGGGCAGGGTCAGGTCGACACGCTCGGCCAGCAGCCGGGCGTCCAGCTCGGCGGCCTCCAGCTCGGCCTTCCTGGCGGCGATGGCGGCGGTGACGCGGTCGCGCAGACCGTTGATGATCGGCCCCTGTTCGCGGCGTTCGTCGGGGCTGAGCGCGCCCATCCCCTTCAGCAGGGCGGAGACGGCGCCGGTCTTGCCGAGAGCGGCGACGCGCACCTCTTCGATCGCAGCGACGCTTTCGGCCGCTCCGATGGCGTTGATCAGGTCGAGTTCTAGCTGGGCGAGATCGGTCATGGTCCGCAGCGTCTAGCCCGACACGGCCGTCACGCAAAGCCTTCAGCGTCGATCAGGCTCAGTCAGCCAGAACGAAAGTGACCTTCATGTTCACGCGATACTCGGCGATCTTTCCCTCACGGACCACGACCTTCTGCTCCTGGATCCAGGCGCCTTCGACATGGCGCAGGGTCTTGTCGGCGCGAGCGATCCCCTGGGCGATGGCGTCGTCGAAGCTGACGGTGGATGACGCGGTGATTTCGGTGACGCGAGCGATGGACATCGGCAAAGCCTCCTGAACCGCCAGGGTCGCCAGTCGACCCGACTGAACCCCAACGCTCGATCCGGCGAAAAGGTCAGATCTGGCCATGAAAAACGCCCGCCCCGGAAACGGGACGGGCGTTTTTGTTTTTTACGCTAGCGCTCGGCTCTCGAAGCCTCGCTGCTTGAGCGTGATCGCGAGACCTAGGCGGCCAGAGCGGCGCGAACCTTGTCGGCGATGCCCTTGAAGCTGGCTTCGTCGGCGGCGATCGTCGACAGGACCTTGCGGTCCAGCTCGATGCCGGCCTTGGACAGGCCGTGCATGAACTGCGAATAGGTGAAGCCTTCCAGACGGGCGGCGGCGTTGATGCGCTGGATCCACAGGGCGCGGAACGAACGCTTCTTGTTGCGACGGTCGCGGTAGGCGTACTGGCCTGCGCGGTCGACAGCGGCCTTGGCCGTGCGGATGGTGTTCTTGCGGCGGCCGTAGAAGCCCTTGGCCTGCTTCAGAACCTTCTTGTGTTTGGCGTGGGACGTTACGCCCCGTTTGACGCGAGCCATGTCGCTATCCTTTCAAATTCTTACGTAGAGATCAGATCGAAATGCGCGCGCCGATCAGGCGTACGGCATGTAGGATTTGATCTTCTTGGCGTCGGCGTCGGCCATGACCGAGGTGCCGCGGTTCTGGCGGATGTACTTGGAGTTGTGGCTGATCAAGCGGTGACGCTTGCCCGCAACGCCGGCCTTCACCTTGCCAGTGGCCGTGAATTTGAAGCGCTTTTTGGCGCCAGACTTCGTCTTCAGTTTCGGCATTTTCCACTCACTTTTTGGCTGCCGTCCGTTCGGTCTGCAAGAGATCGGGTGGACAGCGGCTGGGATTAAGAACCACCGAGGCATGCCATTAGCCTGGCGGTTCGTAGGCGAAGGGGCGGCTAGTAATCCAGCCACAGCCGGAAATCAAGGAGAGTCTGGACCGGCGCACCTGGCCTTTTAAACGCAGAACGCCCCGGCGCGAGGGCCGGGGCGTCTATAGATCGGATCAACAGGCGTGCGCTTAACGCGGCGCCAGGATCATGATCATCTGGCGGCCTTCCATACGCGGGGCGTATTCGACCTTTGCGACCTCGTCGAAGTCGGCCTGAACCTTGTTGAGCAGCTTCATGCCCAGTTCCGGGTGCGCCATCTCACGACCGCGGAACCGCAGGGTCACCTTGACCTTGTCGCCCTCGTCGAAGAAGCGGTGCATCGCCTTGGCCTTGACCTCATAGTCATGGGTGTCGATGTTCGGACGGAGCTTGATTTCCTTGAGCTCGACGACCTTCTGACGCTTGCGCGCCTCGGCCTTCTTTTTCTGCTCCTGAAAACGATGCTTGCCGTAGTCCAGGATCTTGCAGACCGGCGTCTCGGCGTTGCCGACGATCTGGACCAGATCCAGACCGGCTTCTTCGGCCGCTTCCAGTGCGGACGACAGCGGCATGACGCCCTGTTTTTCGCCGTTCTGGTCGATCAGCAGCACGCGCGTGGCGCGGATTTCCTGGTTGATGGGCGGCCCGTCCTTGACGGGCGGCGCTTGCATGGGACGGCGAATGGGCGTCGTTTCCTTATGTGATCAGAAGACAGGCGATAAATCTCGCAGGGAACAGCGCGACAGAGGCGGCGCTTCCCGGCGGCGCGAATATGACGACTGAAGCCCTGTAATTCAAGGCTCGTCGGGGTTTGCGCCGCCAATGAAGGCGTCATGAAGCGCCAGCACCCCCTCAAAGACATGCTCGACCGTCAGGTCTTCGATCGGCGCAAACTGGCCCCGCGTCTCGTTCGAGGCGACCGTGCGCGTCTTCGGCCCCCAGGGGCCATAGAGCCACCACTCGGTCGGACCGAACAGGCCCAGGGTCGGTCGACCGAGCGCCGCCGAGACATGCATCAGGCCGGAGTCGTTGCCCACGAACAGGGCGGCGCGATCAATGACGGCGGCCGAACACAGGATGTCGCCCTTGCCCACGCAGTCGATGCCGCGGTCGCCCGCGGCCTCCAGGGCAGGGGTCGCGGGGGGCCGGTCGCCGGGTCCGCCGACGGGCATGAAGCGCCAGCCGTCGAAGCGCGGCTCGGCCTTCAGCTTTTCGACGAGTGCGCCCCAGCGGTCGGCCGGCCAGGACTTGCCCGGCTGGTGGGCGATGGGCGCCAGGGCGATGATCGGGCCTTCGCCCGGCCCCGCAGCCAGTTGCGGATCGATGACGGCGGCGGCCTCGGCGCGCGCCCGATCGTCAAGCCAGATTTCCGGGTTCAGCGGCGTCGCCGAGCCCATCAGGCGCGACACCATCTCGACCTTGCGCAGCCCGGTCTCCCAGCGACGACTATAGACGACACGCCTTTTGGCCGGGATCAGCCAGGCCAGGGCCGAGCCGCGGATATCGACCACCAGATCCCATTTCGTCCCGCGCACCTGTTTCCACAGATCGACCCAGTGTCCGGCGGCCTTCTTCTTGTCGAGGATGATGACCCGCTCGACGTTTGGGGCAGAACGGAAGAAGGGCGCCGGCGGCCGGCCGCAGGCCACGGTGATCTGCGCCCCCGGCAACTGGCGCGCGATCTCGCGGATCACGCCGGAAGAGATGACGCAGTCGCCGATGCGGTTCGAGCTGACAAAAAGGGCTTTGGGTGCGGACAAGCGGGGCCCTCGCGGCCTGTGAACAATCGCCGTCTCTGCTAAAGCCATTCCGCCCCGAATGACAGTCCGAGGAGTTTCCATGTCCGACTTCGACACGCCTACCCAGATCTTGGCCCGCCCCGACGGCGAGACTCTGGCCTTCAAGGCGGTCAAGGGCGACGGGCCGACGGTCGTCTGGATCGGCGGCTTCCGCTCGGACATGGAGGGGACCAAGGCTCTGGCGCTGGAGGCGGCGGCGCGCGAGCGCGGCTGGAACTATGTCCGCTACGACCACTTCGCCCACGGCCAGTCGTCGGGCGACTGGAAGCAGGCCACCATCGGCCGCTGGCGCGAGGACGCGATCGCCCTGATCGACAGCCTGGACGGCCCTGTCATCCCGGTGGGCTCGTCCATGGGCGGCTGGGTGGCGCTGCTGGCGACCCTGGCGCGGCCTGAACGGATCAAGGGGCTGGTGCTGGTCAATCCGGCCCAGGACTTCACCGAAAAACTGATGTGGCCCGGCCTGGCCGACCATGAGCGTCAGGCCATCCTGCGCGAGGGCGAGACGGTCATTACCGAGGAGGGGCTGGGGTCCTATGTCCTGACCAGGAGGATGTTCGAGGAGGCCCGCGACTGGCTGCTGCTGGGCGGCGTCATCGACATCAGCGCCCCGGTTCACGTGCTGCAGGGCCGCGCGGACGACGTGGTGCCGTGGCGCCATCAGGTCGATCTGATCGAAAGACTAGGCGGCGGCGACGTACGCCTGGACCTGATCGAGGGCGGCGACCACAGGCTGTCGAGCCCCGCCGATCTGGCGCGGCTGATTGAAGCCGTGGGGGCGATGCGGGGCTGAGGCTGCATCCTTCTCCTCCCCATTTCATGGGGAGGGGGACCGCGTAGCGGTGGAGGGGCCGCTCGCACTAGGCTCAACCCGGCCCCTCCGTCACGGGGGCTGCGCCACCGCGCCACCTCCCCATCAAATAGGGAGGAGAAACTCAGCCCATCAGAGAATAAACCTGCTCAGGTCGATGTTCTTGGCCAGTGCGCCGACCTTTTCACGCACCATGTCGCCGTCAAAGGTCAGGGTCTGGCCCGACAGGTCCGAAGCCTTGAAGCTGGTCTCCTCCAGCACCCGTTCCAGCACGGTCTGAAGCCGGCGCGCGCCAATATTCTCGACGGTGGAGTTGGCGGCCACGGCCACGTCGGCCATGGCCTCGACCGCATCGTCGGTAAAGACGACCGTCACGCCTTCGGTCTCCAGCAGGGCCTGGTTCTGACGGATCAGATTGGCCTCGGGCTCGGTCAGGATGCGCTTGAAGTCGTCGCGCGTCAGGGCCTTCAGCTCGACCCGGATCGGCAGGCGGCCCTGCAGTTCGGGCAGCAGGTCCGACGGCTTGGCCACGTGGAAGGCGCCCGAGGCGATGAACAGGACATGGTCGGTCTTGGCTGGCCCGTACTTGGTCGAGACGGTCGTGCCCTCGATCAGGGGCAGCAGGTCGCGCTGGACCCCCTCGCGCGACACGTCGGCCCCGGAGGCGCCCTGGCGCGCCGCCACCTTGTCGATCTCGTCGAGGAAGACGATGCCTTCGTTTTCAGCCAAAAGCAGCGCTTCCTTGGTCAGGCTTTCCTGGTCCAGCAGCTTGTCGCTTTCCTCGGTGGTCAGCGGGGCCATGGCCTCGGCCACCGTCAGCTTGACCGTCTTGGTGCGGCCGCCGCCCATCTTGCCCAGCAGGTCCGACAGGTTCAGCAGGCCGACGTTGCCGCCGCCGGCACCCATGTCCAGACCCTGCAAGGGCGAGGTCGTGTCGGCCAGGGCGATCTCGATCTCCTTGTCGTCCAGTTCCCCGGCGCGCAGCTTCTTCCTGAAGGCGTCGCGCGTGGCAGGCTGCGAGCCCGGCCCGACCAGGGCGTCGAGAATCCGCTCCTCGGCCTGACCCTCGGCTCGGGCCTTGACGCCCGAGCGGCGCTTGTCGCGCACCATGACCAGGGCGCTCTCGACCAGATCACGCATGATCTGATCGACGTCGCGGCCGACGTAGCCGACCTCGGTGAACTTGGTCGCCTCGACCTTGAGGAAGGGCGAACCCGCCAGCCTGGCCAGACGCCGGGCGATCTCGGTCTTGCCCACGCCCGTCGGGCCGATCATCAGGATGTTCTTGGGCGTGACCTCGTCGCGCAGATCCTCGGGCACGCGCTTGCGGCGCCAGCGGTTGCGCAGGGCCACGGCCACGGCGCGCTTGGCGTCATCCTGGCCGACGATGTAGCGGTCCAGTTCGGAGACGATTTCGCGGGGAGACAGGTCGGTCATTTAGAGGCTCTCCACCGTCAAATTCCCATTGGTGTAGACGCAGATGTCTGCGGCGATCTTCATGGCCTTGCGGGCGATCTGCTCGGCGTCGAGCTCGGAGTTTTCGTCGCTCAGGGCGCGAGCGGCGGCCAGCGCATAGTTGCCGCCCGAGCCGACGGCGGCGACGCCATACTCCGGCTCCAGCACGTCGCCGACCCCCGTCACCGTCAGGATGGTGTCCTTGTCGGCGACCAGCAGCATGGCCTCCAGCCGACGCAGATAGCGGTCGGTCCGCCAGTCCTTGGCCAACTCGACGCAGGCGCGCGCCAACTGATCCGGATACTGCTCCAGCTTGGCTTCCAGCCGCTCGATCAGGGTCAGGGCGTCAGCCGTCGCCCCGGCGAAACCGGCCAGAACCTTGCCGCCCGCCAGCGTGCGCACCTTGCGTGCGGCGCCCTTGACGATGGTCGGCCCCATCGAGACCTGGCCGTCGCCGGCGATGACAGTGCGGCCGTTCTTGCGCACCGCCAGAATGGTGGTGCCGTGCCAGTCGGGAAAGTTCGAGCTCTGGGTCATGGCCGATCAGATGGCGAGGAATGACCACCCCTGCAAGACGCCGCCGCGCCGCAGGCTGCGCCGGCGCTCTTGGTTTGTTAACCCTGGACGTGACAGGGAGCCTCTCGACGTCAGTTGCGTCGCGTCAGTTCGAGTACCCGCTTTGCCCCTCCATCGCGCCATCTACGTCAGCGACGCCGTCGGCGACGCCGCCACAAGCCTGCTGGTTCTGGCGGAAATCCTCGGCGAGTCGGAGCGCAACAACCGACGCGACGGGCGCACCGGCGCCATGATGCGACATGAGGGCCAGTTCCTGCAGGTCATCGAAGGACGCCGCTCGGATATCGACCGGCTTCTGGACAGGCTGCGCGCCGATCCTCGCCATCAGAACCTGCGCCTGCTGTCCGATCAGGACGTCGCCAGCCGCCTCTTTCCTGAATGCCTGATGATGCTGACGCAACTGACCCCGGACGCCGCCCGCCTGCTCGGCGGCGCCCGGCTGGATCAACTGGGCGCCGATCGTGCCGAGGCGCTGCTGGTCCTGGCCGCCGGAGCCCTGCCGCTTCCGGCCTGACGGCGAGGGCCGACTGCGCTAGACAGGCTGTTGTGATCCAGTCTCCCGCCACGCCCGCGCCCGCCCGCTTCTCCGACGACGAGGTCGACCGCTACGCGCGGCAGCTGGTGCTGTCCGAAATCGGCGGGCCGGGTCAGCAGGCCTTGAAACGTGCGCGCGTGCTGATCGTCGGCCTCGGCGGCGTCGGCGCGCCCGCCGCCCTGTATCTGGCCGCCGCCGGGGTCGGGACCCTGGGCCTGATCGACGACGATGCGGTCGCCCTGTCGAACCTCCAGCGCCAGATCATCTTCGCCGCCGCCGACGTCGGCCGCCCCAAGGTGGAGGTTGGCGGCGAGCGTCTTGCCGCTCTCAACCCCCATGTCGCGATCGAGCCCCTGAACGAGCGCCTGACCCCAGCCGATGCGCGGGGCCTAATCGAACGCTTCGACCTGGTGCTGGACGGCACAGACGATTTCGACACCCGCTTCATCGTCAACGCCGCCTGCGTCGCGGCGGGCAAGCCTCTGGTCTCGGGGGCCCTGGGTCGCTGGAACGGCCAGGTCGGCGTCTTCACCGGCCAGCCCTGCTATCAATGCCTCGTGCCCGAGACCCCGCCCGACGCCGAGACCTGCGCCCGCGTCGGGGTGGTCGGCGCCCTGGCCGGGGTGGTCGGCGCCCTGGCCGCCATGGAAGCCATCAAGCTGATCACCGGGGCGGGCGCGCCCCTGACCGGCCGCCTGATGCTCTACGACGGCCTGGCCGGGACCAGCCGGGTGACGCGTGTCTCCGCAGACCCGACCTGCCCCACATGCGGCGTCTAGGCGAAGGCGCGCCGCAACAAGCCCACGTAGCGTTCCATCAGATCCTTCTCGACCTCGGCCTCCCAGTCGGCGTGGCCGGCGTCGGGCACCTCGACATAATCCACCTTCTTGCCCGCGCTGCGGAGAGCGCTGTGCATGATACGGGACTGGATCGCCGGCACGATTCGGTCGTCCACGCCGTGCACCAGCAGGACGGGGCAGACCATGTCTGCGGCACGCCGGCGTGGCGAAGCCGTTTCCAGCAACAATGCGTCCGTGTCGGGATCGCCTATCCGCTTCTTCCAGAAGCCGTAGATCTCTTTGGTCGGCGTGTCGTCATCCCGACGCTCCCAGGCCAGCATGTCCGGCAAGTCCGACACACCGCAGATCGAGATTGCAGCCTTGTACAGGTCCGGGCGTCGCACAGCGCCCATCAGGGCCGCATAGCCGCCATAGCTGGTGCCCATGATGGCCACGCGGTCGCCATCCAGACCCTTGTCGCGCACGACCTGGGCGACCGCGTCCTCGACATCCTCCTGCATCCGTTCGCCCCAACGTCGCCAGCCTTCCTGGGCGAAGGCCAGCCCGTAGCCGCCTGAACCTCGGAAGTTCGGCTGCAGCACCCACCAGCCCTGGGCGGCCAGAACCTGCACCTGGCGGTCATAGCCCCTTTGATCGCGCGCCTCGGGCCCCCCGTGCGGCATGACCACCAGCGGTCCGGGCGTCGCATTGGGGGGCGCGGTCAGATAAGCCTCAATCAATACGCCGTCGCGTGTTTGCACCGACAACAGTTCACAGCCGCCCAGCCGCTCGAAATCCAGGGCGTATCTCGACCCCAGGTTCGTCATGCTTCGCGCAACCTTGTCGTACAGGTACCAGGAGCCCGGCTCACGGGGCCCCTCGACATAGGCTATGAACCGGTTGCGGTCGTCGCTGACCTGGCTGAGATGAACGTCGCAGTCGTCGTCAAAAAAGCGGTTCATGGCGCGATGGTGGGCCGCGAGGCCCACCTCGGCGAACTCGTACTCCAGCCGGTCGCCGTAATAGGCGGCGCCGAGGTAGCGGTTGCGGGCGTCCATCAGACCATACAGCACATCTCGACCGACCCTCGGCTGCATCGGCGCACCGAACGCCAGGCTGTGAAGATTCATCTCGCGGATCGTTTCGACATCTTCGCCCTCGGCGCGAGCCGAGACCAGCACCGTCTCGGGAGAGGCGCCCCCTCCAACCCAGGAGAAGTCCGGCGCATCGACAATGCGGCTCCGTCGCACGAAGCGCCATTCGGTCTCGCCAGGCGCGCGGGCGTGGATGGTCTCCACAGTCCAGCGCGTATTGACGTCGCGGCGCAGCACCGCAACGCCATTGTGAGTCTGCCAGCCGATGGTCGCCGAGTTGCCGCGTTCAAGCCGTTCGGCCTTGCCGTCGATGATATTGACGCGGTGCAAGCCCATCACGCCATCGGATTCCCAGGCGGTCATGAGAACATGGTCAGGGTCGTCGGGAAGGAGGTCGATGACGCGCCCCAGATCCCGCGAATAGCGCATACGCTGGCGTTCGCCCTCGAACAGAACGACCATGTCTCCGGTATCATGATCCATGGCCACGACCCGACGGGAGATGACCGTCTGGCTGGGACCGGGCAGGTTGGACCCCGGCGGCTTGCGACCCGGAATGACCCGTTTGATGGCGACCCGCACCAGCAACCGCCGGTCATTGGCCCACTCCAGCGCTTCGACAGCAGTTTCGCCCAGCTCAATCCGGCGACGCTGGCCTTCCGGCGCGGCGGCGTCCAACAGGTCGATGACACCGCGAGGCTGCTCCCTGGTGCCCAACTGCTCCAGAATGGCTATGCGCCCGCCTGATGGCGACAGGGCCACCGCCCGGGTGGTTTGCCCCGCAAAGAAGGCGTCGAGAGCGTAGGCGCTCGCTGGCGCGGCGGTCGCCAGCCGCCCCCCTACGACGGCCATCATAGCGCCTGCGCCGCCCGCGCAGAGAAGGAGCCGTCGCGATAAGGCCGCGCCCCACGCGTGCTTCTGATTTTGCATCAATCCCCCCGGATCATTTCGTCTTCCTTAGGAAGATGTCATGGAGGAGGTCAAGCGGTCGGCTGACAGCGCTACAGCATGGCCGGGATGACCCGGTCCGGCGGGCGGTGACCGTTCTGATAGGTCATGATGTTGGCGATGACGCGATCGCCCATGTCCTGGCGCGCCTCGATCGTGGCCGAGCCGAGGTGAGGCAGGAGCACGACGTTTGAACGACCGACCAGGCCCGGATGCACCGCCGGTTCATGCTCGAACACGTCCAGACCGACCCCGAACAGGGCGCGGCGATCCAGGGCCTCGACCATGGCCGCCTCGTCGATCAGTTCGCCGCGCGCCGTGTTGACCACGATGGCGTGGGGCTGCAGCCGGGCGATGCGCTCGGCCGAGAGGATGTGGTGGGTGTCTTTCGTCGCCGGGCAGTTCAGCGAGATGACGTCCATCCGCGCCAGCATCTGATCCAGATCGTCCCACCAGGTCGCGCCCAGTTCCTCGGCGATCATGTCCGAAACCGGCTTGCGATTGTGATAGTGGACCTGCATGCCGAAGGCCCTGGCCCGGCGCGCCAGGGCCTGGCCGATGCGCCCCATGCCGACGATGCCCAGACGCTTGCCCCACAGCTTGCGGCCGCACATCCAGGTCGGGCTCCAGCCCTGGAACTGGCCCGTCGCGACCACATTGGCGCCTTCGACGATGCGGCGACTGACGGCCATGATCAGGCTCATGGTCAGGTCAGCCGTGTCCTCGGTCAGGACCCCCGGCGTATTGGTGACAATAATTCCGCGCCCGACGGCGGCGTCGATGTCGATATGGTCCACGCCCGCGCCGAAGCTGGCGATCATCTTCAACTGCTCGCCGGCCTCGGCGATCAGCGCGGCGTCAAGGTGGTCGGTGATGGTGGGGACGAGAACCTCCGCGCGCTGCAGGGCGGCGGCCAGGTCATCGGGCGACATCGGACGATCGGTCAGATTCAGCTCGGCGTCGAACAGTTCACGCAGGCGCGTTTCCACCGCATCGGGCAGGCGTCTGGTTAATACGACCTTAAGCTTGCGAGCGGACATAGGGAGCCTGGGTTTCGACGGGCGGAAGCGCCCGTGCGGGACGTGTCGATCCGGTGTCTAGCAAAGCTGTGGTCAGGTTCAAAAGTTTCCGGCGTATCGCCGTCATCGCCGCCGTCCTCGGACTGGGCGTCTTCGCCGGCGCCAGCGCCCGCATGCCTGATGGTCGTCCGACCCCGACCGGGCTGGAAGTGCCGCGCTGGGTCACGCTGAAATCCTCCCAGGTGCGGGCGCGTCAGGGGCCGGGCCTCGACTATCGGATCCTGTGGGAGTACCGCGCCGCGGGCCTGCCCGTGCAGGTGATCGCCGAGACAAGGGAGTGGCGCAAGATCTGCGATCCCGACGGCTCGGTCGCCTGGATCCACCGCACCGTGGCCTCGGGCCGCCGCAGCGTGTTCAACCGCTCGGCTGAAGAGATCGCCATCCATTCGGGACGCTCGGCCACATCGTCAGTGCGAGCGCGCCTGTCCCCCCGCTCCATCGTCTCGCTGGACGAATGCGAAGAGGGCTGGTGCCGGGTTCGCGCGCGCAAGATTCGCGGCTGGGTGCCAGAACGCGCGGTGTTCGGCACCCAGGAGCGCACCCTGTGCAACGCCGCCCGGCCCGCCGGCGCCGGTCGCAGCTAGAGCAAAATCGGCCTGGACGCGCTGGCGGCCAGGCTCAGATATTCGCGGCTGCATCATGCCTGGAGACTGACCGCCGGTCAGGCTCCAGCCGTCACAACAGTTGAGCGCGCGCGCCGGGTCGTGTAACCCGCCCGCAACACTTCCGGAGCGTCAGCCTTGAGCCAGTCCCAATATCCGTCGTCGTTCGATCATGAAGGCCTGCTGGCTTCGGGCCGTGGCGAGCTGTTCGGTCCGGGCAACGCCCAGCTGCCGGCCCCGCCGATGCTGATGTTCGACCGCATCACGACCATCACCTCGGACGGCGGCGACTACGGCAAGGGCTATGTCGAGGCGGAACTCGACATCAATCCCGACCTCTGGTTCTTCCAGTGCCACTTCATCGGCGATCCGGTCATGCCGGGTTGCCTGGGCCTGGACGCCATGTGGCAGCTGGTCGGCTTCTACCTTGGCTGGATCGGCGGCGCCGGCAAGGGCCGGGCGCTCGGCGTCGGCGAGGTCAAGTTCACCGGCCAGGTGACGCCGGACGTCAAGAAGGTGGTCTACAAGGTCCACCTGAAGCGCGTCATCAACCGCAAGCTGGTCATGGGCATCGCCGACGGCGTGCTCGAGGCCGACGGCGAGGTCATCTACACCTGCGCCGACATGCGCGTCGGCCTGTTCGGCGGCGCGGCCACGGTAGCGGCTGCGGACGCCTGACCCCATTTAACGCAGACCGCGGTCAACGCGGCGCCTAGAAGACTGAATGATAGGAAACACCATGCGGCGTGTCGTCGTCACCGGATTGGGCATCGTCTCCTCCATCGGCACTGGCCAGGACGAGGTCGCGGCCTCCCTGCGCGAAGCCAGATCAGGCGTCCAGCACGCCGCCGACCACGCCAAGTACGGCTTCCGCTCCCAGGTCTGGGCCCCGCCGTCGCTGGGCGTGACCGCCGAGGACTGGGCGCCGCTGGTGGACCGCCGCGCGGCGCGCTTCCTCGCCAACGGCACGGCCTGGGCGCACATCGCCTTTGAAGAGGCGCTGAAGGACTCTGGCCTGAGCGCCGAAGAGATCAAGGACGAGCGCATCGGCCTGATCGTCGGCGAGGGCGGCCCCTCGACCCAGGTCATCCTGCAGGCGGCCCAGACCACCATCGAAAAGGGCTCGCCCAAGCGCGTCGGCCCCTTCGCCGTGCCCAAGGCCATGGCCAGCGGTCCGTCCGCGGTTCTGGCCACCTGGTTCCAGCTGAAGGGCATCAACTACTCGATCAGCTCGGCCTGCGCGACCTCGGCCCACTGCATCGGCGCCGCCGCCGAACAGATCGCCTGGGGCAAGCAGGACGTGGTCTTCGCCGGCGGCTGCGAGGACATCGACTGGTCCATGTCCAACATGTTCGACGCCATGGGCGCCATGTCGTCGAACTTCAACGAGACGCCCTCGGTCGCCAGCCGCGCCTATGACAAGGACCGCGACGGCTTCGTCATCGCCGGCGGCGCCGGCATCGTGGTGCTGGAAGAATACGAACGCGCCGTGGCGCGCGGCGCGACCATCTACGCCGAAGTCACCGGCTACGCCGCCAACTCGGACGGCTACGACATGGTCGCCCCCTCGGGCGAAGGCGCCGAGCGCTGCATGAAGCTGGCCCTGAAGATGGCCGGCGACCCGAAGATCGACTACCTGAACCCGCACGGCACCTCGACCCCGGTCGGCGACGCCAAGGAGATGGGCGCGGTGCGTAACGTCTTCGGCGACGACATGCCGATGATTTCCTCGACCAAGTCGCTGACGGGCCACTCGCTCGGCGCGGCCGGCGCTCAGGAAGCCATCTACTGCCTGTTGATGATGAAGCACGGCTTCGCCGCCGAAAGCGCCCACATCGAAAGCCTGGACCCCGAGTTCGAGGGCATGCCGATCCTGCGCGAACGCCACGACGGCGAACTGAAGCACGTCATGTCCAACAGCTTCGGCTTCGGCGGCACCAACGGCACGCTGATCCTGTCCAAGGTCTGATTTCGACCCGGCGAGCAAAAAATCTCGCAGAACACGAAAAGGCCCCCATTCGGTCGTGAGCCCGCCCGGAACGGGGGTCAAATCTACATCATCGGCCTGTCGGAGTTCGGAAAAGTCCCGGATCCTGAACAGCCCCCCCAGCCCCCCAGGATTTTTCCGCTAAAGGGCTTCGACGGGCCGATGCTTCCTCCAAGCAGAGACGCCCGCGACCGCCCTCCTCCCCCTCCTGGCGACGCGGGCGTTTTGCTGTCTGGTCTTTGCGATGTTGAAGATCAGCCGGGCAGGCTGATCGTCGTTCGCTCCCCGTCACGCAAGACGATCAGTTCGATCGCGCCGCGCGCCGCCTGAAGCGCTGCCGCCAATGCGGACATGTCGGCCACGTTCGCGCCGCCCGCCTGAACCACGACGTCGCCCGCGTGCGCGCCCGCCGTGGCAGCGACCGATCCGCCCTCGACCACGGTGATCTGGGCCCCCGCGCCGTCGCCGCTGTTTCTGAACGTCAGCCCGCGCGCCATGGCCGCGCTGCGCCCCGTGCGCACGGTCGGCAGATCAGCCGACTGAACGGTCAGGCTGGCCGTGGCCTCGCGCCCGTCCCGCAGATAGACAACCGGCAGGGCGGCGCCGGGCTGGGCGATGCCGACGGTGGCCTGGACCGAGCCGGCATTGGCCACCGGGCGGTTCTGGAGCCGTGTGATGACGTCGCCCGGACGCAGGCCCGCCTGCTCGGCCGGGGAGCCCGGCGCGGCGTCATAGACGACCGCCCCGCGCACCAGGTTCAGGCCCATCTCGCGCGCCCGCTCCGCCGTCAGCGACCCCAGGGCTGCGCCGATCTGGCCGCGCTTGACCTCGCCGGTGGCGCGCAACTGGTCGACCACGAACATCATGATCCGGGTCGGCACGGCGAAGGCGATGCCGTCGTTGCCGCCGCCCATGCCGCCCGACAGGATCGCGGTGTTGATGCCGATCAGCCGCCCGCGGCTGTCCAGCAGCGGCCCGCCCGAGTTGCCCGAATTCACCGCCGCGTCGGTCTGAATATAGTCCTCGATGGCGTCGCCCATGCCCGAACGGTTCAGACCGGAGATGACGCCCATGGTCAGGGTCTGGTCCAGGCCCAGCGGATAGCCTACGGCGAAGGCCAGATCGCCGGTGCGCAGGGTGTCGGAATCCACCGTCTGGACCTGGGACAGGCCGGACGCCTCGATCTTCAGGACGGCGATGTCGGTCGCCTTGTCCGCCCCGACCAGCACGGCGTCGAACAGCCGCCCGTCGATCATGTCGACGGTGAACTTCTGGCCGTTCTCGATGACGTGGTTGTTGGTGACGATAATGCCGTTCGCAGCGTCGATGATAACCCCTGACCCGCCCTGGGCCGGCTTGGGGTCGCCCTCCGATCGGGGGCCGCGCGACTGTCCCAGGGTCGTGACCTGCACGACCGCGGGCAGGGATGCGTCGAGGCCGGCGGCGAAGGTGAAGACGCCGCGTCGGGCGTCATAGGGCAGGCCCTGAACCGCAGGCGTCTGGGCGACAGCCGCCGTCCCGGCCAGCGGCGCGAGGCTCAGGACAAGGACAAGGGCGGCGCCGGAAGAAGCCAGCAGGGCGTGTCGCGTCATTGAAAGTCCCTTCACAGACGTCCAGCCTAGCGCGCGAAAGCCGCCGTGACGATGGCCGATGAACCGAAACGCAGCCGCAAACGTATTGACGGAAAGCGCCTGTTTCCGGCGTCAGGGGATATCATGAAATCAACCACCCGGACCGCCGCACTGATCGTCGGCCTTGGACTGTCCGCCGCCGCCTGCGCCACGGCGCCAGAGCCCAACTCCGGCTATCTCTCGACCTATGAGGGAATGGTGACACGGTCGGATACGGTGCGCGCCTCGGTGCGCCAACGCCGGGACGATGACGCCGCCCGCAGGATCGAACAGGTCCATATCGAACGCGCCGAGCTGACTGCGGACGCCGCCCCGGCCCTCAGCGCCGAGGACTGGGCCCTGGTGCTGGGCGAGATCGACCGTCAGGTCTGCTACGAGCTGAGCGAGCGGTTCACCGTCGTCGACAGCCCTGCGCCCGACGTGGCCAGGGTGCGGCTGGCGGCGACGCGGATCAGCCCCACGGGACAGGCGGGTTCAGCCGCCTCGGCCGTAGCCGGCTACTTCATTCCCGGCCCGATCGGTCTGCGCGCGCCCGGGACGACCGGCGGCCTGGCCGCCGAAGCCGAGATGCTGGACCCCGAAGGGCGTCAGGTCGCGGCCATCGTCTGGGCGCGCAACGCCACCGTGATCGGCACGGACGACCCCTCGCTGTCGCGCGTGGGCGACGCGCACCAGCTGGCAGAGGTTTTCGGCGACATGGTCGGCGACGCCTTCGCGCCCGCCGACCGCAAGCCGCGCGCCATCGCCGACCCCGACCCCTGCGCCCGCTTCGGGCCGCGCACCCGCCCCGAAGGATTCGTCGTGCGGGCCGTGACCGGCCTCTACCAGCCAGAGCTGAGCGGCGGCCGCAAGCCGGTGGAGACGCCTCCGGACGCCCAGCCGGACGATCAGCCCTAGAAGGCGCTTTCGCCGGTGATGGCCCGGCCGAGGATCAGGGCGTGGACGTCGTGAGCGCCTTCATAGGTGTTCACGGTTTCCAGGTTCATGGCGTGGCGCATGACGTGCAGTTCGCCGGTGATGCCGGCGCCGCCGTGCATGTCGCGCGCCTCGCGCGCCACGGCCAGGGCCTTGCCGCAGTTGTTGCGCTTCATCAGGCTGATGGCCTCCGGCACCCAGGCGCCGGTGTCGAGCAGACGGCCGAGGGCGTAGGCGCCCTCGAAGCCGAGGAAGATCTCGGTCTGCATGTCGGCCAGCTTCTTCTGCACCAGTTGGCGCGACGACAGCGGGCGGCCGAACAGCATACGCTCGCCGACATAGTCGCGGCTGGCGTGGAAGCAGAACTCGGCGGCGCCCATGGCCCCCCAGGCGATGCCGAAGCGCGCCTTGTTCAGGCAGGAGAAAGGCCCGCGCAGACCCTGGACGCCCGGCAGGATGTTGGCCTCCGGCACGAAGACGTCGTTGAGGCCGATGTCGCCGGTGATCGAGGCGCGCAGGCTCAGCTTGTCGCCGATCTTGTCCGTGGTGAAGCCGTCGAAGTCGCGCTCGACGATGAAGCCCCGGATCTTGCCCTCTCCTGAGGCGTCTGCGAGCTTGGCCCAGACGATGGCCAGGTCGCTGATCGGCGAGTTGGTGATCCAGTATTTGGCGCCGTTCAGGCGATAGCCGCCCTCGACCTTGACCGCCTTGGTTTTCATCGAGGCCGGGTCGGACCCGCCGTCGGCCTCGGTCAGGCCGAAGCAGCCGACCAGTTCGCCGGCCGCCATTTTAGGAAGGAATTTAAGTTTCTGCTCTTCCGAGCCGAAGGCGTAGATCGGGTACATGGCCAGCGAGGACTGGACGCTCATGGCTGAGCGATAGCCGCTGTCGACAGCCTCGACTTCGCGCGCGATCAGGCCATAGGCGACGTGGCTGGCTTCAGAGCCGCCGTATTGTTCCGGCAGCATGGCGCCGAGGAAGCCCATCGCGCCCATCTCGGTCATGATGGCGCGGTCGAAGGTCTCGTCGCGGAAGGCCTCGACCACGCGCGGCAGCAGGGCCTCGCGGGCATAGGACCGCGCCGCATCCTGGATCATCCGCTCGTCGTCGGTCAGGCGGCCGCGCAGGTCGAACGGGTCGTCCCAGCGGAAGGTCTGTTGCGAAGCGTGCGAGCCGTCGGCCATTGCGTGTTTCCTGCGCGAGTGTGCGGGGTTCTCTGAGCGTCACGCAGGCTTGTCGGGGCGTGACGATGCGACCCCTGTTCCGGCGGCTGGTTTAGGGCAAAATAGCTGAACCGGGTAGAGGGCGGCGGGGAACCGCGTTAGGCTGGAACCATGTCGAACACCTTTTCACGCCTGTTCCGCGATCACCCGCAAGAGGTCAGCGAGACCTATCTCGAGCATATGGCCGCGTCGTCGCGGTTTGGCTTCAAGCTGATGCGTCTGGCCGGCTGCGCCTTCGCGCACGCGGTGGTGCCCGGCGTGCACAAGAGCACGGTGTCGGACGCCATTCGCGGCATGGCCCGCGACATGGGCGGCCGCGCCGAAGAGGCCCGCGAATGCCGCATGAAGAACGCCGGCGTTTGGGACGTGGGTCTCTAGGCCTTCTCGACGCGCCCGGTGCGGGCTAGTCAGAAGGCATGATCCAGCCCCAAGGCCCCCTCTCCGGCATTCGCGTCCTCGACCTCAGCCGCGTTCTGGCCGGCCCCTGGGCGACGCAGACGCTCGCGGATCTGGGCGCCGAGGTGATCAAGATCGAGCGGCCGGGCGCGGGCGACGACACCCGCCACTGGGGGCCGCCCTTCACCACCGCGACCGACGGGGCCAGGGGCGACGCCGCCTACTTCATGTGCGCCAACCGGGGCAAGAAGTCAGTCGAACTGGACATCGCCAGCCCTGACGGCGCCGAGAATGTACGCCGCCTGGCCGCGACCTGCGACGTGGTGGTCGAAAACTTCAAGACCGGCGGACTGAAGAAGTACGGCCTGGACTACGCCAGCCTGTCGGCGGTCAATCCCAGGCTGGTCTACTGCTCCATCACCGGCTTCGGTCAGGATGGGCCGGACGCGCACCGGGCCGGCTACGACTACATGATCCAGGCCATGGGCGGGCTGATGTCGATCACCGGTCAGCCGGACGGCGCACCGGGCGCCGAACCGATGAAGGTCGGGGTGGCGGTCGTGGACCTGTTCACCGGCCTCTACGCCTCCAACGCCATCCTGGCCGCCCTGATGCACGCCCGCGCCACCGGCGACGGCCAGCAGGTCGACATCGCCCTGTTCGACGTCCAGGCGGCCATGCTGGCCAATCAGGCGACGAACTACTTCGTCTCGGGAACCACTCCGACGCGGATGGGCAACGCCCACCCCAACCTGGCCCCCTATCAGCCCTTCCCTTGTTCCGACGGCATGGTGGTGATCGCCGTCGGCAACGACGGCCAGTTCCGCGCCCTGGCCAGGGCGCTGGGCGTCGCGCCCATGGGCGTCGATCCGCGCTTCGCCACCAACGCCCTGCGGGTCCAGCACCGCGTCGAGCTGTCGCCCACCCTGTCGGCCCTGACCGCCGGCTTCACCATGAAGGGGCTGATGGCGGCGCTGGAGGCGGCGGGCGTGCCCTGCGGCCCGGTCAACACCGTGGATCAGGTCTTCGAAGAACCCCAGGCGATCCATCGCGGCCTGACCGTCGAACAGTCGCGCGACGATCTGGCCGTGCCGATCCGCACCGTCGCCTCGCCTATCCGCCTGTCGAAGACCCCCGTCCGCTACGACGCCCCGCCGCCGAAGCTGGGGCAGGACACGGATGACGTGCTGGCGACGCTAAATGAGCGCGGCTGCAGCTAGGGCTGGGGTGATCTCGGGGGTCCGAACCGCTCCCAGTTTTCCAACTGCGAGACCTTTCCCCATGGTGCCGAGGCACCAAAAACAAACAACCCCGCCCCGAATCCCGCTGCAAATCCAAACAGCCCCTCCTCCGCGTTGACACCCCAACGGTAGGCGAACTGATCTCCGATGCTCGTATTGGTCCGTTTCCCGATAACCAATTCGGGCATACCGTCGAACAAAACGTCCTGAGCCTCATCGACCCCCGGAAGGCCTTGCTGGCTCCACCCCCACAGCACGCCGGAAGCACCTGACACAACTGCTCCGGTGTGTCGGTAATACAATGCAGCGAGCAATTTCGTTACATTCATGCGCGCGTGTTCATCGAATTGCTCAGGAACACCAACAAGACTGACATCATCGAGAAGCTGGCCGCGTTCCAACTCCCAACCATAGTGCCTCAGCGCGCGCCGCTTACTTGAAGCCCCCAATCTGGGGTTAGGCAGAAGACGTGGGTAGTTATTTCGAACGCCGCGAATAAGCGTCCCGATCAGCGCCTGATCATAATTTTCGTCAATCTGGTCCAGCAGGCGGACATAGAGCGCAAAAACCTGCTCGCTGCCTGAGGTACCCCGATTGCACGCCGCGCACGCCGGAAACTCAAATCCTTCCGGCCCAATGTTCCCTGCGAACGCAGCACGCAAGGGAACGTGGTCAATTGTAGTGGCCTCTTGGGAGCCACCACAGAAGCAACATCGAGCATGTTCTCTGAAGAACGCCTGTTTGCGCTTCTTAGCAGCTCCCAAAAATTTGTATCCTTACAGGTCCAGCAGGGCGCGGGCCGGGTCTTCCAGCAGTTCCTTGATGCGGACCAGGAAGGTCACGGCTTCCTTGCCGTCGACGATGCGGTGATCGTAGCTGAGGGCCAGGTACATCATCGGGCGGATCTTGACCTCGCCGTTGATGGCCATCGGGCGCTGGACGATGTTGTGCATGCCCAGGATGCCCGACTGCGGCGCGTTCAGGATCGGCGTCGACATCAGCGAGCCATAGGTGCCGCCGTTGGTGATGGTGAAGGTGCCGCCCTGCATCTGATCCATGGTCAGGGCGCCGTCACGGGCGGCCTTGCCCAGGGCGCCGATGCCCTTTTCGATGCCCGCCAGCGACAGGGTGTCGGCGTCGCGCAGGACGGGAACCACCAGACCCTTGTCGGTGCCGACGGCCACGCCGATGTCGTAGTGGTTCTTGTAGATGATGTCCGTGCCGTCGATCTCGGCGTTGACGGCGGGCAGTTCGTGCAGGGCCTGAACCACGGCCTTGGTGAAGAAGGACATGAAGCCCAGCTTCACGCCGTGGCGCTTCTCGAACACTTCCTTGTATTGCGCGCGCAGGGCCATGACGTTGGTCATATCCACCTCGTTGAAGGTGGTCAGCTGGGCGGCCGTGTTCTGGGATTCCTTCAGGCGACGGGCGATGGTCTGACGCAGGCGCGTCATCTTCACCCGCTCCTCGCGCGGCTGGTCGGCGCGCGGGGCGACCGGAGCGGAAGCCTTGGGCGCGGCCGGAGCGGCGGCGCCGATGGCGGCGATGGCGTCAGCCTTGGTGATGTTGCCCTTCGGACCCGAGGCCGACAGCGACGCCGGGTTCAGGTTGTTTTCCGAAACCACGCGCTGAACGGCCGGCGACAGGTGAGCCGAAGCGGGCGCCTGAGCCGTGCCGGTGTTGGCCGGGGCGGCGGCGGGGGCGGCTGCCGCCGGAGCAGCCGCAGCGCCCGAGGCCGAAACCGAACCGATGACCTGACCGGGCGTCACGGTCGCGCCGTTGTCAGCGATGATGGTCAGGACGCCGGCGGCCGGGGCCGAGACTTCCACCGCGACCTTGTCGGTCTCGATCTCGACCAGCAGCTCGTCCTTGGCGACCGTGTCGCCCGACTTCTTCAGCCAGGTTCCGATCGAACCCTCGGCGACGCTCTCGCCCATGGTCGGGACGGCGATCTCGACCGAAGCCGAAGCGGCGGCCGGAGCAGCAGCAGCCGGGGCGGCGGCAGCAGCGGGGGCAGCGGCCGGAGCCGAAGCGCCTTCGCTCACCGAACCCAGGACCGTGCCGGGAACGACGGTGTCGCCTTCAGCGGCGTTGATCGCCGCCAGGACGCCGTCGGCCGGGGCCACGACTTCCAGCGAAACCTTGTCGGTTTCCAGTTCGACCAGGACTTCGTCCTTCTTGACGGCGTCGCCGACCTTCTTGGTCCACTTGGCGATGGAGGCTTCGCTGACGGATTCACCGAGAGCGGGGGTCAGGATGTCGGCCATGTTTCGGTCCAGTGTCTTTTCGTGTCTTGGCGTATCTATAGGTCAGGCGGGGCCGGTCAGGCCATGGCCTCGGCGAGGAAGGTCTCGAGTTCCTTCAGGTGGCGGCTCATCAGGCCGGCCGCCGTGGAGGCGGAGGCCGGACGCCCGACGTAACGCGCGCGCTTGGCCTTGATATCCATCTTCTCGAGAGTCAGTTCGATCCACGGATCGACGAAGGTCCAGCCGCCCATGTTCTTGGGCTCTTCCTGACACCAGACCAGATCGGCGTTGGGGAAGCGGGCCAGCTCGGTCGAGATCGACTTGATCGGCCACGGATAGAACTGTTCCAGACGCAGGATGTAGATGTCGTTGACGCCCGCCTTCTCGCGCGCGTCCAGCAGGTCGTAATAGACCTTGCCCGAGCAGACGATGACCTTGCGGATGTCCTTGTCGGCCTTCAGCGAAATGCCGGCGACCTCAGGACGCAGCTGGGCGTCGTCGCGCAGCACGCGGTGGAAAGAAGAACCCTCGGCCATGTCGGCGATGGTCGAGACGGCCTTCTTGTGACGCAGCAGCGACTTGGGCGTCATCAGGATCAGCGGCTTGCGGAACGACCGGTGCATCTGGCGGCGCAGGATGTGGAAGTAGTTGGCCGGGGTGGTGCAGTTGGCGACCTGCATATTGTCTTCGGCGCACTGTTGCAGGAAGCGCTCCAGGCGGGCCGAGGAGTGTTCCGGGCCCTGACCCTCATAGCCGTGCGGCAGCAGCATGGTCAGGCCGCTCATGCGCAGCCACTTGCGTTCACCCGAGCTGATGAACTGGTCGATCACCACCTGGGCGCCGTTGACGAAGTCGCCGAACTGGCCCTCCCACAGGGTCAGGGTGTTGGGGTCGGCCAGCGAGTAGCCGTACTCGAAGCCCAGCACCGCCTCTTCCGACAGGGCCGAGTCGATGACCTCGAAATGGGCCTGACCGTCGCGCAGGTGGTTCAGCGGGATGTAGCGCTGTTCCGTCGTCTGGTCGGTGATGCCCGAGTGACGCTGCGAGAAGGTGCCGCGCACCGAGTCCTGGCCCGACAGACGGACGTTGTAGCCCTCGTCCAGCAGCGAGGCGAAGGCCAGGCTTTCGGCGGTGGCCCAGTCGATGTTCTGGCCGGTCGTGACCGTCTCGCGGCGGGCCTCGACGACGCGCTTCAGCGTCTTGTGGATATCGACGCTGTTGGGGATCTGCGTCAGGCGGTGGCCGTAGTCCTTCAGCTTTTCAGCCGGGACAGCGGTCTGGCCGCGCAGCTGCTGTTCTTCGCCCTTGGGCAGGCCCAGACCTTGCCACTGGCCGTCGAGCCAGTCGGCCTTCTTGGCTTCAAACGCCTTGCCGGCTTCGAACTCGGCGTCGAGGAAGGCCTCGAAGCGGGCGACCTCAGCATCGACCTCGGCCTGGGTGACCACGCCCTCGGCGACCAGACGCCGGGAGTAGATCTCGCGCGTCGAGGGCTGGGCGCGGATCTTCGAATACATCAGCGGCTGGGTGAAGGTGGGGTCGTCGCCTTCGTTGTGGCCGAAGCGGCGGTAGCAGAACATGTCCACCACCGCGTCCTTGTGGAACTTCTGACGGTATTCCGTCGCCACCTTGGCGGCGAAGACGACCGCTTCGGGGTCGTCGCCGTTGACGTGGAAGATCGGGGCCTGGACCATCAGCGCCACATCCGACGGATAGGGCGACGAGCGCGAGTTGCGCGGGCTGGTGGTGAAGCCGATCTGGTTGTTGATGACAAAGTGCAGGGTGCCGCCGGTGCGGTAGCCCTTCAGCCCCATCAGGGCGAAGCACTCGGCCACCACGCCTTGCCCGGCGAAGGCGGCGTCGCCATGGATCAGCAGGGGCATGACCTTGGAGCGGTCCAGCGCCCATTCGGCCTCGGGCTTGCCGGCGTTGGCGTCGCGGATGTCGAAGGCCTGCTTGGCGCGCGCCTTGCCCAGGACGACCGGGTTGACGATCTCCAGGTGCGACGGGTTGGCGGTCAGCGACAGGTGGACCTTGTTGCCGTCGAACTCGCGGTCCGACGAGGCGCCCATGTGGTATTTGACGTCGCCCGACCCCTCGATGTCCGACGGCACGGTCGAACCGCCCTGGAACTCGTGGAAGATGGCCTTGTAGGGCTTGCCCATGACGGCGGCGAGCGTGTTCAGGCGGCCGCGGTGGGCCATGCCGAAGATGATCTCGTCGACGCCCAGCGAGCCGCCGCGCTTGATCACCTGTTCCAGCGCCGGGACCATGGCCTCGCCGCCGTCCAGGCCGAAGCGCTTGGTGCCGGGGAAGCGCTTGTGCAGGAAGCGTTCGAAGCCCTCGGCCTCGATCAGCTTGTTCAGGATGGCCAGCTTGCCTTCCTTGGTGAAAGCGTTCTGCTCGAACTTGTCGGCGCCTTCAAAGCGCTGCTGCAGCCAGGACTTCTCCTCCGGCTCGGCGATGTGCATGTACTGCACGCCGATGTTGCCGCAGTAGGTGCGCTTGACGATCTCCAGCACCTGACGGATCGAGCCGGTTTGCAGGCCCAGGACGCCGTCGAGGAAGATCGGGCGGTCCATGTCGGCGGCGGTGAAGCCGTAGAATTCGGGGGTCAGCTCGGGGTTGTCGATCGGCTGCTCGATGCCCAGAGGGTCCAGCGTCGCCTGCAGGTGACCGCGCACGCGGTAGCTGCGGATCAGCATCAGGGCGCGGATCGAGTCATGGGCGGCGGCGCGCACGTCGGCGGCGGTCAGCGCGCCCGAGGCGTCAGCCGCCGGAGCCGCCGGACGCGGGCCGGGCTTGCCGGCGGCAGCCTTGGGATCAACCTTGGGCGCGGGCCAGCGACCGTCGAAGACAGCCGTGTCCTCGCTCGGATCGGTGGCGGCCCCACGGCCCCAGGAGCCGGCGGCGGCCGACTGCTTCACAAGGTCGGCGTTGTCCTTCAGCTGGTCGAAGAAGGCCCGCCATTCCCCCGACACCGAGCCGGGGTCCGCAGCCCATTTTTCGTGCAGGTCCTCAATGAAGGCGGCGTTCGCGCCATAGAGGAAGCTGGTCTCGGCAAAGACCTGGTTCAGCTGACCTGCATCGTCCGCCATGTTTCTCTCGTCGTCCTGTTCCGGCCGCGCGCGCACGCCTGCGCGGTGAGCGGCGCCGCTCATATAGGCCGTGTTTCCTTACCGGTCATGACCGAAGCGGGGCGATGCGGGTGGAAATTGGTCGAATCCGCAAGAAAAAACGCCTCCGGACGATTCCGGAGGCGTTTCAAAAGGTCGCGGGGCGCGAAAATTAGCCCCGGAACACGGTTCGCTTAGCTCATCCGCCGTTTTCCACCCTTGAGGGAGGCGCAGCAAACTCGCTCAAGCAGCGAGCCGCCGCGCGGCGAGCATTAGCGACCTTGCTGAAGAGCTTTAGCCCTTCAGCACTTCCAGCAGGGTGTGGCCCAGACGCGCGGGCGACGGCGAGACGCGGATGCCCGCAGCCTCCATCGCAGCGATCTTGGATTCTGCGTCGCCCTTGCCGCCCGAAACAATGGCGCCGGCGTGGCCCATGGTGCGGCCGGCCGGAGCCGTGCGACCGGCGATGAAGCCGGCCATGGGCTTGGAGCGGCCCTTCTTGGCTTCGTCGATCAGGAACTGGGCGGCGTCTTCCTCGGCGCCGCCGCCGATTTCGCCGATCATGATGATCGAGGTGGTTTCCGGATCGGCCAGGAACATTTCCAGGACGTCGATGAACTCGGTGCCCTTGACCGGGTCGCCGCCGATGCCGACAGCCGTGGTCTGACCCAGGCCGGCGTTGGTGGTCTGGAACACGGCTTCATAGGTCAGGGTGCCCGAGCGCGAGACGACGCCGACCGAGCCCTTGGAGAAGATGTTGCCCGGCATGATGCCGATCTTGCACTGTTCCGGGGTCAGGATGCCGGGGCAGTTCGGGCCCAGCAGGCGCGAATTGGAGCGGTCCAGGCGAGCCTTGACGCGCACCATGTCCAGCACCGGGATGCCTTCGGTGATGCAGGTGATGAAGGGGATCTCGGCCTCGATGGCCTCGATGATGGCGTCTGCGGCGCCTGCCGGCGGGACGTAGATGACCGTGGCGTCGGCGCCCGTGCGCTCCTTGGCTTCGGCGACCGAGCCGTAGATCGGCAGGGTTTCGCCGTGCGAGCCGGTCCAGTTGGTGCCGCCCTTGGTCGGGTGCACGCCGGCGACCATCTGGGTGCCGTGATAGGCCAGGGCCTGTTCGGTGTGGAAGCCGCCGGTCTTGCCGGTCAGGCCTTGCACGATGATCTTGGTGTTCTTGTCGACGAGAATGGACATGTGTCTGTGCTCTGAAATCTGTGTGTCTGCGGGACGGTGGCGAGTAAGGCCGAGGCCTTAGCCGACCGCCGCGACGATCTTCTGGGCGGCGTCGTCGAGGTCGTCCGCAGCCGTGATGGCCAGGCCGCTCTCGTTCAGGATCTTCTTGCCCAGCTCGGCGTTGGTGCCTTCCAGACGCACGACCAGCGGCACCTTCAGGCCCACTTCCTTGACGGCTGCGACCACGCCTTCGGCGATGACGTCGCACTTCATGATGCCGCCGAAGATGTTGACCAGGATGCCCTGGACGGCCGGGTCAGCGGTGATGATCTTGAAGGCCGCGGCGACCTTGTCCTTGCCGGCGCCGCCGCCGACGTCGCAGAAGTTGGCCGGCTCTTTGCCGTACAGCTTGATGATGTCCATGGTCGCCATGGCCAGACCGGCGCCGTTGACCATGCAGCCGATGTTGCCGTCCAGCGCCACGTAGGCCAGGTCCCATTCCGACGCTTCGATTTCCTTGGCGTCTTCCTCGGTCTCGTCGCGCAGTTCCTTGATGTCGGGGTGACGGAACAGGGCGTTGCCGTCGAACGACACCTTGGCGTCCAGAACGCGCAGGCGGCCGTTTTCCATGACGATCAGCGGGTTCACTTCCAGCATGGCCATGTCCTTCTCGACGAAGGCCTTGTACAGGGCCGGGAACAGCGACTTGCCGTCTTCACGGGCTTCGCCTTCCAGCAGAAGCGCGTCCGACAGCGTAGCGCAGTCGGCTTCGGTCACGCCGGTCGTCGGATCGATGACGACGGTGATGATCTTTTCCGGGGTGTCGTGGGCGACGGCTTCGATGTCCATGCCGCCTTCGGTCGAGACGACGAAGGCGATGCGGCCGTAGGCGCGGTCGACCAGGATCGACAGGTAGAGCTCGCGCGAGATGTCGGCGCCGTCTTCGATATAGAGGCGGTTGACCTGCTTGCCGGCGTCGGTCGTCTGAGCCGTCACCAGGGTGTTGCCCAGCATGTCCTTGGCGTTCTTGACCACGTCCTCGATCGAGAAGGCCAGACGCACGCCGCCCTTGGCGTCAGCCGGCAGTTCCTTGAACTTGCCCTTGCCGCGGCCGCCGGCGTGGATCTGCGACTTCACGACATAGAGCGGGCCAGGCAGTTGCTTGGCGGCGGCTTCGGCCTGATCGGCCGAGGTGATGGCCACGCCTTCGGCGACCGGTGCGCCAAAGGCCTTGAGAACCTGCTTGGCCTGATACTCGTGAATGTTCATGTCTGATCCGCGCCGCTGGGAGGAGGAGTGAGGAAACTTTGGTCGCGCTTATAGGCGTCGCGCCTTCGCCTGCGCAACCGCCCCCCTCCTTATGGCTGTCAGAGGCTTTATTTATCCGCCGCGTGGGGCTGGATCAGTCGACCCAGTCCTTCTTCAAGGTGCGGGCCGCGCCGAACAGCAGCATGGCCGCCAGCACATAGAAGCCCATGCCCGTATAGATGGCCCAGCGCAGGCTCTCCTCGCCAAAACGCGGCGCCAGCAGATCGCTCATCCAGCCGAAGTAGTAGAAGCCGACCGCGATCCCCAACAGGTTGTTGATCAACAGGAACAGGGCCGAGGCGGTCGAGCGCATGGCCGCCGGCACCAGATGCTGCACCGCCGCGGTGATCGGCCCCAGCCAGGCCAGGTTCAGCCCCGTGGGCAGCAGGAAGATCAGGAAGGCCAGCACCAGTTGCTGGGCGTGGCTGCCGCCGCCGGGCAGGACCAGACCGATCAGCCAGGGCGAGTTCATCGCCAGGATGAAACAGGGCGCCGAGATCAGGAAGGCCACGGCCGGCACCATCGGATAGGCGCCCTTGCCCTTCTTCGACAGCTTGTCGGCGATCATCCCGCCCATCCAGATGCCCAGGATGCCGCCGATCAGGGCGATGCCGGCGTAGTAGACGCTGGTCTGCGCCAGGGTCAGATCAAAGCTGCGCATGAAGAAGAGCGGCAGCCAGCCGGCCACGCCGTAGCCGCAGACCGAAGACGAGGCCGCGCCCAGGGCCAGCAGCCAGAAGCTGCGCTTCCTGATGACCACGGTGGCGGTGCGCCGCGCGATCATCAGGGAAATCCCGATCACCCCGGCCAGCAGGCCGCCGAAAACGAAGACCAGCGGGTTGCCCAGCGACAGGCCCGCGAACTGGATCAGCCCCGCCAGCAGCAGGGCTCCAGCGCCGATGCCCAGCATGATCTGGGCGGCCAGCTTGCCGGGGCGGTCCGTGCCCACGGGGGCCGCTTCCAGCGCCGCGACCTGGGCGGCGGTCTTGACCGCGTCCGTCCCGCCGCGCTTGGGATCACGCACCGTCAACCGCAGCAGGGGCGCGACCAGCACGCCCAGCAGACCGACCACGATGAAGGCGGTTCGCCAGCCATAGGTCGCCGCCAGCAGGCCGCCGACCAGGGTGCCCGCCGCCATGCCCAGCGGAATGCCGAAGGCGAAGGCCGCCATGGCGCGCGCGCGCTGATGCGGCGGGAAGTAGTCGGCGATCAGCGAGTAGGCCGGGGCCACGCCGCCCGCCTCGCCCACACCCACGCCCATACGGCACAGGAACAACTGGGTGAAGGAGCCCGCCAGGCCGCACAGGGCGGTGAAACCTGACCAGACCGCCAGGGCGCCGGTCATGATCCATACCCGGCTGACCCGATCCGCCATCCAGGCCAGGGGAATGGCCAGGGTCGAATAGACCGAGGCGAAGGCGATGCCGCCCAGCAGGCCGAACTGGCTGTCCGACATGCCGAACTCTTCCTTCAGCGGCGCCGCCAGAATGCCGATGATCTGCCGATCCAGGAAGTTGAGCATGTAGATGAGGATCAGAACCGCCAGCACATAGTAGCGGTAGCCGGGCGATACGCCCTTCTCGACGGCCTCTTGCGGCGCTGCGGCCCCGGACGTGGTCATGGCGTGCCCCCCTAGGGCTCTGTTCTTGTCTTCTTTGAGAACAACGGTAGCGGCGTCGTCGGGCGGCGCCAAAAGAAAAAGGGCGGCGGTTCAGGGCTGAACCGCCGCCCGCGATCAGAGGATCAGGCGTCCAGGAGATAAATTCCGATCAGAACTTGTACTGCAGCGACGCTGTCACGGTGCGCGGCGGGCCGTAGTAGCCGATCAGGGAGTTGTTGTAGGACGCGCCCGCGAAGTTGTAGCCGCCGACGCGGTATTCCTCGTCGGTCAGGTTCTTGCCGTAGACGCCGACGGTCCAGGTCCGGCTCGGGTCCGTCCACACGGCCGACAGATCGACCAAAGCGTAGGCGTCCTGATCCAGCACCGGGTTGGGGAACTCGAACTGGCTGTAGTCGTCGCGGTAGCTGACCGACGGCGTCACCGCCAGCGAACCGCCCGCCACGTCGCCGCGCCAGGTCAGACCCAGATAGCCCGTCCACTTCGGCGCGTTCTGCAGCACCACCTGGCTCGAGATGTCCTCGTACTGCTGGGTGGTCAGATTGTAGCGCAGGAACTCCTCGAACTTGGAGTCCAGATAGCCAATGGCGACATTGGCCGTCAGGCTGTCGGTCAGGATGATCGACCCTTCGAATTCCGCCCCGAAGAATTTCGAGGATCCGACGTTGTCGACGAAGCTGGCGATACCGCCCACGGCGGGAACCTGGGTGGTGACCTGCTGGTCCGTGTAGTCGTTGTAGAAGATGGCCGACGAGAAGCTGAGACGGCGATCAAAGGCCGAACCCTTCAGGCCGATCTCGTAGGAATCGACCATCTCCGGCTGGTAGCCGTTGACCGTGTTCGGGGTCAGGATGGCGTCGCCGCGCATGTCGAACCCGCCTGACTTGAACCCCTTGGAATAGGAGGCGTAGCCGGTCAGACGATCCGAGAAGTCATAGGACAACGAGGCCTTGGGCGTGAACTGGTCGAAGGTGTTGGATCGCGTGTAATCCGTGCGCAGCAGGATCGGCGCGCGAGCCGCGCCGCCCAGCAGGGGGCTGGGGGTCGCGCCCAGATAGTTGGCGCGGAAGACGTGGCCCGTCTTGTCGTCCATCGTGTAGCGCGCGCCCAGGCCCAGGTGCAGACGCTCGGTCAGGTCCAAGTTGATGTCGGTGAACAGGGCGATGCTGGTCGTCTCGACATAGCCGGCGGTGCCGATGACGATGCCGAAGTTCTGGGCGATGGTGTCAAAGGCGCCCGAGGCGGTGCCGTCCAGATAGAAGACGCCGGCCACGCCCTGAATCCGCTCGCCGCTGAACAGGGCCTGGAATTCCTGGGTGAACTGATGGTCGCCATAGATGGCCGGCACGTCCAGCGTCGGGGCCGGGGTGTTGTCGAAGTCGATCAGGGTGTCGGTGTCGCCTGTGCGATAGGCGGTGATCGACTTGAACGACCAGACGTCATTGAGATCGACCTGGGCGGTGAGCGAGACGCCTTCGTTCGTCACCTTGTTGCGGTCGCCAAGGCCGGCATAGGTGTCATAGACGCTGCCGGGAACGCCCGCGCCGGGGCCTACCCCTGCGACTTCGCGGTGACCATGGCGGGGATTGGACCGGTCCTCGACCCGGTCATAGGCCAGGCGGAAGAAGGCGTTGTCATAGGGCTGGAACTCGACGCTGACGCGGCCGGCGAGAACGTCCTTGTCGTAGTGGTCGGCGCCGGTGTTCAGGTTCTCGCCGTAGCCGTCGCGGTTGTAGCTGGCGATCGCACCGCCGATCCGCAGCTTGTCGGTGACGGGCATCGATCCCTGGGCCAGCAGGTCGATCTGGTTATAGCTGCCATAGGCGCCGCGCAGCGTCAGTTCCGGCGAATCCGGGTCAAGGCGCGACGTGACGTACTTGATCGCGCCGCCGACCGTGTTGCGGCCGTAAAGCGAACCCTGAGGCCCGCGCAAGACTTCGATGCGCTCGATGTCGAAGATGTCCAGCACCGCGCCCTGCGGACGCGCCACATAGACGTCGTCGACATAGAGTCCTACGCCCGGCTCAAAGCCCCACAGCGGATCCTGCTGGCCAATGCCGCGGATGAAGGAGATCAGGGTCGAGTTCGAACCGCGCGCCACCTGAACCGTGGCGTTGGGGGTCTGTTGCTGCAGCACGGTGATGTCGGTCGCGCCGGTTTCGTCCAGGCGCTGGGCGCCCAGGACCGAGACCGCGACCGGCACGTCCTTCAGGGTTTCCTCACGACGGCGCGCGGTGACGATGATGTCGTCGACGTTGGACGCCTGGGCTTCGGTCGAAACCTCCTGCGCCACGGCGGTGGCCGACAGCGCGCCCCATGCGGCGCCGGCCAGCAAGACGGTCTTCACGAGTCTGTTCATTGGCATCCCAATTCCTGATTTCCTGCCCAATCGACGCTTTTATTCAGCGTTCAATGATTTTCACGGAACGTGCCGGTCTTTCGCCGCTCTGTCAAACGGCCACGCTGACGTCGCCGCAAATCCGCCTCGCCTGTGGCGCCGTTGCACTGAAGGTCGAACCACGACTAGCTTGCGCGCATGAAACCTGACGACGACCTCGCCCCGACCCTGCCGCCCGTCGTCGCCCCCCCGGCCCGTCGCGGCCGGCCCAAGAAGACCAAGACCACCGGCGCGGGCGAGACCCGCGACGCCATCCTGAACGCCGCCGAGGACCTGTTCTCCAAGCACGGCTTCTATGGCGTCACCATCCGCGAGGTGGCGCGCGAGGCGGGCGTGGATACGGCTTTGGTCCACTACTACTTCGGGGCCAAGAAGGAGTTGTTCGACGCCGTCTTCACCCGCCGCGCCGAGGTGTGGAACAGCGAACGCGTCGCCGCCGTCGACCGCTACGCCGAGGCGGCGGGCGAGGCCATGACGCTGGAGGGGCTGTTCGAGGCCTTCCTGCGCCCGCCCTTCCAGTGGTCGCTGAAGGGCGGACCGGGCTGGAAACACTACGCCGCCCTGGTGGCCCAGACCAACGCCAACCCGGCCTTCGGCGGCGAGACCATGGCCCGCTATTTCGACCCGGCCATCCGCCGCCTGCTGGAACTGGTCAAGCGCCTGCTGCCCCAGGCGCGCGACGAAGATCTCTACTGGGCCTGGCACAACCTGTCGGGAGCCCTGACCCTGACGCTTGGCGAGACCGGACGTCTGGACCGGCTGTCGGGGGGCCTGTGCAAGTCCGGCGACCTGGACAGCGCCTGCGACTACATGGTGCGCTTCGCCGCCGCCGGTTTCCGCGCCGTCTGCGGGCCGAAGTCGAGCGTCTGATGCGCCTGCCCGATCTATCGCCGAGGTCGAAGGCGCGTGAATTTCTGCGCGGCTTGATCGTGGCCGCCATCGCCGGCGTCTTCCTGGCCTTCAGCGGCGCCTTCGGCTCCAGCGGCGCGCCCTTGGCCCAGCGTCTGGCCTACTGGATTCCCCTGCTGGTGGTCGGCGGGCTGTGGGGGCATGCCTGCGGCGCCCTGATCGGACGCTTCATCGACGTGGACGCCCGCCCCTGGCTGGCGACCGCCGCCCTGACCCTGATCATTACCGGCCCCCTGACCATCGCGGTCTGGGCCCTGACGGGCCTGCTGTTCGAGGGACGACTGCGCCACGCCGACGCCCTGATCCACTTCTTCGCGCCGGTCGCCCTGATCACCGCCGTCCTCAGCGCCCTGAACGTCTTCCTGGGTCGAGAGACCCCGGTCGAGACACACGCGGCCGCCCCCGGCGCCGCGCCCGCCCGTTTCCTCGACCGCCTGCCGCCCAAACTGCGCGGCGCCCGCCTGCTCGCGGTCCAGGCCGAGGACCACTACCTGCGCCTGCACACCGACCGGGGCTCCGACCTGATCCTGATGCGGCTCGCCGACGCCCTGATCGAACTGGAAGGCCTGGAAGGCGCCCAGACCCACCGCAGCTGGTGGGTGGCCAAGGGCGCCGTCGCCTCCGTCGCTCGCGGCGACGGCCGCGCCGCCCTGACCCTGACCGACAACCTCACCGCCCCCGTCAGCCGCCGCTACGCGCGGGCGCTGCGCGAGGCGGGATGGTGGTGAGCGCTGCTGTTCGAGATCCGCTAACTAGGAAACCTTCGCTAAACGAACTCTCGTTGCGGCCCAGGTAATCGGCAAGCCGATCACGACCATAAAAGCAAAGAGACCGAACTGCCCTCCCCATTCAGGTGGAAAGCGGTCACGGAAGAGCCAGAAGGTCACGAGCATCCCGATCCCCAACGCTGCAGCATTAGAACTCGACACGACGAGGCGCGCTTCGCATCGCAAACACTGAAACGGCTTGCCGAGGTTCCATTGCGTACGCCCGAACGGCACGCGCTTGGCGCAGTTTGGGCATCTCGGGCCTAATGGCATCGCATCTCTCAAAACAATCGGAGCGATGACATTCAACCGTAGGGCGCAAAGGTCTGCAACTCATTGGGACATGGCGCCTGTCACACCCAGTTCCCATGAAACGCCGCCGGCAGGGCCACGTCGGCGCGCCAGGTGGCGACGGGGCCGTCCTCGACGTGCATCAGGTCCAGCACATGCAGTTCGCTGACCCCCGCCTTCAGGTTGATGGTCGGGCCGACCAGCCAGGCGTCGGCCTCGTGCGTCCCGCCGAGCTTGGGCACATAGACCATCTCGTCGGTCACATGGCCGGGGCCGAAGTCGAAGGACCGCGTGCGGCCTGACGTCCAGTCGGTGACCGCCACAGCCGAGGCCAGGGGCCGGTCGGCGCGCTCGCCCGTGGTGTGCAGGCTGAAGCGCCGGGCCAGACCGGCGCGACGCGGGTCGCTGCGGGGGAACTCGCCCACCACCCCGGTCCGCTCCAGCCGGCCACGACCGTTCGGCTCCAGCACCACCATGGCCAGTTCGGCCGGCTCGCCGCCCAATGGCACGCCGTTCAGCACCTCATGGGCGCCGCGCGCGGCGAAATCCATGTCCTTGTGGGCGCACAGATCCAGCCGGATCGTGCCGTCCGCCTCCTCCCAGGCGTCGCCCGCGTGGAAGAAGCCGAAGGGCGGCAACTCATAGATCCGGCGCTGGGTCAGGTCGGCCTTGTCGATCACCAGCACCTGGGTCCCCGCCTGCGGCGTCCACTCGAAGCCGGCCGAGATCGGCATGACGTTGCGCGTGTGCACCCAGGGCTGCAGCACGATGACCAGATGCCGGGCTGTGGCGCTGAAGTCGTGGATATAGCTGGCGCGCGGCAGGGCGATGACCTCCGCCGCCTCCAGCGTACCGTTCGCCGCCAGCCGCCAGACCATGGCCTGCTTGCCGTTCAGGCCCAGGTTCCAGATACGGCCATCCGGCTCGATGCGCGGATGGGCCAGGAAGGGCATGTTCTTCAGGTCGGGGCGCAGGGCGACAAACCCCTCGGTCTCCAGCGTCTCAGGGTCCATGGCCAGGGGCGAGCCCGCCTCCCACAGCGCCCACAGCTTGCCGCCGATCTTGTGCACCGAGGTGTTGGCCGGACTGGCGTCGTCGGCTGAGCCGATCTTGGCTCGCGGGTCCGCCACCGTGCCGAAGCCCGGCATCAGCATGGCCCCGAGCTCGGTCTCCTGACGCCGCTTGGGCGTGTCGGCGAAGCGGGCGGCCAGGGTCGCCTGACCGTCCTCGATACGCCAGCGGCGGATCAGGCCGTCGCCGTCGAACCAGTGCTGAGACGAGCCGCCCGGCCGGCGGAACCTGGCCGGTCCATTCCGATAAAGACTGCCCGACAGCCCGGCCGGCGCTCGGCCCTGCACCAGCCGCAGCGCGCGCGGGGTCACGTCGCCCTCGACATCGGCGGTGGCCAAAGACCAGTCGACGGTCGCGCTCATCGCCTGCGCGGCATAGGCCCGGTCGGGGGTCAGGACGCGGGCGGCGGCGAGCGCGGCGGCGCCCATGAACAGGGTGCGACGGTTGGGGGTCATGGCGATCTCTCCGAGCGTCTGGATTCAGCGGATACGGATGGTCTGGGCGGTGGCGCCCGAGACCTCGAAGCGGGCGCGATCCCACTTGGCCGGCCCCATGTTGCCGACCGCATTATTGGAGAAGGCGAAGGGCTCGGTCGGCATCCCGAACGGATTGACGTCCATCTTTCCGTTGCCGTTGACGTCGTGGAAGGCCTTCATCCCATAGGCGCCGGCGGGCAGGTCGAACACCGCCTCGCGCTGACCCGCCGCCACATCGACCTGGGCCACGCGGGCTGGCTCTCCGCCCTCATAGGCGGCCTCGGCGTCATAGAGGGCGACCAGAACCGCGCCCGTTTCGGCGCCCGTCTCGAAGGTCAGGGTCAGGCGGTGGTCTGTTGTCTGGGCGAAGGCCGGCGCGGCGAAGGCCAGAGCGGCGGCGACGGCGAGGGAGCGGATCATGGCGGGCGTCCTTGAAGAGTGGATGTCGACCCCTTCCTCCCTCGCCCCGCCGGGCCTCGCCAGCGGCCCTGCGTCCGCAACCGCCGCGCCTTCGCCAACGACCACCGCCAACCGTTCACGAAGCGCCAATGAACACCTGTCGCCGCCGAACGTCGCGCTCCTGCGTCAGCGGCCCGGCTTGCCCCCCGGGCCGAGGGGCCGTAAGTCGCAGAACCATGACCCAGACGACCGCGACCGCCCCGCTGATCTGCCCCTCCATCCTCGCCAGCGACTTCTCGAAGCTGGGCGAGGAAATCCGCGCGCTGGAGGCCGCCGGCGCTGACTGGATTCACGTCGACGTCATGGATGGCCACTTCGTGCCCAACCTGACCATCGGCCCGGATGTGGTGAAGGCGCTTCGCCCCCACACCCGCCTGCCGTTCGACGTCCACCTGATGGTCTCGCCGGTCGACAACTGGCTGGAGGCCTACCGCGAGGCCGGCGCCGACATCCTGAGCGTTCACCCCGAAAGCGGCCCCCACATTCACCGGACGCTCGGCCAGATACGCCAGCTGGGCGCCAAGGCCGGCCTGGTCTTCAATCCCGCCACGCCGCTATCCGTGCTCGAAGAAGCCGTCGATCTTGTCGATCTGGTGCTGATCATGTCGGTCAACCCCGGCTTCGGCGGACAGAAGTTCATCGAGTCCTCGCTGAAAAAGATCGAGCGCGCGCGCGCCATCCTCGACCGCGCCGGATCCAGAGCTCACCTGCAGGTCGACGGCGGCGTCGTGGCCGCCAACGCCGGAGCCTGCCTGTCCGCCGGAGCCGACGCCCTGGTCGCCGGCTCCTTCGTCTTCAAGGGCGGGCCGGACGCCTACGCCGCCAATATCCAGGCCCTGAAAGCCGCCGCCGCGTGAGCCCCCTCGGCCCCTTCGCCCCGCGCGAAACGGAAGGCGGCCTGACCGAGGGCCACATCCCCGGCCTGAAGGGCGCGCCGGTCCGCACGCCCGTCCGCACCGCCAGCGGCCCCAGGACCGATCCCGCCCTGTGGGCGGCCGTCGCCGGACAACTGGCCGCGCGCCAGCTGTGGATCGAGCTCTACGGTCTGCCCGGCTACGCCCTGACCCTCAAGGGCACCCGGGCCGACGGGTTCGCCGTCAGCCCCCGCGACTTCCGTCCCTTGCGCGAAGAGGCCCCGCGTCCGCTGCTATCGGGCCGTTTCACCCTGGCCGGGCTCAGCCTGGACGCCGAGGGACCCGCCGACCTGTGGAATCGGCCCACCCCCAGCCGCGCCTTCGCCGTCGAGCTGCACGCCTTCGCCTGGATGCCCGAGATGATGGCCCACGGCGATCGGGGCGCGCGCGAGGCCCTGGCCCTGACCCTGGCCTGGGACGACCTCTTCAACCGCTGGTCGCCCTTCTCATGGGACCCCGACATTCTGGCGCGCCGCACCTATCATCTGGCCTGCGCCGGACGGCGCCTGGCCGGGGTGGCGACCGAGGCCGAACGTCTGCGCCTGACCGACATCCTGGCGCGGCAAGCCCGCCAACTGCTGCGTCCGCCCGGCGGCCTGATGGGCCGGGCCGAGCGCCTGACCGCCGCCGCTGTCGCCGGCTGCGCCCTGGCGAGCAAGGCCGGGGCGGGCGTCCGCCGCACCGCGCTGAAGCGGCTGCCCCACGCGCTGGAGATCACGGTCGGCATTGACGGTCATCACGCCGCCCGCGCCCCGGAAATGGGGCTGGAGCTGCTGCTCGATCTGCTGACCCTGGACGACGCCCTGGCCCAGCTGTCCGAGCCGACGCCCGAGCCGGTCGCCGCCGCCATCTCGCGCCTGACCACCAGCCTTCGCGTCCTGGCCCTGCCCGACGGCCGCCTCGCCGCCTTCCAGGGCGGCGGTCCTTCCACCCCGGAAAGGGTCTCCGCCGCCCGCACCCACGACGACACGCCCGCCCCGCCGTCCAGCGGCGCCGTAGGCGGTCTGGTCCGCATCTCCAGCCCCCTGCTGACCGTCATGGTCGATGTCGAGGCGCCCGCGCGCGGCGCCTGGTCGGCCGCCGCCTGCGGTCAACCGGCTGCGCTGGAAGTCGTCTGCGGCCGCGACCGCCTGTTCACCTCGGCCGGCTGGACCCCCCGCGCGCTTGATCGTCAGGCGCTGCGCCTGACGCCGGGCGCCTCGACGCTGACGCTGGGCGAACAGCCGCTGGGCGAGCCCCTGTCCGGCTGGAAGTCCGAGCTTCTGGGTCCGCGCCTGATCGGCCCGACCCTGCACGTCACCCGCGACCACCGCGAAGGCGACGGCGCCGTCTGGCTGGAGGTCGAGCACGACGGCTGGATGCCCGGCTACGGCCTGATGCACCAGCGCCGCCTCTATCTGGATCAGCGGCTCGACGAACTGCGCGCCGAGGAACGCCTGCATCCGCCCGAGAACCGCCCCGACGTGACCCGCGCCATCGCCGCCCCCTACGCCCTGCGCTTCCAACTGGAGCCCGGCGTCCAGGCCTCGCTGGCCCGCGACCGCCGCTCCATCCTGCTGCGCGGCCATTCGGGTCGCGGCTGGTGGTTCCGCAGCGACGGCCCCGACGTGGCCATCGAACCCGCCGTCCACGTCGACGAGGGCCTGACGCGGCGGAGCCTCCAGATCGTCGTCCGCGGCTCCGCCCGCACCGACGCCGACACCAAGATCCGCTGGAAGCTGAGCCCGGCCGGCGCGGCGGGCGACCCGCACTGACACCAAATCCTCCCCTGCGGAGCGGGGGAGGGGGACCCTGCGCAGCAGGGTGGAGGGGGCGAGTTTATCTGCATCCCTCGCCGCTCTTGGGCGGCTCAAAGCATGGAACACGCCTGCCCGTTTCCGCCCCCTCCACCGCCTGCGGCGGTCCCCCTCCCCCATACGCTTCGCTATGGGGGAGGATTACTCACAGCCCCTAATGGGCCGCAGCGGGCTGACGCCGACGCCCGTTGATGCTAGAGGCCGCGCCATCTCCCCGCCCCAGCTGTTAACGGACGCCGCCCATGCCCGCCGCTCCCGACTTTCCGCCCGCCCCGGACGCGATCAAACCTGTCCGCGCCCTGATTTCATTGTCGGACAAGGCGGGGCTGGAGAATGTCGCGCGCACCCTGGCCGGGCTGGGCGTCGAGCTGGTCTCGACCGGCGGCACCAAGGCGGCGATCGCGGGCTATGGCCTGCCGGTCAAGGATGTGGCCGATCTGACCGGCTTCCCGGAAATGATGGACGGCCGGGTCAAGACCCTGCACCCCGTCGTGCACGGCGGCCTGCTGGGCGTGAGGAACGCCCCGGCCCACGCCGAAGCCATGACCACCCACAACATCGGCGCCATCGATATCGTCTGGATCGACCTCTACCCCTTCGAAAAGACGGTCGAGGACGGCGGCGGTTTTGAAGCGGCCATCGAGAACATCGACATCGGCGGCCCGGCCATGATCCGTTCGGGCTCCAAGAACCACGGCCACGTCGCCGTCGCCGTGGACGGCGAGAGCATCGGCCTGATCGTGGAGGCGCTGAAGGCTGACGGCTCGACCACGCTGAGCCTGCGCAAGCAGCTGGCCGCCCGCGCCTTCGCCCGCACCGCCGCCTATGACGCCGCCGTCTCGGGCTGGTTCGCCGGGCAACTGAACGACGCCGCCCCGGCCCGCAAGTCGATCGCCGGTTCGCTGGCGCAAACGCTGCGCTATGGCGAGAACCCGCACCAGACCGGCGCCTTCTACCGCACTGGCGAACGTCGTCCGGGCGTCGCCTATGCCGACCAGGTCCAGGGCAAGGAGCTGGGCTACAACAACATCGCCGACGCCGACGCCGCCTATGAGCTGGTGGCCGAGTTCGAAAGTCCGGCCTGCGTCATCGTCAAGCACGCCAATCCCTGCGGCGTGGCCGTCGGCGCCACCCTGTCGGAAGCCTACGCCCGCGCGCTGGAATGCGATGCGGTGTCCGCTTTTGGGGGCGTCATCGCCGTCAACCGCCCGCTGAACGGCGAGGACGCCCGCGCCATCACCGGCATCTTCACCGAGGTCGTCATCGCCCCCGGCGCCGATGAAGAGGCCAAGGCCGTCTTCGCCGCCAAGAAGAACCTGCGCCTGCTGATCACCGACGGCCTGCCCGACCCGCACGGCGCGGGCGAGGTGTTCCGCTCGGTGGCCGGCGGCTTCCTGGTGCAGTCGCGCGACCGTTCGCTGATCAAGCCGTCCGACCTGAAGATCGTCACGCGCCGCCAGCCGACGCCGACCGAGATTCAGGACATGCTGTTCGCCTTCACCGTGGCCAAGCACGTCAAGTCCAACGCCATCGTCTACGCCAAGGACGGCCAGACGGCCGGCATCGGCGCCGGCCAGATGAACCGCCGGGACTCGGCCCGCATCGCCGCCATCCGCGCCAAGGAAGCGGGCGAGGCCAAGGGTCTGGCCCATTCGCTGGCCCAGGGGTCCGCCTGCGCGTCCGAAGCCTTCTTCCCCTTCGCCGACGGCCTGCTGGAAGCCATCGCGGCCGGCGCCACGGCGGTGATCCAGCCCGGCGGCTCGATGCGAGACGCCGAGGTCATCGCCGCCGCCGACGAGAACAACATCGCCATGGCGTTTACGGGCGTCCGCGTCTTCCGGCACTAAGGCAGGAGGTCCCTCTCCCTTCTGTCATCCCGGGGCGCGCAGCGAACCCGGGACCCAGACGGCGGCTTCACGCGCGGCCTTTTCGGCTGCGGACGGGCCGCTGAACCGCCTGGGTTCCGGGTCGGCCAGCGCCGCCCGGAATGACGGCTGGGTTTGTCGCTCATTCAGTCCTCGATCACCTCGTGCGAGCCGGCGCGACCCAGGCGCCAGTAGCCGGCCACCTTCATCCATTTCGGATTGAAGGGGCGGGCGGCCAGAAGCGCCGCGCGCATCGAACGCGCCGCCGAGGACTCGCAGGCCACCCAGACATAGGCGTCGCTCGGGTCGATTCGCCCCGCCGCTTCGACCGCCGCCGCCGTCAGGGCCTCGGCCCGACCACGCGGACCGCCGTTGCGATGGACCCAGACGATCTCGACGTTCGCGGCGCTGGGCAGGGGCAGCTCGCCCGCCGCATCCGCCACCTCGATACAGGCGATGGCCTGCGCGCCCGCCGGCAGTTCCTCCAGCCTCCGGGCGATGGCGGGAATGGCCGCCTCGTCGCCGACCAGCAGGTGCTCGGCGAAGCTGGTCGGAACCAGAAACGAGCCCCGTGGTCCGCCCAACCCCAGTTCGTCTCCGACCCGCGCCTCCTCGGCCCAGGCCGTGGCCGGACCGCCGTGCCCGACCGCGAAGTCGATGGTCAGCCGCCGGGTCGCGGCGTCAAAGGCGCGCGGCGTATAGTCTCGCGCCACAGGCCTCGGCTCAGCGAAGACCGGACCGTCCGGCCCGACCGTGGGCAGGACCAAGGGCTGGCCGCGCGGCGTCGGAAAGACCTTCACATGGTCGTCGAAGCCGGGGCTGAAGAAGCCCTCCAGTTCCTCGCCGGTCAGGACGATGCGCTTCAGCACCGGCGTCAGCTGCTCGACCGACTCGACGCGGGCGCGGCGGAATTTCAGCTCGTGCCGGATCCGGCGCGGCTGGCGCAGATGCGTCTCGCTCATGCCTGCCGCACCTTCTCGGCGGCGGCCTCCAGCAGGTCGGCGATGGCCTCGACCTGAGCTTCGCTCAACGGCGGCTCCTGGGTCAGGCGCTGATGCGTCGCCGAACGCAAGGCCTCGATGGCCTGGGCGATGCGGGCGGGCCGGTCCGGCCGTCCGCGCAGGGCCTTCATCTTCATGTCGATGTGGGCGAGGGCCTCGGCGTTCTCCGTCAGCAGACGGCGGCCCTCGTCGGTGATCGCATAGCGTTTCTTGCCGCCCTCGGCGGCGACGCTGACCGCGCCCATGTCTTCCAGCAACGACAGGCTGGGATAGATGACGCCGGGGCTGGGGGCGTAGGTCCCGCCCATGCGGCTTTCGATCTCCTTGATCAGCTCATAGCCGTGGCTCGGCTTGTCGGCGATCATCGACAGCAGCACCCAGCGCAGGGCGCCGTGCTCGAACATCCGTCCACCGCCGCCGCGCCGTCCATGACGCTCGCCGCGCAGCCGGCCTTCGCCGCCCATGCCGGGGCCGCGTCCGCCTTCCGGCCGCATATGACGGCCGTGGCCGCCCCGACCGAAGCCGTGACCGAAGCCCATTCCGTGGCCGCCGTGATGGCCGCGGCCAAAGCCGCCGCCGGTTTTCTCGATCCCCTTGGATCCTCTCATAATGGTTCTCTCGTTTTTCACTTAGATATATCGAACTGACGCATAGATATATCGATATATCGAAACCGCAAGACCCCTTTCCTCGCAATCGCGAATCTCTAAGCTGAGCTGATGGATACGCTCGACGCCCGCTGGGCCATGCTGGAACCGCACACGACCGTGGTCGGCCCCGACGACGACCGGCCGCGCCCGGCGGTGCTGCTGTTCCACGGGTGCGGGGGCTTGCGGGACCATCTGCCGCGCTACGCCGAGGCGGCGAAGGCGGCGGGCTGGCGGGCCTTCATCGTCGATTCCTACGGCCCGCGCGGCTGGAACCGCGCCTTCACCCTGACCACCGTCTGCACCGGCCTGGTGCTGCGCGGCTATGAGCGGGCGGGCGACCTGCTGGCGGCGATCAAGGGCATATCCCGCCGCCCCGACGTCGATCCGACGATGCTGTCTCTGGCGGGTTGGAGCCACGGCGGCTGGTCGATCATGGAGATGATGAGCGAGGACCCGCAACCGGGCCGCATGGGCGTGGCCGACCCGGAGTCCTGCGACCTGTCGGGCGTCAAGGCGGTCTGGCTGGCCTATCCCTATATCGGCGCCTGGGCCTTCAACCGGATGAAGCCCTGGCGGCACTGTCCGCGCGTCCTGGCCATGACGGCCAGGCGCGACCACCTGACCACGGTGTCGAACGCGGAACGGGTCAACGCCATGATCCGCGACTGCGGATCCGAGGTCGAAAGCTGGATCGCCGAGGGCACCCACGCCTTTGACGAACCGACCAGCAACGGCCCCATGCGTCACCACCCGGAGCTGACGCTAGAGGCCCTGCGCCGTTTCACCGCCTTCCTGAAAGACGTCGCGCCCGACGCCTGAAAACAATTTCAGCCCCCGTCTTGACGCATGGCCCTTCACGTAACAATTGAAGTTACATGAAGCGCGACTCCCGCCTGTCCAACATCCTCCACGCCCTGCTGCACATGGCCGAGCATGAGCAGCGTCATGGCCAGCCCATGACCTCGGACCTGCTGGCGACCTGTCTGTCGACCAATCCGGTCGTGGTTCGTCGCACCATGGCGGGCCTGCGCGAACAGGGGCTGGTCGCGTCCGAAAAAGGCCACGGCGGCGGCTGGCGGCTGGCCCGGCCGCTGGACGGCATCACCCTGGGTCAGGTGCACACCGCCCTGGGCGAGCCCGGCCTCTTGCCCGAGACCCCGCCGGTCGAGGCGGAGGGCTGCCTGATCGAGGCGGCCGTCAACGACGCCCTGTCCGACACCTACGCCGCCGCGCGCGCCCTGCTGGTCGCGCGGCTGGATTCCATCACCCTGGCCGATCTGGCGGCGGACTTCTCGCGCCGGCTGGGCGCTCATCCCAGGAGAGACCTGTTCCATGCCCATGCGCGAAAATCCGATGCCTCATGACGCCGTCGTCATCGGCGGCTCCTACGCCGGTTTGTCCGCCGCCCTGCAACTGGTGCGCGCCCGCCGCCGGGTTCTGGTGATCGACGACAACCGGCCAAGGAACCGCTTCGCCGCCCGCGCCCACGGGGTGCTGAGCCACGACGGCCGCCCCGGCGCCGAGATCGCCGCCGCCGCTCGCGCCCAGGTCGCCGCCTATCCCACCGCCGCCTTCCGCATGGCCGAGGCGGTGGACGTCAGCCGCATCGACGGCGGCTTCTCCGTCGCCTTCGCCGACGGGACCAAGACCCTGGGCCGCCGCCTGATCCTGGCCCATGGGGTCGAGGACGTTCTGCCCGAGATTCCCGGCGTCAAGGAACGCTGGGGCCGCACCGCCCTGCATTGCCCCTGGTGCCACGGCTACGAAATCGGCGGCGGGCCGATCGGCGTCCTGGGGCGCGGCGACCACGCTGTGGCTTACGCCACCATCGTCGCCGAATGGGGTCAGGTCTTCCTGTTCATGGACCCGGCGGGTCTGAGCCAGGACGATGCGCGCGTTCTGGCCCGTCGCGGCGTCACCATCGAGCCCACGCCCATCGAACGGCTGGAAGGCGAGGCCCCGACCCTGACCGGCGCGCGGCTGACCGACGGCCGCTTCATCCCGCTGAAGGCCATCTTCGTCGGCGCCTCCGTGCGCCAATCCAGCGGCTTCGCGGAAAGCCTGGGCTGCGAGATGACCGACAGTCCGGTGGGGCGCATCGTCAAGGTTGACGCCCAGCAGCAGACCAGCCAGCCGGGCGTCTTCGCCGCCGGTGATCTGGCGCGACCGGCCAGCAACATCACCCTGGCGACGACGGACGGCATGCTGGCGGCCCATGGCGCCTTCCGCTCCCTGATCGAGGAGGAGACGGCCTGAGGCGTCAGCCCAGACGGGCCGTCACCGTGATCTCGGCGCGCACCGAATGGGCCATGTCGCAGTGCTCGTGCGCGGCGTGGTGCAGGGCGTCCAGTTGGGCCTGATCGGGCTGGCGGCCGGTAAAGGTCGTGACCGGGTTCAGGGCGACGCGCGCCAGATAGCGCTGGCCCGCCCCGTTCTTGTCCAGCGCGCCCGAGGCGTCGTCCAGATAGCGGTCGACCGTCAGACCGGCGTTGGCGGCGAAGGCGAGGAACCACAGCATGTGACAGCTGGACAGGGAGGCGATCATGGCCTCCTCTGGGTCCACGCCCGCCGGGTCCGACATCGGGACCGGCACGCCAGAGGGGGCTGACGATCCCGGCACCACCGCCCCGCCGTCGAAGCGCCAGACATGGGCCCGGCTGTATCGCTTGTCGACGAAAGGCTGGTCGCCCCGCGTCCATTCCACCGTTGCGCCGTGACCGCTCATGCCGCTCTCCCGTTCAGATATCCGGGGAGGCTAGCATCCTCATGGCCATTTGGCTCCGCACCGCGAAACCCAGCGACCGATAGAGGGCGATGGCCCCGGCGTTGTCGGCGTAGGAATGCAGGAAGGCCGTCTCCCCGCGCGCCAGGATCTGTTCGATCACCGTCCGCATCAGGGCCCCGGCATAGCCGCGACCGCGCGCGTCGGGATGGGCGCAGACGCCCGAGACCTCGGTAAAGCCGTCGGGCTTCAGCCGCTCGCCGGCCATGGCCAGCAGACGCCCGTCCTGCTTGACCCCGAAGAAGTCGCCCAGTTGGTGCGTCCGCTCGAAGAAGGGGCCGGGTTCGGTCAGGGTCGCCAGCGCCAGCATGGCCGGGGCGTCCGCTTCGGTCAGGGGCTCGATGACGATGTCGCGCGCCTTGGCGGGCGCCAGGGCGACCAGCACCATCTGCGCCAACGTCGCTTCCTTGACCACGCTCAATCCGGGCGGCACCGGAATCGGGTCAGCCTCGACAGTGCAGATCACGCCCTCGGGCCGTTCCAGCGCCGCCATCGCCGCCAGGCTCTCCGGCGACTGATCCTCGCTGGCGGCGAAGACGCCGTAGCCAGGGGCGAAACGCAGCGCTCTGTTGGCGCCGACCGCCAGAGACGTCTGGCGCTCGGACGTCAGCGCGCTCCAGATCGGGCGGTCGAGCGGGTGGCTCACGGCCTCAGCCCCGCCAGAAGCCGACGATCTTCTTGACCTCGTCCACCACCGGCTGCGCGATTTCGCGGGCGCGCTCGGCGCCGACCGCCAAGGCGCGGTCGATCTCGGCCGGGTCGGCCATCAGGCGGCGCATTTCCGCCGTGACCGGGGCCATCGACGTGACCGCCAGCTCCGCCAGCCTGGGCTTGAACGAGCCGAAGCCCTGACCGCCGAACTCGGCCAGAACGGCCTCGCGCGTCGTATCCGACAGGGCCGCATAGATGGCCACCAGGTTCCTGGCCTCAGGCCGACCGTCCAGACCCTCGACCGTGTCCGGCAGGACATCCATGTCCGACTTGGCCTTCTTGATCTTGGCCGCGATGGTGTCGGCGTCGTCGGTCAGGTTGATGCGCGACAGGTCCGAGGGATCGGACTTCGACATCTTGGCCGCGCCGTCGCGCAAGGACATGACGCGCGTGCCCGGTCCCTGGATCAGGGGCTCCGGCTGGGGGAAGAAGCCCGGCGCGCCGAAGTCGTTGTTGAACTTGGCGGCGATGTCGCGGGTCAGTTCCAGATGCTGCTTCTGGTCCTCGCCGACCGGCACCTCGGTCGCCTTGTAGAGCAGGATGTCCGCCGCCTGCAGCACCGGATAGGTGTAGAGGCCGACGCTGGAGCGCTCCTTGTGCTTGCCCGACTTTTCCTTGAACTGGGTCATCCGGTCCAGCCAGCCGAGGCGGGCGACGCAGTTGAAGATCCAGGCCAGTTCGGCATGGGCCGGCACTGCCGACTGCGGGAAGATGGTCGCCTTGGCCGGGTCCAGACCCGAGGCCAGATAGGCCGCCGCGATCTCGCGCGTCTGGGCCGCCAGCTTCTCGGGCTCCTGCCAGACGGTGATGGCGTGCATGTCGGCGACGAAGACGAACAGGGGCGCGCCCGTGTCCTGAAGTTCAGTGAAGCGCTTCAAGGCGCCCAGATAGTTGCCCAGGTGCAGGGCGCCGGAGGCCTGGATGCCGGACAGGATGCGGCGCGGACCGGCATAGGCGGGCGCAGCCGGAGCGACGGAGGCCGGGGTCTGGTCAGTCATGGGATTTTCTCGGGAAGCGTAAAGGCTGGAATTCGGCGCACGCGCAGGCGTGCGGAGGCAGGCGGTGAACAGTCAGCCGCGCCATCGCCGGGCGATAAAGGGATGTCCCGAATAAGCCATGCCCCCGCGCTTATCGCCTCGGGGCGCGAAGGGCAAGCTTACCGACCCTTGCGGATCAGCCCCTTGATCTCGGCCACGGTGATCGCCCGCGTGGCGAAGGCCAGGACGACATAGGTCAGGCCCCCCGCCGCCACGACGGCCAGCAGGGTCAGCTCCTTGGCGCCGTGGTCCGCGCCGAGCGCGCCCAGCAAGGCTTCGACTGGGGCCTGCAGCAGGGGCCGCGCCCAGGAGGCGAGGCCGACCACCAGACCCAGACCGACGCTGGCAAGAAGGATGCGCGCCAGACGCGAGGCCGCCGCCGGGCTGGGCCGGTAATGGCCGCGTCGCCACAGGGTCGCGCCCAGCAAAAGGGCGTTGGTCCAGGCCGCTGCGCTGACCGCCGCTGCGATGCCGGAAATCCCCATGCCGAGGTTGAACAGGCCGATGGCCAGGGCGGCGTTGACCGCCACCGAAACCAGGGCGAAGGCCATGGGTCGGCGGGTGTCGCCGCGCGCGAAGAAGGCCGGGGCCAGGATGCGGATCAGGACGAAGGCCGGCACGCCCCAGCCGAACTGGAACAGGGCCTGGGCCGTGTTGACGGCGTCAACCTGAAGGAAGGCGCCGCGCGTGAACAGGGCGTCGATCAGGAAATAGGGCATGGCCATCAGGGCCGCAGCCGCCGGCAGAGTCAGGGCCATGGACAGGGCCACGGCCTCGTCCATCGAGGCCTGCTGCTGGCCGTGATCCTTGGACGCCACCGCCGCCGACAGCTTGGGTAGCAGGGCGATGCCGATGGCCACCCCGACCAGGCCGAGCGGCAACTGGTACAGGCGATCCGCCGTGGCCAGCCAGGTCCGCCCGCCGGCGACGAAGCTGGACAGGTTGCCCGAGATGAAGACGTTGATCTGGGTCGCGCTATTGCCGATGGCGGCGGGCACGGCGGTGATGATGATGGCCTTCACCGCCGGGGTCAGCCTGGGCATGGTCAGGCGTATATTGGCGCCGGCCTTCCGCGCCGCCCACCAGCACAGACCCGCCTGGGCCACGCCGGCGACCAGCACCGCCCATGAGGCGGCGTAGGCGGCGCCGATCTGATCCCCCTGGGCCGGGATGACGGCGGCCAGCATGATCAGGTTCAGCAGGATGGGATAGGCGCCCGAGACGATGAAGCGCCCGCGCGCGTTCAGCACCCCGCTCAACAAGGCCGCGACGGCCATGCAGGGCAGGTAGGGCATGGTGATCTGGGTAAGAATCACCGCCAGCTTGAAGCGGGCCGGATCGTCCAGGAAGCCGATGTTGATGACCGTCATCAGCCACGGCATGGTCAGCTGGGCGAGGATGGTCAGCACCACGGTGACGGCGGCGACGGCGGCCAGGGCGTCGGTGGCGACCTGATCGGCCACCGCCTGCCCTTCCGTCTTCAGCGTCTTGGCGTAGGCCGGCACGAAGGCGGCGGCGAAAGCCCCCTCGGCGAAGATGCGGCGGAACAGGTTGGGGAAGTTCAGGGCGGTGTTGTAGGCGTCGGCCGCCGGCCCCGCCGAGGCGCCCAGCGCCGCCGAGATCACCACGTCGCGCGCAAACCCGGCCAGACGGCTGAGCAGGGTCATGGCGCTGAAGATGGCCGAGGAACGCATGACGCCCCCGCCTTTTGGCGCACCGCCATCGAGCGTCGCCGAGGCCGCAGGCGGCTGAACCATGGGCTCCACCGTGGCGCTCGCAGCCGGCGTCGGGGCCGCCGGTTCGATGGGATCGATCTTGTCGTTCACGGCTGTCTCTGTGTTCGCCCGGTCGAACGCCTTAGCGCGCCCGCGACCCGCTGGATATGGTCTTGCGTCCCAGCGCGCCTTCCAGATCCGAAACATCCCGCACGCTGGCCCGCACCGGCGTGATGCGCCGCCCCGCCGGACCCTGCGGCGCGCGATCCAGAACCTCCAAAAGTCCGGTCCTGAGGGCCGCCAGCCGTCCCGCATCGCTCGGTTTCGCGCCGTCGGCATCGGTGATGTAGAAGCCGTCCACCGCCCGCTCGCCGAAGCTGGCCACGTGGGCCGAGCGGGTCGAGTAGCCATGCTCTGAAATCGTCCGCGCCAGATCGGCCAGCAGGCCCGGCCGGTCGGCGCCGGACACCTCGACCACCACGGCGCTGGTCCCGGCCTCCATGTCGATGCGGACCACCGGCCGGACCTCGAACACGGCGCGGCGCGCACTGACGCGGGGGGTCTCGACCGCCGAGGCCCGCGCCCCCTTCTGCGCCGCCCGCTCCAGCGCCTTGACCAGGATGGCCAGCCGACGGGGTTCGCGCTGGCCATAGGCCTCGCCCGCCCCGTCCTGAAGCTCGAACACGTCCAGCGCCGTGCCGTCCTCGGCCGTGGCCAGACGCGCGCCCACGACATCGGCCCCGGCCTTGGCCAGGGTCGCCGCCAGATCGGCGAACAGACCGGGTCGGTCCGTCGCCGCCACCGCCACCCGCGCCGTGGATTCCAGCGCGGTCTCGGGCGGCAGGGCCTCGACCGCCGCCCCTCCGCGCCGGGCGCGTTCGACCAGGGCCGGGTGGTCGATCAGCGGGTTCTCGCGCGTCACGGCGTCGCCCCTGAACAGGGCCTCGGTCGCCTCGAACAGGGCCCGCATCAGCTGCCCCTTCCAGCCGTTCCACACCCCCGGCCCCACGGCGCGGATGTCGGCCACAGTCAGGACCATCAGCATCCGAAGACGTTCCGGGTCACCGACGGCTTCCGCAAAGGCGCGGACCGTCGAGGGGTCGGAGACGTCGCGCTTCTGCGCATAGTCGCTCATCAGCAGGTGATGGCGCACCAGCCAGACCACCAGCTCGATCCGGCGCGGATCGACGCCCAGCCGTTCGCAGGCGCGCCGCGCGGCGATGGCCCCGTCTTCCAGTTGGCCCCGGTCGCCGCCCTTACCCACGTCGTGCAGCAGCATGGCCAGCATCAGCACCTCGATGTCGGCGATGCGATGGATGATGATGGTCGAGGTCGGGTGGTCGGCCTCCAGCTTGCCGCGCGCGATGTCGTTGATGATGCCCACGGCCTGCAGGGTGTGCTCGTCCACCGTATAGGCGTGATACATGTTGAACTGGGTCTGGCCGACGATCCGCCCCCATTCCGGCAGGAAACGGCCCAGAAGCCCCGTCTCGTTCATGATCGACAGGACGCGGTAGGGGCGATGTCCATGCGCCAGCACCGTCAGGAAGGCCTCGGCCCCGCGAGGATCCCGCCGCAGCGCCGGCGTCACCAGCGGCAGGGCGCGGATCACGGCGGCGAAGGCGTCGGGGTGCAGGTCCAGATCCAGCCGGTCGGCTTCAACGAACAGCAGCAGCAGACGCACAGGGTCGTGGGCGAAGACGCCGCCCCCCGTCACCGTCAGCCGCCCGCCCTCGACGGCCAGGCCGTCAAAGGCCAGCTTGACCCGTCGCCTGGGGATCAGCCGCGACAGACCGCGCGCCAACCCTTGCGCCTTCTTCTGCTGGCGCGCCTCCAGCTGGGCCGAGACGGCGCGGGTCAGGGCGCCGACCTCGCGCGCCACCTGGAAATAGCGACGCATGAAACGCTCGACCGCCAGTTCGTCGCCGCGCCCGCGCCAGCCCATGCGCCGGGCGATCTCGGGCTGGAAGTCGAAGGTCAGCTTCTCCTCGGCCCGACCCGCCGCCAAGTGCAGGTGGATACGCACGTTCCACAGAAAGCCGATGGCCTCGCGGAAGCTGCGCAGCTCGCGCGCGCTCAGCAGACCCTCCAGCGCCGCCTGCCCCCGCTCGCTGTCCGGCGCCAGCGACCGGGCGATCCAGAACAGGGTGTTCAGGTCGCGCAGCCCCCCCTTGCCGTCCTTGACGTTGGGCTCGACGCGATAGCGCACCGCCCCCGTCTTCTGCAGACGGACGTCGCGCTCCTCCATCTTGGCGGCGATGAAGGGGCGGGGGTCGGCCTTGGCGACTTCACCGCGGAACCGCGTCAGCAGGCCTTCGCCCAGATCAGCGTCTCCGGCCAGCACCCGGCCCTCCAGAAGAGAGGTGCGCACCGTCATGTCGCTGCGCGCCAGGTCCAGCGTCTCGCCGACCGAGCGGGAGGCCGAGCCGACCTTCAGGCCAAGGTCCCACAGGACGTAATGGATGAACTCGATCACCGTCGTCGCGCGTGGACTGATCGCCTGGCCGTCTCGCAGGAAGAGCAGGTCGAGATCGGAAAAGGGCGCCAGGACGCCCCGACCATAGCCGCCGACCGCCAGCAGACTCAGGCGATCCTGCGGCGACGGGTGCAGGATCTCGGTGGCGACCCGCCACAGACTGGCCAGCATGGCGTCCGCTGCGGCGGCATAGAGGCGCGCCGCCTCGGCGCCGTCGACGCCCCCTTCCAGCCGCCGCGAGACGCGCGCGCGGTCAATGGCGAAGCTCTCGCGCAGGACGGAGGTGACGGCGACGCGTGCGTCGGGCGCCCCAGCCGCAGCCTCGAGGCGCTCATCAAGGCTCATTTCAGTCCCCGGGGATCGGACAGGACACCACGGAGATCTGACAGACGTCGCATGACCCTTCATGCCCCCCTCGCCGGAGGCGAACAAGGCCTCGCGCCCATTTGACGGGGCGTCAGGCGGCCAGGGCGACCCGCGGCTGGCCGGACAGGCGGAAGCGCGCAATCAGGGCGGACAGACGCTCAGCCTGATCGGCGAGCGCGCGATTGGCGGCCGTGGACTTCTCGACCATGGCGGCGTTGTGCTGCGTCATCTGATCCATCTGGTTCACGGCCGTGTTCACTTCTTCCAGCCCGATCGCCTGTTCCCGCGCCGAGGCCGCAAGTTCCGTGGCCAGGGTGTCGATCTCGCCGACCTGGGCGACCAGGGCCGACAGGCTGTCGCCGGTTCGACCGGCCAAAAGAGCGCCGCGCTCGACGCTGCCGGTCGAATCCGAAATCAGCGTCTTGATCTCTCGCGCGGCGTCGCCGGAACGCTGGGCCAGGGCCCGCACTTCCGAGGCCACCACGGCGAAGCCGCGACCGGCGTCGCCGGCGCGGGCCGCCTCGACCCCTGCGTTCAGCGCCAGAAGATTGGTCTGGAAGGCGATTTCGTCCATCACGCCCAGGATCTCGTTGATATGACCCGACGCCGTCTTGATCTCATTCATCGCCGTCGCGGTCTGCCTGACCATGGCTTCGCGCTCGCCCGCGCCCCGTCGCGCGGTTTCGGTAATGTCGGCCGCCCCCTGGGCGCCTTCGGCGGTGCGGCGCACGGCGGTGGTCATCTGATCCAGCGCAGCCGCCGTCTCTTCCAGCGAAGCCGCCTGCTGCTCGGTGCGGCGCGACAGATCGTCGACCGCGTCGCTGGCCGTGGCCGCGCCCTGGCGCACCGCCACGGCCGAGCTCGCGATCTCGGCCATCGTCTCGGCCAGGGCGGTCAGGGCGGCGTTGTAGTCTTCTTTCAGCTGGTGGCTGCGCGGGGCGAAGGCGGCGTCAATGCGATGCGCCAGATCGCCTTTTGCGAGGGCCGCCAGGCCTGCCCCGAGAGCCGTCACCACCACGGCGTCCTCAGCTGCGATCGCCGCCTGCTGCGCGGCGGCCTCCTGACGCTCCTGCTCGGCGGCGGCGCGCATGGCCAGGGATTGAGCCTCGGCGTCGCGCTTTTGAACGGCGGCGTCGCGGAAGGCCAGAACGGCGCGCGAGATCTGTCCGATATCGTCCCCACGGGACGCCCACGGCGCATCGACCTCGACCTGGCCCTTCTGCAGCGCTTCCAGCCGGTGGCACAGGGCCGAGAGCGGGGCGAACATGCGGCGCGAGATCGCCAGACAGACGCCGCTGGTGATCAGAGCCGCCATGAGGCCGACCGCCAGCAGGGACGCCAGAGCGCTCTTCACCGAGGCGAGGAAGTCCGCCTCCGGCACGCCGACGTAGAGAACGCCGATCACGGCGCCGCCACTGTCCTTGATGGGGTCATAGGCGACGAAATAGGGCCTGCCCAGAATGTCGGCCCGGCCCCGATAGGGCTCGCCGCGCCCCAGCACCGCGTCGTGGACCGGCCCCGGCGCCAGCGGGGTGCCGATCGCCCGCGCGCCGTCGGCCTTGGTCACATTGGTCGAGACCCGCATGTCGCCGCGAAACACCGTGGCGGTGCCGCCCACCAGGGTCTTGATCCGGTCGACAGGGGCGAAATTGCCGTCCAGCCGCGTCTCACCCGCAAACAGGGTGCCGTCCCGAACCGAATAGGTCGAGCCATATCGGGCCAGCACCTCCCAGGCCACACGCATATTGGTTTCCTGGCGCTCGGCGGCCCGACGCTCTCCCTCCTTCTGCATCAGCCAGCCGCCGACGGCGAGCAGGGCGATCGACAGGACGGCGAGGGCCGTGACGGTCATCAGAACCGTCTTGGAAGCAAGAGAGAGCGAGCGAAGGCTCATGGCGATGATCCCGGGGAGAGGATGACGTCCGAGCAGGACTGTGACCGCCTTGATGGCGCATCCCCCTTAACGCCGCAGGAATCCCTCCATGCGGGCCATTACGGATCGCCCCGTTAAGGTCTGCCCAAGGCTTTCAGCCGGTACAGGGCCTCCAGCGCCTCGCGCGGGGTCAGTTCATCCGGGTCGATGGCGGCCATAGCCTCATCCAGCGCGGAAGCCATGGGGGCGGGGGGCGCCTCGGCCACGGCGGCGAACAGGGGCAGGTCGTCCAGACGCGCCGCCGCCGCCTTTTCGCTCTCCAGCCGCTCCAGCACCTCGCGGGCGCGGCCGACCACCTTGCTCGGCACCCCCGCCAGCTTGGCCACCTGCACGCCATAGGAGCGGTCGGCGGCGCCCGGCGCCGCCTCGTGCAGGAAGACCAGGTCGCCGTTCCACTCGCGCGCCTTCATCGACAGGTTGCAGACGTAGTCCAGCCGCTCCTCCAGCCGCGCCAGCTCGTGATAATGGGTGGCGAACAGGGTGCGGGCGCGATTGGTCTCGTGCAGGGCCTCGGCGGTGGCCCAGGCGATGGCCAGGCCGTCGTAGGTGGCCGTGCCGCGGCCGATCTCGTCCAGCACCACGAAGCTGTGCGGCGTCGCCTGGGTCAGGATGGCGGCGGTCTCGACCATCTCCATCATGAAGGTGGAGCGGCCGCGCGCCAGGTCGTCGCCGGCCCCGACCCGGCTGAACAGCCGGTCCACCACGCCCAGCCGCATGGCCCGCGCCGGGACAAAGGCCCCGGCCTGAGCCAGGACCACCAACAGCGCATTCTGGCGCAGGAAGGTCGACTTGCCGGCCATGTTGGGTCCGGTGACGATCGACAGGCGCGAGGCCCCAACGCCGTCGCCGGCCAGTCGGCAGTTGTTCGGGGTATAGGGGTCGCCTTGCGCCGTCACCGCCGCCTCGACCACCGGATGGCGCCCGGCCTCGACGTCGAAGCAGAGGCTGTCGTCGACGACAGGACGAACCGCGCCGACCTCTTCGGCCCATTCGGCCAGCGCCGCGTGGGCGTCCAGCTCGGCCAGGGCCGCGGCCACGCCCTGCAACGGTCCGGCCAGACGGGCGACCTCGCGCCGCCAGGCCTCGAAGGTCTCGCCTTCCATGGCGAGCGCCCGATGCCCGGCCTGGCTGATCTTGGCGTCCAGTTCCGACAGCTCGACCGTGGTGAAGCGGACCTGGTTGGCGAGGGTCTGGCGGTGGATGAAGGGGCTGTCGGGCCCGGCCCGCAGCAGGCCCTCCGCGGCTTTCGCGGAAGCTTCGAGGAAATAGCCCAGGACGGCGTTGTGGCGCACCTTGAAGGCCACGCCGCTCTCGGCCACGGCGCGGGCCTCCAGATCGGCGACCACCCGGCGGCTGTCGTCGCGCAGGGTGCGGGCCGCGTCCAGTTCGGGCCGGTGGCCGGGGTTCACGAAGCCGCCGTCCCGCGCCAGATGCGGCGGCTCCTCGATCAGGCCGTCGCCCAGATCAGCCAGCAGGTGCGACAGATCGGCGTCCAGCGTCAGCCGGTCGAGACAGGCCAGAACCCGTGCGGGCGGCCCGGCCAGGGGATCGCGGGCCGCAGCGGCGAACAGCCCGGCCAGCCCCTGCGCCGTCGTCAGGCCGGAACGGATCGCTCCCAGATCACGCGGTCCGCCGCGTCCCAGCGCCAGCCGCGACGTCGCCCGCGCCACATCGGCCGAGGACCGCAGCCCGTCCCTCAGATCGCGGCGCAGATCGCGCCGTTCCAGCAACCACTCCACCGAGTCCAGCCCGGCGTTGATCGCCGCCGGATCACGCAAGGGCCGCGAAATGCGTTCCGCCAGGGCCCGCGCCCCGCCAGACGTCACGCTGCGGTCGATGCAGTGCAGCAGGGAGCCGTCGCGCTCGCCGCGCTGGGTCCGGTCGATCTCGAGGCTCAACCGCGTCGCCGGGTCGATGGCCAGAAAGCCGCTCTCGCCCGAACGGCGCGGCGGGGCCAGGGCGGGGATCTTGCCGGCCTGGGTCGTCTCCAGGTAGGCGGCGATCAGGCCCAGCGCCGAGACCTCAGCCTCCTCGAAGGCGCCGAAACCGTCCAGCGCCGAAACCCCATAGAGCCGCTGCACCCGGTCGCGCGCCCCGACCGGCTCGGCCAGGGCTTGGGGCATGGCCTGAACCACGCCGCCGGAGCCGTCCAGCGCGCCCTTCAGCGTCTCGTCCGAGAACAGGCGGTCCGGCACCAGAACCTCCGAGGGCCGGAAGGCCGCCAGCGCCGCGCCGAGATCGCCCAGGTCGCAGGCCACCGAGTCCACCGCGCCCGCCGACAGCTCGACCACAGCCACGGCGGCGCGGCCCTTGCGGATAGCCACCGCCGCCAGACGGTTGGCCCCGCGCGCGTCCAGCAGACTGTCCTCGGTCAGGGTGCCGGGCGTCACCACCCGCACCACCCCGCGATGCACCACCGCCTTGTGACCGCGCTTCCTGGCCTCGGCGGGGGCTTCCAGCTGCTCGCAGATGGCGACCTTGAAGCCCATGCGGATCAGCCGCGCCAGATAGCCGTCCAGCGCATGGACCGGCACCCCGGCCATGGGAATGTCCTCGCCCTGATGCTTGCCGCGCTTGGTCAGGGTGATGCCCAGGGCCGCCGCCGCCTTCACCGCGTCGTCGAAGAAGAGCTCGTAGAAGTCGCCCATGCGGAAAAAGAGGATGGCGTCGGGCTGATCGGCCTTGGCCGCCAGGAACTGCGCCATGACCGGCGTCGTGCCCGGATCCGCCTTGGCGTCGGGCTTCAGATCGGCTTGCGGGGGATGGGACAGGGGCGCGTTCATACGCGGCGCAAGGTGACGGATCGGGGCGCCGGCCTCAAGCAGGATCGGCGGCGATCATGCACAGGGGGGCGTAGAAGCCCGCCGCGCCTGTGGATCAGGCCGCGTTGCTGATGCGCAGGCGGGTGCGCGAGGCGACGGCGGCCGGGGCCTCGTCCAGGGCCAGGGCGTCCCAGTCGATGTCGGGCTTGGCCGCGTGCGAGGCGGCGACGATGGCGCGCAGTTCGGCGGCCGAGGCCACGCTGGCGATCACCGAGGCCACGCCGGGCAGGTTCAGGGCATAGGCGAGCGCCGCCTGCATCGGATCGACCCGGGCCTCGGCCAGACGCCGACGCGTGCGCGACAGGGCCATGCCGTGCGCCGCCAGTTCCGGCGGCAGGCTCTCGCGGTTGGCGAACAGCAACCCTTGCGCGAAGACCGAGGCCAGATGCACCTCGACCCCCTGGCCGGCCAGATCCTCGATCACCCCGCCGCGCGCGGCGCGCTGGTCCAGGATGTTGCAGGCTACCTGCACGACGTCAGGCTGGAAGCGACGGGCCAGCAGGGCCGGGCCGTCCTCGACCGTGGCCACGAAGCCGATCTTGCGGAAGACGCCGCGTTCCTTCAGCGCCGTCAGACGCGCCCACAGGGCGCGGCCCTCGACCCCGGCCAGATCGGACGCGTTCTGCACCAGAACGGCGTCGCCGCGCGGCAGGCCCATGCGCTCCAGCGAGCGACGGGCGCGGGCCTCGACCCGGTCCAGACCGTCGGCCAGGGGCACGGTGCGCACGGTGACGCGGAAAGGCGAAGGGAAGGGCCAGGCCTGACCCAGCAGCCGCTCGACATCGCCTTCGGGTCGGGTCGCGACCAGGCCGACGCCCGCGTCCCCCGCTGTCTGCAGCAGATGACGCATGGCGTCCTCCCGCTGGCCGGGAGGCAGCGGGCGGGACCGTTCAGGCTCAGTCACCACAGCGATGGCGAGCCGGTCGGCCGGACAGGGCGGGACGGCGAATCTCACGGCGCCGATATTCAGCGTCAAAGCTTAAGGGAGATTGACCGAAATCAGGGTCGTTGGTGAACGAACAGGCTTAATCCGCGTCCGGTCGCCCATCCGGTTGATTGTCCGGGTGCGCCGCCATGAAGGCCGGATGCAGGCTGGCCCTCGCTTCGGTCGCCAGCAGACGCGGGAAGGGCGTCAGATCGACGTTGAACCGCCGCGCCGAATAAATCTGCGGGATCAGGTAGCAGTCGGCGAGCGTCGGCGCTCCGCCGAAACACCAGCCCTCGCCATGGTGCTGGACCTGCGCCTCGAGCGCGGCGAATCCGTCGAGGATCCAGCGCCCGGCCCAGGCGTCCACGCCCGCCTGATCAGCGCCCAGATCACGGACCGCCTTCAGCACCCGGAGATTGTTCAGCGGATGGATGTCGCAGCCGATCAGGGCGGCCATGCCCCGCACCGCCGCCCGGTCGGCGGCGGCCGTCGGCAGCAGGGCCGGGGTCGGATGGGTTTCCTCCAGCCACTCCAGAATGGCCGGGCTCTGGGTCAGGACCAGACCGTCGCCTGTCTCCAGCGCAGGCACCAGCCCCTGCGGGTTCAGCGCCAGATAGGCGTCGGACGTCTGCGCGCCCGTCCGCAGGTCGACCGGCGCCGTTTCATAGACCAGCCCCTTGAGATTGAGGGCGATGCGGGCGCGATAGCTGGTGCCCGAACGCCAGTAGCCGTGCAGGATCACGGCTGCACCGTGAAGGCGAGCGGGGCCAGACCGTCGATCCGCGCCTCGACCCGGTCGCCGGGGGCCAAGGGTCCCACGCCCTCTGGGGTGCCGGTGAAGATCAGATCGCCGGGTTGAAGGCTCCAGAGTTCGCCCGCCTTGGCCAAAATCCCGACCGGGTCCCATATCATGTCGGACAGACGCCCCGACTGGCGCGTCTCGCCGTTGACCGTGAGCGTGATGGTCGCATTGGGGTCGGGCAAGTCTCCGAGCGTCAGCGCCCCGCAAGGCGCCGACTGGTCAAACGCCTTGCCCGCCTCCCACGGGCGGCCCTTGGCCTTGGCCTCGGACTGAAGGTCGCGCCGCGTCAGATCGACGCCGACCGCCCAGCCGGCGATCTCGCCGTTTTCGCCTACGGCGACCACCAGTTCGACCTCGTGATGCAGGTTGGCCGTCGCCGACGGATAGACGGGATCAGCGCCGTCCACGACCAGGGCGTCGGCCGGTTTGGCGAAGAAGAAGGGCGCGGGCCTAGACGGATCGGCCCCCATTTCGCGAGCGTGGGCGGCGTAGTTCTGGCCGACGCAGAGAATACGACGGACTGGAAAACGGCGCGTGTCGCCCTGAATGGGCAGGGACGGCGTCGAAGCGGGCGGGAACAGCCATTGGGTCATGACGTTGTTGTAGGACGACGCCCCTGATGACGCCAGAAGGCGGCGACAGCCACGCCTTGAATGTCGACCCTCGGCTTGCTGCTTTGCAGGAACCTTGGTCGTCGGTGTGGCGTTCGGGGCAGGGGTTCTCTATTTAATCGTCAAGCTTACACACCCAGCGGAGCGCGCATCATGGCCACCACCAAGGCTCGGGAAGACATCAAGAACGATCTGAAGACCCTCAAGGAGGATCTGAAGACTGGCGCGCGCGAGGAAACGCAGCGCCTGAAAGCCAAGGCGGCCGACGCCGAGGCCCGCCTGCGTGAGCAGGGCGAGGAACTCCGCGAAAAGGCGCGCGGCTATTATGACGACGCCCGCGTGCGCGGCCGTGAATATTACGATGACGCCGCCGAACGCTTCGAGGAAGCCCAGCGCTACGTCGTCGAACGCGTTCAGGAACGTCCGGTGCAGTCCACCGCCATCGCCCTGGGCGTCGGCGTCGTGCTCGGCCTCCTGCTCGCCGGTCGTCGTCGCTGATGATCGGGCGGGGGCTCGTCAACCGCGCCGTCGCGACCTTCATCGCGGCTGGCGCAGGCTTCGTGGCCGTGGTCGCTCTCGGGGCCACGGTGTTTTATCTGCTCGCCCTGGTCGTCGTTCCGCTGGCGGCCGCGGCCATCACCTCGGCTCTGTTCGCGATCATCGCGCTCCTCGTCGCCCTGATCTTCGTGCGTCGCGCGCAGGGCGAGGAAGACGAAGAGGACTACGAACCGGAGGGTCTGGGCATGCGCGCCTTCCATCTGTTCAAGCAACGGCCTGTGCTCGGCACCGTCGCGGCCCTGGCCGGCGGCTGGATTTTCCTGCGCAACCCGGCCCTCGCCACCATGGTGGCTGCGGCCTTTACTGAAAAAAGCCGCCCTCGCCGACGTTAGAGCGCGGAACGGCTAAGCCTCCGGGGCGTTATTGAAGCAGGCGAGATGATCGACGGGAGGAGTCGATAGTCTTGCTTTCGTTTCAACAACGTTTCGGAGGGTCGTCCATGCTTCGCTGGGCCATCATTTTCTTTATCGTCGCACTGGTCGCCGCCGTTCTCGGCTTCGGCGGTATCTCGGGCATGTCGTTCGAGATTGCTAAATTCATCGCCATTATCGCCGTTATTCTGTTCGTGGTGTCGCTGGTCGTCGGCGGCATGCGCGGGCGAGGTCCGCGTATCTGACGCAGCTCCCCGGCTGCATATGAAAAGGCCCCGGCGATCGCCGGGGCCTTTTTCTTGCATCCGATGTCAGGTGACAGCGGCCTCCATTTCACCGGGCGTCGCGGGATCGGGCGCGGTCTCGGCCCGCCGCGTGTCCTGGCGACGCGGCAGACGCCAGGTCTGGTGATCCTCGAACCGCTGGCCGGTCCAGACCACCGCTGTGACCACGATTTCTCGCGCATCCCACTCGATGCGGTTGAAGCTGGGCGGCGCGCCGCGTTCGCGGTGGGACAGGGTTCCGCAGCCGATGGCGTAGGAACACCGGTCCGATATGTCGATGCCAAGGGCGAAGGGCACATGGACATGACCCGTGGTGATCAGGTCCACCCCCGCCTCGGCGAAGATCAAGGCCGCCTTGTCGCCGCGCTTGACGTCGCCGGTCATCGGCGTGCCGATCATCTCGATCAGGGGGTGATGGCAGGCCAGTATTCGAAGGGCTCCGATCGGCGCATTGCGAAGAGCCTCGGCCGCACGCCGCGTCTGATCCAGATCGATCACGCCCTTCGACCAGTTCGGCCGGGCCTGCCAGCCTCGTGCGGTGGTCACCCCGCGCACCATCAGATTGTCGCGCTTGAACTCATGATCATGCGCCGGATGGCCGGTCGCCTGCTCAAAGGCGCGCCACGGCCAGAACAGCCGGGCCATGACATCCCAATAGGGCACGTCGTGATTGCCCACAGTCACGAAGACCGGTTGCGGCATGGCGCGTATCCAGGCGCCGGCCGCCTCAAACTCCTTCGGGAAGCCCTGCTGGGTGATGTCGCCCGTGATCAGGACCAGGTCATGCGGGGTTGCATGGGCGTAATCCAGGGCGCCGGCGACCGCGTGGACATGTTCGCAGCCGAAATGCACGTCGGAGAACTGGATCACCCGCCCCATCAGACGCTGTCCTCCGCTGCGGGCGGCAGCGGGGCCAGGGCCATGAAGGCGCGCGGCAGGAAGCTGATGCTGGTCTCGCGGCCCAGCAGCATGGGCTCGCCGTCGATGACCGCAGGGATCTTGGACCGCGCTGAAACCGCGATCTTGCGCGCTGGCTGGGTCGTCACATTGGGGTCGTGACGCCAGTCGTCGAAAAGGGCCCGGGCCGCCAGACCGAAGGCCTGAGCCGCGTCGGACGTGGTCATGGCGGCCGCTTCCAGACCGACCGGCTCGTCCATCGCCCTTGAGATCATGGGGCTGATCAGCACTAGGGCTTCCGCCCGGCGCCGGGCGCCGCCGTCCAGGCTGAACCGGATATGACCGCTGAAGGCCCGCTTGAACGCCCGTCGTCCGTACATCCAGGCCAGTTTCAGCTTGCCGGTGCGCATGGCTTCTCGAGCCGGGGCCCACAGGGCGGGGGCGCCCAGAATGGCCGCGCAATAGAAGGCCTCGCCTTCCACCACGCCGCCGGACACGGCCTGAGGCGCGCCTTCTTCCAGGGCGCGCTTCAGCGCCAGCTTCCAGTCGCCCGTGCCATAGAGGGCCTTGGGCAACATGTTCATGGTGCCGCCGGGCAGGGGGGCGATCAGAGGCCCCTTGGCGCCCGCCCGCGTGGCGACTGACCGGGCGGTGCCGTCGCCGGCCAGAACAAACAGGACGTCCGGCCGAGCCGCGATAGCTTCGGCGATCTGATCCGGTATCCGGGCGCCCTCCAGGATCACCACCGCGGCCTCGAAATCATAGGGCGCCAAAAGGGCCTCGGCCTCCGCCGCAGCCTGGGATCCAACTCCGCCCGACAGCGGGTTGACCAGGATGATCACCTTTTTTATCGCGACATCTGAAGTCAGGCGAAGGGCGTCGGGCGCGGCGGCGGCGTCTGTCATGGGCGGCGAACGCCTCGTCGCTGGCCCCGGTTCCCCGAACCGCAGGCTCGAAGAAAATAATGTAAAGCTTGCCCGCCAGTCTCGGAACCGCCGCCTTTGGCTTGCGTTCTGTCGACTTCAGGGGAGCCCCCTCGGGATGAAGGACAGATCCATGAACAAGGCGATTATCGCCATCGCCGGCGCCGGTCTTCTGGTCACCGCCTGCGCCAGTGACCCGTATTACGGCGGCGGCAACAACAACGAGACCGTCCGTCAGGGCGCTATCGGCGCGGGCCTCGGCGCCGTAGCCGGCGCCATCATCGGCAATAATGTCGGCGGCGGCAACGCAGCCACCGGCGCAGCCATCGGCGCCCTCGCCGGCGGCGCAGCAGGCGCGATCCGTGGTTCGAACCAGGACCGCAACAACCAGCAGCGCTATCGCGACAACCAGGGTCGCTACTACTACTGCTACGACAATCGCCAGAGCGAATGCTACTGGGAGAACGGCCAGCGTCGCTACTAAGCGACTGGCGCCCGATGGATTTTCGGGTCAGGTTCAAGGGGCGGTCCGTTTGCGCGGACCGCCCTTTTGCTTCTGTAGTCTTGCACGCCCGGGGCTGGGCGTTCTGTCGAAGGGCTGACTGATGAAACCGATCCTTCCTGCCGCTGTCGTCGGCGTTATGACCCTGGCCTTCCTGGCGGGCTGCTCCACGCCAGGCGTCTACAAGACGCGCAGCGACCTGGTCAGCGATCCCGCAGCCTGCGCCGCCAAGCGGTTCGAGGTCTATTTTGATCAGGACCAGGCGCGCCTGACGACGGCGGCGCGCGAAGCTATCAGCCTGACCGCAACCCAGTTGCAGGGATGCGACGTGACGAGGGTCCAGGTGCTCGGCCTTGCCGACGCCCGCAGCGGCACGCCGGCCGCCAACCAGTCCCTTTCCGAGCGTCGCGCCAGATCCGTGGCCGAGGCCCTGGCCGGGGCCGGCCTGCCCGCCCCCGCTTTCGAGGTGGCCGCCGCCGGCGCCGACGGCGCTGTCGTCAATGGGGTGAACGACCCCCTGCGCCGCCGCACCGAGGTCGTGATCGAGGCCCGCCCCCGCTAGACCTCGTGCGGCCTGGCGTCGCGGGACGGTGGCTGTCGCGGCGCGCGGCGGCTAGGATCGCGGCCAACCTTCCTTGTCCGGTGCCGTTCTTTTGCGTCTTCTCGCCGCCGTCCTCGTCTGGCTGACCTTCGCCGCTTCGGCGACGGCGGCGCCGTCCGCCCTTGATCAGGCGTTGAAGGCGGGCGCCGCCTCGCCTTCCGGCCCTCAGCGCACCGAACGGATCGAGGCCGAACTGGTCCCCATGAGCGCCTGGGCCGCGCCCGGCTCGACCGCCGTGGTGGCGGTGCGTCAGCAGATCGAGCCCGGCTGGCACACCTATTGGCGCAATCCCGGGGATTCAGGCGGCCCGACCACCCTGGACTGGACCCTGCCGAACAACGTCAGCGCGGGCGACATCGTCTGGCCCCTGCCCCGCCGCCAGCGGCTGCAAAGCCTGATGAACTACGGCTACGAGGGCGAGGTCTTCCTGCCCGTGCCGATCGAGATCCCCGCCGACGCCCGGCCCGGCCAGACCCTGCGCCTGACGACCAGGGCCCTGTTCATGGTCTGCAGCGACCAGATGTGCGTGCCCGACGAACTGACACTCAGCCTCGACCTGCGGGTGCAGGAGGGCGCCGCGCCGCTGGATCCGCGCTGGGGCCAGAAGATCCAGACCCTGGTCCAGACCGCCCCAGGCCCCGCCGGGATCGACGCCCGCGCGGCCTTCGCCGACGGCCAGCTGACCCTGACGGCGACGGGCGGTCCGCTGGCCGGCGCTGCGCCGAAATGGGCCTATTTCTTTCCCTTCGAGGGCGGGGTCATCGACCACGCCGCAGCCCAGACCGGCCAGCGCGGACGGCAAGGCCTGACCCTGACCATGGCCCCAGGGCGCGGTCTGTCCGCCAATGGACTGAAGCCTCCGCTCGCGGGCGTCCTGTCCACCGACCTCGGCGCCTGGGACATCTCCGCTGAACAGGGCCCGGCCCTGCCCGGCGCCGGGGGAGAGGGGGCGCTCGGCGACGGCGAGGCGACGCAAGGCCCGACCGCCGCCACGACGCCGCTCGCCTTCCTGCAGGCCGCCCTGTTCGCCCTGCTCGGCGGGCTGATCCTCAACCTCATGCCCTGCGTCTTCCCTATTCTGGCGATGAAGGCCGCGGCGCTGAGCCGCTCGGCCCACCATCCGGCGGAGGCGCGTCGCGACGGCCTGGCCTTCCTCGCCGGGGTGCTGGCGACCTTCCTCGTTCTGGCCGGCGCCCTTTTGGCCCTGCGCGCGGGCGGTCAGGCGCTCGGCTGGGGCTTCCAGTTGCAGTCGCCCGGTGTGGTCGCCGCCCTGTCGCTGCTGATGCTGGCCGTGGCGTTGAACCTGTCGGGCGTCTTCCATATCGGCGGCGGCCTGCAAGGCGCGGGCTCCGGCCCCCTGTCGCGTCTGCCCGGCGCGACGGGCGCCTTCTTCACCGGGGTGCTGGCCGTCGTCGTGGCCGCGCCCTGCACCGCCCCCTTCATGGCCTTTGCGCTCGGCGCGGCCCTGCTGATGCCCTGGCCCATGGCGCTGGCGGTCTTCCTGATGCTCGGTCTGGGTCTGGCCCTGCCCTATGTCCTGATCAGCCTGTCGCCGCGCCTGCTGGCCCGCCTGCCGCGTCCCGGCCCGTGGATGGAGACGCTCAGGAACCTGCTGGCCTTCCCCATGTACGGCGCCGCCCTGTGGCTGGCCTGGGTCTATGGCCGCCAGACCGCAGACGCCCTGGCCCTGCTGTTCGGCGCCGGCCTGATGCTGGCCCTGGCCCTGTGGCTGTTCGGCCGGTCGCAGACCACGCCCGGCAAGGGCCGGGTCGCCGCGACTGGCGCAACCCTCGCTCTGATCGCGGCCCTCGGCCTCGGCGTCCTGGCCGCCCGCGCCGCCCCAGCCGCAACCGACAGCGCGCAGACCTCCGCCCATCTGGCTTCGCAACCCTGGTCAGCGCAGGCCGTACAGGCCGCCTTGGCCGAGGGTCGTCCGGTCCTGGTCAACTTCACCGCCGACTGGTGCGTCACCTGCAAGATCAACGAGGGCGCGGCCCTGTCCTCGCCGCGCACCGCCGAGGCGATACAGGCGACGAACGCCGTCTATCTGGTCGGCGACTGGACCCGCCGCGACGACGCCATCACCGCCGAACTGCAACGCCACGGCCGCTCGGGCGTCCCGCTCTACCTGCTTTACGCGCCGGGCCAGGCCGAGCCGCGCATCCTGCCCCAGCTTCTGACCGAAGGAACCGTCGTCGGCGCCCTGAAGGACGCCGCCCGCTGATTTTCATCTGCCCCTGACCTGAAGGAGACCACCCGATGTTCCGCATACTGACCGTCGCCTCCGCCTCCCTGCTGGTTCTGACCGCCTGCCAGCAACAGCCCGCCGCCGCGCCGGACAAGGCCGCGACCCCAGCCGCCGCCACGCCCGCCGTCGCCGGCCCCGGCGACATGGCCCCGGCCTTCACCCTGGTCGACGCCGAGGGGACGCAACGCTCGCTGGCCGACTTCAAGGGCAAGACCGTGGTGCTGGAGTGGACCAACGAGGGCTGTCCCTATGTGAAGAAGCACTACACCGGCGCCATGCAGGACCTGCAGCGCGAGGCGACCGCCGACGGCGTGGTCTGGCTGACCATCATCTCCTCGGCGCCCACCACGCAGGGCTATGTCGAGGGCGAGGAAGCCCGCGCCTGGAAGGCCAAGCACAAGGCCGCCTTCACCCACCTGCTGCTCGATCCGACCGGCGAGGTCGGCAAGCGCTATGACGCCAAGACGACGCCCGACATGCGCATCATCGATCCCGAGGGGCGTCTGATCTTCGTCGGCGGCATCGACGACAAGCCCACCAACAAGGTCGAGGACTTGGCCGGCGCCAACAACTTCGTCCGCGCCGCCCTGGCCGACGCCAAGGCCGGCCGGCCGGTCCAGACCCCCTTCGCCCAACCCTACGGCTGCGCCATCAAATACCCGGAGACGGTCGAGAGCTGAGGCCGCCGCCTCAGACCTCTAAACCTCTACGGATGGTGAGTGGGCTTTTTCAAACCGGGCTCAAGTAGCCCGAAGGGCGATAGGCCCCAAAAGAATGCGCCTCAAGTAGCCCGAAGCGCGGCAGGCCCCAAAAGTACGGGCCTCAGGTAGCCCGAAGGGCGATAGGCCCCAAAGAAAGCCTCGCCAGGCGGCTACGCCGCCGGGCGAGGCGGCGAGGTGATGACCTCGACATTGTCGTTCAGCAGATAGGCCAGTTCTTCCAGCGCCACCCTGCGTTCGGCGGCGTTGGGGGCGGCTTCGACGGCGGCCACCTTCTTCGGCATGTCCTCGGAAATGCCGCGCAGGATGCACTTCAGGTCGTTGTCCGTGCCGCGTTCCTTCAGCACCAGGTGGCCCTGCAGGTCGCGGGCGGCGAGGTCGCTCGCCTGGGTCTTGAAGCCGGTGAAGGCGGGACCGGCGATGAAGCCTTCGCCGTCAGCGGCGCCCGAGGCGATCCAGCCGTCCACGATGGTCTTCAGCGCGCCCGAGCGCGTCACCAGATCGGCGAACAGGGGCTCATGTGCGACCGAGACGGGGGCGTCGGCGGCGACGGGCGGCTGGGCGGCGGCCTCGGCGACCGAAGGATCGCTGAGCATCAGGGCGGCGGCGAGGATCAGTCCGCAGGACATGAGACATCCCTTTCAGTGACGACCGAGGCAGGCGTTTCCGCGCAGAAACCCATGTTGACCGGTCTTTGATTGAACTCTTTTAGGCCTGAGCCATAAACGAAGGGTTGCAAGCGTCATGCCGATCTCTGGCCGGCGCTCATGGGGGAGACGAGGATGCCGCACGCCGCCTGGACCGAACTGGAGGCCGTCGCCCGCCGCGACGCCGACGCCCGCATCCTGGATCAGTTCGCCGCCGATCCCGATCGCCTGTCGCGCCTGACCGTGGACGCGGCCGGTCTGCATCTGGACCTGTCCAAGCAGAGCTGGACCCGTGCCGGCTTCGACGCCGCCCTGGCCCTGGCCCGCGCCGCCGACGTCGAGGGCCGTCGCGCCGCCCTGTTCGGCGGCGAGGCCGTCAACGCCACCGAGGGCCGCGCCGTCCTGCACCCTGCCCTGCGCGCGCCCGGCGGTGCGAACTTCCACGCCCTGGGCGACGCCGTGTCGGCCGACGTCGACGACGTTCGACACGCTATGGCGAACTATTCCAGGATTGTGCGCAGCGGCTCCGAAACCGGCGCAACGGGCCGCCCTTTCAAGGCCGTTGTCCACATCGGCATCGGCGGGTCTGATCTGGGGCCGCGCCTGGTCTGGGACGCCCTGCGCCCGCTACAACCCGAGATCGACCTTCGCTTTGTCTCCAACATCGACCCAAGAGACATGGCCGAGGCCCTGACCGGGCTGGATCCGGAGACCACCCTGGTCATCGTCGTGTCGAAGACCTTCACCACCCAGGAAACCCTGGCCAACGCCGAAGCGGCCAAGGCGTGGCTGGCCGGGAGCCTGCCAGAAGAACGACGTGACCGTCATTTCATCGGCGTCACCGCAGCCCCGGAAAAGGCTCGAGCTTTTGGGTGCGCGCGCGTGTTCGGCTTCAGCGACTGGGTCGGCGGGCGCTATTCCCTGTGGTCGGCGGTCAGCCTGTCCTGCGTCATCGGTCTGGGCTGGGATGTCTTCCAGGGCTTCCTCGACGGCGCCGCCGCCCTGGACCGGCATTTCCTGGAAGCCCCGCTAGAGACCAACGCCCCCGTCCTTTTGGCCCTGGCCCAGATCTATAACGTCGATGGTCTGCATCGGCCCGCGCGCACCGTCGCCCCCTACGCCCACGCGCTTCGCCGCCTGCCCGCCTTCCTGCAGCAGCTGGAGATGGAATCGAACGGCAAGCGGGTGCGCCGCGATGGTTCTCCGGTCGGGCGCCAGACCTGCCCCGTCGTCTTCGGCGAGCCCGGCACCAACGGCCAGCACGCCTTCTTCCAGCAGATCCATCAGGGGCCGCAGGTGGTCCCGGCCGAGTTCGTCATCGTGGCCCGCACGCACGGCGAGACCCCTGAGAGCCCGCTGTGGTCCAACGCCCTGGCCCAGGGTCAGGCCCTGATGCAGGGCAAGACCGAGGCCCAGGCCCGTGCCGAACTGATCGCCGGCGGCGCGTCCGAAGCCGAGGCCGACCGCCTGGCCCCGCACAAGACCTTCCCCGGCAACCGGCCCTCGACCGCCATCCTGATGGACCGCCTGACGCCGCAGACCCTCGGCGCCCTGATCGCCCTCTATGAACACAAGACCTTCGTCGAGGGCGTGATCTGGGACATCAACAGCTTCGACCAGTGGGGCGTCGAACTGGGCAAGGTTCTGGCCAGGGCCGTCCTCAAGGACGTGGCGGCGGGCGCGCCCTCGGCCGATCTCGACCCCTCGACGGCGGCCTTGCTGACTCGCCTTCTGGCCTGACGCGCGCACGAAAAAGGGGCGGGCGCCGCAACGCCCGCCCCTCTCGTGTTTCAGTTCCCTATCAATAGGGGTCGATGCTGCGCACTCGACCATCGCTGCTGGCCACGCAGACCGAGCGATAGGACCCGGTCCCCATCACCATCTGCCAGTCGCCATTGCCCAGATCACGCACGCTGATCGGCGTCGAGCTGCCGCGCGGCCGGCTCTGATAGTCATCGGCGCGGGCCGAGCAGGCCTGTTGCGCGGCCCAGGGCGCACGGCGAACATGGTCCGTGTTGGAGGCGCGACGATTGCCCCGTTCAGCCTCTCCCGCCAGATAGCCGTCGTGATAGGCCTCGCTGTCGTTGCGATCATAGTTGGAGCCGTAGAGGGCGTCCTGATAACCGCGTGAATAGTCGTTGTCGTGGCTGTCGTCGCGATTGTCGTGGCTGCGGTTGTGGTGGGCCAAGGCCGCCGCCAGACCGATCACCGCCGCCCCGGCCAGAACGGCCGCCGCCGCATTGCTTCCACTGTCGCGCGAGCCGCCGCCGTCGCAGAGATTGCGGTCCATCCGGTCGATCGAGGCGTAACGGCCGTCCGTGGTGGTGATCTGGACGCAGTCATCGCCGCGCCGCCAGTAGCTCCACTTGGAGTTTCCGCCCTCCTGGGTGCGGACGAAGGCATAGCCCCGGCTCTGCACCGCCCCTTCCGCCTGACCGGCGCGCGCGCCGACCAGATCGCGCAGGTCCGGCGGCGTCTGGGCGGCCGCCGGGAAGGAGGCCGCCAGCAGGGCCGCGGCGGCGAGAACGGCGACGGGCGCCTTGGGCAGGGTCATGAGGACTTCTCGGCTGTTCGATGTTGGGAGGACGAAATCGAAGCGACGGCGCACTGTTGGTCAGCATCGACCAACAATGGTGGTTGTTCAATCCCGACGGTCGGTGGAACTGCCCGCCAGCGTCGCCGTTTCACGGCTTCAATCCGGAGAGATCTGATGTTCCGATACGCCGTCCTCGCCGCGTCCGCTCTTGTCGCCATGGGGGCCATCGCCGTCCCTGCCGTCGCCCAGGATCACGGGCGCACTGAACGGGTCCAGTTCGCGCGCGGGGCCTCGTCCGCCACCCTGCAGGGCAATGTCCACGGCTACGACTCGGTCGACTATGTCGTAGGCGCCCGTCGCGGTCAGACCCTGACCGTAAGCATGCGGACCACCAACGCCTCGGCCTATTTCAACGTCCTGCCCAGCGGCGGCGACACGGCGCTGGACGGCGCGGCCAATGTCGTCAACTGGCGCGGCGCCCTGCCGGCCAACGGCGACTATGTCGTCCGCGTCTATCTGATGCGCAACGCCGCCCGCCGCGACGAGCACGCCAACTACACCCTGACCGTCGGCGTGCGCTGACGCCAGATGCAAAAAGGCCCGGCGTCGCCGCCGGGCCTTTCTTCATTCAGGCGCCAGATCCTACCAGCGGCGGTCGTAGCGATAGTCGCGACGGTTGTCGTGGCGGTCATAGCGACGGTCGTAGCGGTCACGGCCCTGATAGCGGCCGTTGTTGTAGTAGCCGTCGCGGCTGTTGATGCCGTGGTCGCGCTCCCAGTGGCCCTGGTTGCGGTAGCAGCGGCCGCCGCGGTAATATTCGCAGCCGCTGCCGCGGTTGGTCGCCGTGGCGCCCAGAGCCGCGCCGGCCAGGGCGCCGCCCGCGACATAGCGTCCGTCGCCGTTGCCGATGATGGCGCCGGCCACGCCGCCGACGACGGCGCCCAGCACCGCGTCACGGCCGGTGTTGTCGCGATCACGGTCGCGATAGTTCTGGGCGGCGACAGGCGAGGCCGCCAGCATCGTCAGGGCCACAGCGCCGACGCCGATCTTGGAAATAGTCTTCATGGCGGGCTCCTTTCGAAAGCCGGTTGATCCGTTGTCCTTGTTTTAGGGGGTCCCTGCTGAACGACCCCAAGGGCGGCCGTTCATATTCAAGTCATCTTCGGCGCGGGAATTCGGCGGGCTCCGCCCTTGACGGTCCCCCACCCTCCCCCTAACTCCCGTCGCGTTAGCACTCGGGGAGGGCGGCTGCCAAAGCCGCAAGGTCCGGGGCTCAAATCGACACCTATCAGGAGATCATCAGATGGCGTTTCGTCCTCTCGGCGACCGCGTGCTGGTCAAGCGCGTTGAAGAAGAATCCAAGACCAAGGGCGGGATCATCATCCCCGACACCGCCAAGGAAAAGCCCCAGGAAGGCGAAGTCGTCTCCGTCGGCCCCGGCGTTCGCGATGAATCCGGCAAGGTCAACGCTCTCGAGCTGAAGGCCGGCGACCGCATCCTGTTCGGCAAGTGGTCGGGCACGGAAGTGAAGATCGACGGCGACGACCTGATCATCATGAAGGAATCCGACGTCCTGGGCGTGCTGTCGTAAGACAGGCCCGGTTTCCGGATTTTCTTTTAAAACCATCTAGATAGGAGCTGCCCACATGGCCGCTAAAATCGTAAAATTCAACACCGACGCTCGCGACAAGATGCTGCGCGGCGTCAACGTCCTGGCTGACGCCGTCAAGGTGACCCTGGGTCCCAAGGGCCGCAACGTCGTGATCCAGAAGTCCTTCGGCGCCCCGCGCTCGACCAAGGACGGCGTCTCGGTCGCCAAAGAGATCGAGCTGGAAGACGCCTTCGAGAACATGGGCGCCCAGATGATCCGCGAAGTCGCCTCCAAGGCGAACGACAACGCGGGCGACGGCACCACCACCGCCACCGTCCTGGCTCAGGCCATCGTGCAAGAGGGCCTCAAGGCCGTCGCCGCCGGCATGAACCCGATGGACCTGAAGCGCGGCATCGATCTGGCCGTCGGCGTGGCTCTGGACGAGGTCAAGGCCATCTCCAAGCCGGTCTCGAACAACTCGGAAATCGCCCAGGTCGGCACCATCTCGGCCAACGGCGACGCTGAAATCGGCGAGCTGATCGCCCTGGCCATGGCCAAGGTCGGCAACGAAGGCGTCATCACGGTCGAAGAAGCCAAGACGGCTGAAACCACCGTCGACATCGTCGAAGGCATGCAGTTCGACCGCGGCTACCTGTCGCCCTACTTCATCACCAACGCCGACAAGATGGAGGTCTCCCTCGAAGAGCCCCTCATCCTGCTCCACGAGAAGAAGCTGACCTCGCTGCAGCCCATGCTGCCGGTGCTGGAAGCCGTGGTTCAGTCGGGCCGTCCCCTGCTGATCATCGCCGAAGACATCGAAGGCGAAGCCCTGGCCACCCTGGTGGTCAACAAGCTGCGCGGCGGCCTGCGCGTCGCCGCCGTCAAGGCTCCGGGATTCGGCGATCGCCGCAAGGCCATGCTGGAAGACATCGCCATCCTGACGGGCGGCCAGGTCATCTCGGAAGACCTCGGCATCAAGCTTGAGACCGTCACCCTCGACATGCTCGGCAAGGCCAAGAAGGTCCAGATCACCAAGGACGACACCACCATCGTCGAAGGCGCCGGTGAGAAAGAGGGCATCGAAGCCCGCGTCGGTCAGATCAAGCGTCAGATCGAGGACACCACCTCGGACTACGACAAGGAAAAGCTGCAAGAGCGTCTGGCCAAGCTGGCTGGCGGCGTCGCCGTCCTGCGCGTCGGCGGCTCGACCGAAGTCGAAGTGAAGGAAAAGAAGGACCGCGTCGACGACGCCCTCAACGCCACCCGCGCCGCTGCCGATGAAGGCATCGTACCGGGCGGCGGCGTCGCCCTGCTGATCGCTTCCAAGAAGCTGGCTGACCTCAAGGGCGCCAACGCCGATCAGAACGCCGGCATCGCCATCGTCCGTCGCGCCCTCCAGGCTCCGATCCGTCAGATCTCGGAAAACTCGGGCGTCGAAGGCTCGATCGTGGTCGGCAAGGTCATGGAATCGAACGACGCTTCGTTCGGCTTCAACGCCCAGACCGAAGAGTACGGCGACCTCGTCCAGATGGGTGTGATCGATCCGGCCAAGGTGGTCCGTTCGGCTCTGAAGTCGGCCGCCTCGGTCGCCGGCATCATGATCACCACGGAAGCCGCCATCGCTGACGCCCCCAAGAAGGGCGGCGCCGGCGGCGCCCCTGACATGGGCGGAATGGGCGGCATGGGCGGCATGGACTTCTAAGTCCAAGCCCACCCAGGCTAGAACCAAGGAAGGGCGGGACCGAAAGGTCCCGCCCTTTTTCTATGCGCCGCGCCTCTCCCTCCCCTTCATGGGGAGGGTGGCTGAGGCCGTCAGGCCGAAGCCGGGTGGGGCGGCAGAGCAAATCAGACGTTGCGCTTTGTATCGCCTCGCCCTCCCCACCCGGTCTACGCTTCGCTCCGACCACCCTCCCCATGAAGGGGAGGGAGAAGGACCTACCCCGTCTCCCCCACTGCCCGCTTCGCCAGCCGCGCGCCCTCGACCACCGCCGGGTCGTCCCGCGCGGTGTCCAGCAGCCAGTCGCGGAAGCGGGCGATCTTGGGGGTCAGACGGCGGGCGGGCGGGTAACAGATCCAGTAGCCCTCGGCCAATGCGACGGTCTGATCGAAGGGGCGGACCAGCAGCCCCCGTTCGATCTCGCGCGCATAGAGGATGGGCGAGCCCAGGGCCACGCCCTGATCGCCCAGGGCCGCCGCCACCTCCATCGCCTGGTTGTCGGCGGTCAGGCGCGGCGACGGGGCGGCATCGGCGGGCGAGACCTGGGCGGCGGCGAACCAGGCGGCCCATTCGCGCGGCTCGCCGACCAGATGGGCGCGTTGCAGGTCGGCGGGGGTCTTCAGGTCCAGCCGGTCGCGCATGGCCGGGCTGCACAGGGGGGTGAAGACAGCGGGCATCAGGAAGCGGCTCTCCAGCCCCGCCCACTGACCCGAGCCGAACCGAAGCGCCACGTCCAGCCCGTCGGCGCCCAGCATCGACAGGGTCGGACTGGTGTCCACCCGCACCGCCAGATCGGGGTTGTCGAGCTGGAACGACCCCAGCCGCGTCGCCAGCCACTGGGTCGCCAGGGTCTGAAGCGTGGTGATGGCCAGCACGCCCTGGTCGGCCTCGACCACGTCGGCCACGGCGCGCCGCAACAGGGTCATGGCCTCGATCGAGGCCGTGGCCAGCCGCTCGCCCTCGGGCGTCAGCGACACCTGCCGCACGCCGCGCACGAACAGGGCGCGGTCCAGCCTCTGCTCCAGGTCGCGGATGCGCCAGCTGACCGCCGCCTGGCTCGTGCCCAGGGCCTCGGCGGCGCGGGTGAAGCTGAGCAGCCGCGCGGCGGTCTCGAACACCCTCAGGGCGTCGACGGGAATGCGGGACAGGACGTCAGCCATAAGCAAGCCTTATGCATGAGCCCCATCGTCCCGTTTGTGAACGCCCCGCGTCAACTACATATTCCGGCTTCACGAAAGGAGGACGACCGATGGACTACATTTACAGCACTCATAAGGAACCCGCGTGGGGCTGGATCGGCGCCCTGCTGGACGCCCGAAAGGCCGCCGCGCCCGTCGCGTCCAAACTCGTCGCCGCGCCCGCGCCGAGGCTGCGCCCCCGCCGCGCCGCCTGCTGACCCGCTGACCGCCCCGCCGCGACACGGCGTCGCGGTCCGTCGCTCTATCGCTGGAACGGTTTGCGCCGCTCCGGCGACCTTGGCCATAAAGGCACCTTCATCGACACCGAGGGGGCTCCGACCGATGCGCCGCACCACGAAATTCCCGACCTTCGCCGCCGCCGCCGCTGTGGCCGCTGTCAGCCTGAGCGTCGCCCTGCCCGCCGAGGCGCAATCTCGTCGTGCGGCCGCTGCCGAAGCCCCCGCCGCCCTGACGCCCCGCGCCGCGCCCGCCGTGCAGCGCCCCGTGACCTTCGCCGCCACGCCCGGCCAGGCCTCGGGCGCCCTGGTCCTGCCGCTGGGCGCCGAAGGCGATCTGGCGACGCGCGGCGCGGCGCTGAGCCCCGAAGTGCGTGAGGCCGTGGCCGCCGCCCTGACCGCCGCCCGCTTCGACTACAAGGCGCGTCAGACGCTCAGTCTGCACGGCGTCGGCGGCTGGGACCGCATCCTGGTCGTCGGCCTGCCCACGGACGCCAAGGCCGCCGACATCCAGACCGCGGGAACCGTCGCCGGTCGCGCCCTGATCGCCCAGCCGAGCGCGATGACCGTCCTGACCAGCGGCCTGTCCGCCGACAGCGCCGCCGAGCTGGCCACCGGCCTCGGCCTTGGCCAGTACCGCTCCGACCTGCACCGCACCACCGGCCGCGACGCCGCCGCGCCGGGCGGCATCACGCTCGTGGCCGACGACGCCTCGGCCGCTCAGGCCGCCTGGCGGCGCGGCGCGGCCCTGGTCGAGGCCATGGCCTGGACCCGCGACATTTCCAACGAACCCGCCAACGTCGTCTATCCCGAGAGCTTCGTCGAGCGCGCCCGCGCCGCCTTCGCGGGCGTACCCGGCGTCAAGATCGAGGTGCTGGACGTGCCCGCCATGCAGCGCCTCGGCATGGGCTCGTTGCTGGGCGTCGGCCAGGGCTCCGCGCGTCCGCCGCGCCTGCTGGTGGTGCGCTATCGCGGCCAGGGCGCGCCCGACGCCGGCCCGGTCGCCCTGCTGGGCAAGGGCATCACCTTCGATTCCGGCGGCATCTCGATCAAGCCGGGCGCCAATATGGGCAATATGAAGATGGACATGTCGGGCGCCGCCAGCGTCGTCGGCGCCGTCCTGGCCCTGGCCAAGGCGGGCGCGCCGGTCGACGTGGCCGCCGTCGCGGCCCTGGCCGAAAACATGCCCGACGCCAACGCCATCCGGCCCGGCGACGTCCTGACCGCGATGAACGGCAAGACCATCGAGGTCATCTCCACCGACGCCGAGGGGCGTCTGGTCCTGGCCGACGCCGTGGTCTGGGCCGACACCCGCCTGGATCCCGCGGCCATCGTCGATGTGGCCACCCTGACCGGCTCGGTCGGCGGCGCCCTGGGCAATGACTACGCCGGTCTGTTCAGCCGTCACGACGCCCTGGCCGAGCAGCTGAAGACGGCGGGCGACGCGACCGGCGAGCGTCTGTGGCGCCTGCCGCTGCACCCCTCCTATGTCGCGGCGACCAGCAGCCCCATCGCCGACATCAAGAACTCGGGCGAGGGCGGCGCGGGCGCGGGCACCGGCGCCCACTTCATCGGCTATTTCGCCCGGCCCGAGACCCCCTGGGCGCATCTGGACATCGCCAACATGGCTTACGGCGCCGCCAGCGACGTCAAGCCGGCCGGCTCTGCGGGCTTCAGCGTCCGCCTGCTGGAACGCTTCGTGCGCGACTTCCAGCCGGTGGCGAAAGAGAAGGGGACCGGCGGCTTCTAAGCCGCACTAATCGACGGCGACGATCTCGACCGACTGGCCCGCTACGGTCGCCTCGTCGCCGACCCGCCTGGCGATCAGGGCGCGGGCCAGGGGCGAGACGTGGCTGACTGAGCCCTTGGCCGGATCGGCCTCGTCCTCGCCGACAATGCGCCAGGTCTGGGTGCGGCCGTCCTCGCGTTCGATGGTGACTGAGCCGCCGAAGCGCACCCGACCGTCCGGCTTGGTTTCCAGCAACTGGGCCGAGGCCCGTCGCGCCGACCAGTAGCGCAGGTCGCGCGTGGCCCGCGCCATGGCCGTGCGATCCGCCTCGATCGAGCCCTTGGCCTGGGCCGCCGAATAGGCCGCCCGCGCCGCGGCCAGCTCGGCCTCGATCATCGCCATCCCCTCGGGCGTGACATGGTTGGGATGGGGCGAGATCGGGCGGTCCACCAGGTCGGCGGCCGTGGCTTCCAGATCTTCTTCTCGGGTGAAGGCGACGCTCATGATGACACAGCGTATGCCGTTCGCGGACGTTCCGGTCTAGAAGAGCCGATGACCGACGCTTCCTCCTCCGCTCCTTCCACAGTCACCGTGATCGGGGCCGGCCCCGCCGGACTGATGGCCGCCGAACGCCTGGCCTCGGCGGGCCTGCGCGTCACGGTTCATGAGCGGATGCCGTCCGTCGGCCGCAAGTTCCTGATGGCCGGGCGCGGCGGACTGAACCTGACGCATTCCGAGCCGCGGGCGCCCTTCCTCGCCCGCTACGACGCGCCGGCGCGTGATCGCGTGGCAGGGTGGCTGGACGCCTTCTCCCCCGCCGACCTGACCGCCTGGGCCGAGGCCCTGGGCCAGGAGACCTTCGTCGGCTCCTCGGGCCGCGTCTTCCCTCGGGCGATGAAGGCCTCGCCCCTGCTGCGGGCCTGGCTGGCCCGGCTGGAGAGCCTGGGCGTCGATATCCGCGCCCGCTCACGCTGGACCGGCTGGAAGGACGGCGCCCTCAGCTTCGACACGCCCGAGGGCGAGACGCTGGAACGGCCCGAGGCCGTGGTTCTGGCGCTGGGCGGCGCCAGCTGGGCCAGGCTGGGCTCCGACGCGGCCTGGACGCCCTGGCTGGCGGAAGCGGGCGTCGCCATCACCCCCTTCCGCCCCGCCAACGTCGGCTTCGACGTGGCCTGGTCGCCGCTGTTGCGCGACCGCTTCGCCGGCCAGCCGATCAAGGGAATCGCCCTGACCCACGCCGGGCGCACGGTGCGCGGCGAGGCCATGATCGCCGCCTATGGCGTCGAGGGCGGAGGCGTCTACGCCCTGTCGGCGGGCCTGCGCGACGCCATTGAGCGCGACGGTTCGGCTGAACTGACGCTGGACCTGCGGCCCGACCTCAGCCGCCCCGCCCTGACCCAGAAACTGCTGAAGCCGCGCGGCAAGGAGAGCCTGTCCAACTGGCTGCGCAAGATCGTCCACCTCGACCCCGCCGCCATCGCCCTGCTGCGTGAGGGCGGACCCCTGCCGACCGAACCCGGCCCGCTGGCGGCGCGCATCAAGGGCGTGACCCTGACCCTGACCGGGGTGCAGGGCCTGGCCCGCGCCATCTCCTCGGCCGGGGGCGTGAGGCTGGACGCCGTTGACGAGCGGCTGATGCTGACGGCCCGCCCCGGCGCCTTCGTCGCGGGCGAGATGCTGGACTGGGAGGCGCCGACCGGCGGCTATCTGCTGCAGGCCTCGATGGCCTCCGGCGTGGCCGCGGCTGACGGCGTCGTCGACTGGCTCAAGGGGCGCTGATCGACCAAGGCGGGGGTCGACAGGGCGGGTGAGAGGGGGCAGCGTGTCGCCTCCCCTTTCGCAGATGTTCGAGTTCGCCCTCATGCCGATGTCCCGTTCCGTCGCCGCGCTCGGCCTGATCGCCGCGCTGATGACCTCGACCTCGGCCCTAGCCCAGACGGCGCCGGGCCGCGTTGATCCGGCCCGGTTGAACGAGGCGACGCGGGTTCTGGCGTCCGACGATTTCGAGGGCCGCGCCCCGGTCACGCCGGGCGAGGACAGGACGATCGCCTGGTTGTCAGCCCAATTTCAGGCCCTCGGCCTGGAGCCCGGCGGGCCGGACGGATCCTGGGTTCAGGTGGCTCAGGTCAGCCGCACCAAGCAGGACGGACCGGCGACCCTCAGCGTGACCAGCAAGGGCCGGACCACGGCGCTGAACCGCGCCACGGACGTCATCGTCTCGTCCGACCGGCCGGTGAGCCGCATCACCCTGACCGACGCGCCCCTGGTCTTCGTCGGCTATGGCGTCGATGCGCCGGAGCGCGGCTGGGACGACTACAAGGACGTCGATCTGCGCGGCAAGATCATGCTGGTTCTGGTCAACGACCCCGACTTCGGCGCGCCCGAGGGCCACCCGGTGGCGGGCAAGTTCGACGGTCAGGCCATGACCTTCGCCGGGCGCTGGACCTACAAGTTCCAGGAGGCGGCGGCGCAGGGGGCGGCGGGCGTCCTGGTCATCCACGACACGGCGGGCGCGGGCTATCCCTGGTCGACGCTGGAGAACTCCTCGACCGCGCCCAAGTTCGACATCGTCCGCGCCGACCCGGACAAGGAGAGGGTGGCGGCCCAGGGCTGGATCCAGGGCGCGGTCGCTGAAAAGCTGTTCCAGGACGCCGGCCTCGACTTCGCGGCGCTGAAGGCCCAGGCGCGCACGCCCGAGTTCCAGCCGGTCACGCTGGACGGGGTGACCATGTCCATCGACTTCGGCCAGACCGCCGACCGGGTCGAGACGCGCAACGTCATCGCCCGCCTGCCGGGCACGACCCACCCCGACGAGACCGTCATGTTCGGCGCCCACTGGGACGCCTACGGCCGCGCCACGCCCAAGAACGGCGACGACATCTATAACGGCGCCGTGGACAATGCGACCGGCGTGGCGGGCGTGCTGGAACTGGCCCGCCTGTTCGCCGAGGGGCCGCGCCCCGAACGCTCGACCGTCTTCGTCAGCTGGGCGGCCGAGGAGACAGGCCTGCTGGGGGCCGAATACTACGCCGCCAACCCGGTCTGGCCGCTCGAGACCACGGTCGCCAACATCAATATGGACAGCCTGCTGCCAGGGACCGAGATCGACCCCAACATCGTCGTCATCGGCGCGGGCAAGAATGATCTGGACGACCGGCTGGCCGTGCTGGCGGGCCGCGAGGGCCGCCGCCTGATCCCCGATCCGGCGCCCCAGGCCGGGGCCTTCTATCGCTCCGACCACTTCCCCCTGGCGCGCAAGGGCGTGCCCGCCCTGTTCGCCGCCGCCGGCTTCACCGGCCACAACGCCGCCAGCCGCGACTATGTCGCCAACCGCTATCATCAGCCTACAGACGAATGGACGCCGGAGTGGAAGATGGACGCCGCGGCCGCCGATGTGCAGCTTCTGTATGAGGTCGGCTACGACCTGGCCAATTCGCGCGACTGGCCCGCGTGGAAGCCCGGCGACGAATTCGAGGCGGCGCGTCAAGCGTCGGCAGCGGCGCGCAAGCCGTGACCTTGGCCGACTGACGCGCTAGACCGCCCGCATGACCGACCTGCCTGAAATCCACGGCCTCTGCCCCGCTCGCTTCAACGCGGTGAAAGACGCTTTCGCCGCCAACTTCGTTGAGGCGCCCGAGGGGCTGAACGAACTGGCGGCGCGCTTCTCCGTCACGATCGACGGCGAGGTATTGCTGGACCTATGGGCCGGGTCGGCGGATCTGGCGGGGACCAAACCCTTCGCCGAGGATACCCTGGTTCCGGTCTTCTCGACCGGCAAGGCGATGATGGCCCTGATGATCGCGCGCTGCGTGGACAAGGGCCTGCTGTCCTATGAGGACCGGGTCGCCGACCACTGGCCGGCCTTTGGCGCGGCGGGCAAGGACCGCCTGACCGTCGGCCAGTTGATGAGCCACCAGTCCGGTCTGCCGGGCTTTTCCGACGGGGTCGAGCCGGCCATCTGGTTTGACCGTCAGGCGGTGCTGGACAAGCTGGCGGCCCAGGCCCCGCTGTGGGCGCCGGGGACCGCGTCAGGATACCACCCGATCACCATCGGCTATCTGGCGGGCGAGCTGTTCCGCATCGTCGACGGGCGCAGCATGGGCACGGCCCTGCGCGAGGACTTCGCCACACCGTTTGATCTGGACCTGTGGATCGGCCTGCCCGAGAGCGAGCATGGACGGGTGACCCAGCTGAGAAAGCCGGCTGCTGCGCCGGACCTTGGCCCGATCGACGCGATCAAGAAGGCCGCCTTCCTCGACCGGGGCTCGGCGCCGGGCGGGCGCGGCTCGACGGAATGGCGGATGGCGGAAATCCCCTCGGCCAACCTGCATGGCACGGCGAAGGATCTGGCGCGGATGATGTCCGTGGTCGCCACCGGCGGCGCGCTGGACGGACAGGCGGTGCTGTCGGAGGAGACGCTGGCCCAGGCGACGCGCGAGCGCATCCACGGTCAGGACAGGGTCCTGCCCTATGTCATGAGCTGGGCGGCGGGGTTCACCCGCAACGAGGGGCTGAAGGTCTTTGGGCCAAACCCGCTGGCCGTGGGTCATTGCGGCTGGGGCGGGTCGATGGCCTTCGCCGATCCGGACGCGCGGGTCTCGGCCGCCTATGTCATGACGCGCCAGTCGCCGCATCTGATCGGCGATCCGCGCGCCCTGCGGCTGGTCGAGGCGCTTTACGCCGTCCTCTAGGCGTCAGCGCCCCAGGCGAGCTGGTCATGGACGATGCGCCAGCCGTCCTCGGTACGGCGCAGAACGCGGGTAAACAGGCCCCGATGGGTCTTGCCTTCGCGGCGCATCACCACGCGGCCCGACACCACCGTGGTGTTGACATCGAACTGCAGGGTCTCGAACCACTCATACGTCATCAGCCCCAGCCCCCCGGGTTGGGCGGCGCGGGCTTGCAGCGCGGCGCGCACCGTGTCCGGCCCCTTCAGCGGGGTGTCGCCCAGGAAGACCAACAGGGGTTCGTCAGCCACATAGGTGGCCATAACCGCCTCCACGTCGCCCGATGACCAGGCCTCGGCGGCGGCGTCGAGGGTGTTGCTGACGGCGTCGAAGGTCTCGGCCGTGGTCGGCACCGCGACCGGCGGGGTCAGGGCGACGGAGGCTTCGGTCCGGGCGGTGCGGATGACTTCGTCACCGCCTCCCTGGATTCCGACGTTTTGAGCGCAGGCGGACGATCCTGTCGCCAGAGCGATGGTCAGGGCGAGGGCGGCGAAGGAGCGGGCGCGGATCATCACCCCTTCTAGGCTGGAACGCGGTCGAAGCTCAACGCGAAGGACGCGCGTCATCGTTGAGCGCCGCCATGCGGTCCTCGGCCGGGTCGTTCAGAAGGCCGGGTTCGGGCGCGACGATGGTCTCGGCCGTGCGACTGGACCGGCGGACCTTGAGGACCGCGCCGACGGCGAAGACGACAGCGCCCAGCCAGATGAAGGCGAAGGAGGCGATGCGAAGTGCGCCAAGGGCTTCGCCCTGCATGGCGCCGATGAAGAAGACGATGGTCGGGGCCAGGAACTGCAGGAAGCCCATGCTGGACAGGGGCATCCGTCGCGCCGCCCAGGCGAACAGGGCCAGAGGAATGACCGTGGCCGGGCCGGCGAACAGCAGCCAGAAGGTCGCGGCGGGCGTGGCGGTGAAATGCCCCTGACCGGTCGCCTCGATGAAGATGACCCAGGCCAGACCGGGCGCGGCCAGCAGCAGGCATTCCATGAAGAGGCCGGTCTGGGCGTCGACGGCGACCCGCTTGCGAATGATGCCGTAGCCGGCGAAGCTGAAGGCCAGCAGCAAGGAGACCCAGGGCGCGTGACCCAGGGCCAGGGTCTGCAAGACGACGCCGATCGCGGCCAGGGCGATGGCGGCGGCGCCGAAACGGTCGATCCATTCACGGAACAGCCAGGCCCCTGCCGCCATGTTGAGCAGGGGATTGAGGTAGTAGCCGAGCGAGGCGTCCAGTGTCCGGCCGTTGTTCACGGCGATGACGTAGGTGGTCCAGTTGGTGGCGATCAGCACCGCCGACAGGGCCAGCCAGCCCAGAACCCTGGGCTGGCGGAAGACGGCGAGAACTTGAGTCCATTGGCGCGCGATCAGCACCAGCAACAGGGCCCACAGCACCCCCCAGACCGCGCGGTGGCCCATGATCTCCCAGGCGTCGGCGCCCTGATGCGCCATCTGCTGGAAGACCAGGGGGATGAAGCCCCACAGCAGATAGCAGCCCACCCCCGCCATCAGTGCGGCGCGGGCTTCGGAAGAGTTCTGGGCGGGGGACGCGGTCACAGGGCGGACCTTTCGGCCTCCGCCGCGCCCAAACGCGACGGAGGCTTGGAGAGGATAGAACACTGGGCCTCAAGCAGCCCCGCGCCGCGCGCGGGGCGTTAGGCCCCCTTCACTTAGACCGTCAGCGTGCGATAGCCGCTGGACGGGGTGATGACGCCGGTTTCGTCCAGCAGCTGGGCGATCTGCACGGCGTTCAGGGCTGCGCCCTTGCGCAGGTTGTCGGACACGACCCAGAAGCTGAGGCCGTTCTCGACCGTCGGGTCCTTGCGGATACGCGACACGAAGACGGCATGGTCGCCGGCGGCGTCGACGGGGGTGATGTAGCCGTCGTGCTCCAGCTTATCGATGACCATGACGCCGGGCGCCTCGCGCAGGATTTCGCGAGCCTCGTCCGGCTCGATCGGACGATCGAACTCGACCGTCACGGCCTCGGAATGGCCGACGAAGACCGGCACGCGGACGCAGGTCACGGTCAGCTTGATAGAGGGGTCGATCATCTTGTGGGTCTCGTCCCACATCTTGGCTTCTTCGTCGGTGTAGCCGTCGTCGCGGAAGGCGCCGATGTAGGGGATGACGTTGAAGGCGATCTGCTTGGGGAACTTCTTCGGCGTGGCGTCGCCCAGGCCGTAGATGGCCTTGGTCTGGTTCCACAGTTCATCCATGCCTTCCTTGCCGGCGCCCGACACGGATTGATAGGTCGAGACCACGACGCGCTTGGCCTTCGCCGCGTCATGCAGGGGCTTCAGCGCCACGACCAGCTGGGCGGTCGAGCAGTTGGGGTTGGCGACGATGTTCTTCTTGCGCGCCAGCTTGACCGCGTCGGGGTTCACCTCCGGCACGATCAGCGGCACGTCCGGGTCCATGCGGAAGGCCGAGGAGTTGTCGATGACGATGGGACCGGCCTTGCCGATCTTTTCCGACCATTCCTTCGACACCGCGCCGCCGGCGCTCATCAGAACGACGTCGACGGTGGAGAAGTCGAACTGCTCAAGATCTTCGCACTTCAGCGTCTTGTCGCCAAAGGAGACCTCCACGCCTTTGGATTTTCGTGAGGCGATCGCGTGCATCTTGTCGACGGGGAAGTTCAGTTCCTCGATGATGTTCATCATTTCGCGACCGACATTGCCGGTGGCGCCAACGACGGCGACGCGATAGCCCATGACTAAATTATCCTTGTAGGGGCGCTGGGGAGAAAAGCGGTTCTGCATTTGGGTCTTTCGCAAGCGCGAAGCAACCAGTTTTCACCAAAATCCTGCTTCAGGGGACATGAATCCCTCGCCTTCCCTGATCTGCCCTCAAGGTCTATGCCGCTGACCATGACCTCCCGTATCCGCAACGCCTACGACATCCGCGTCGAAGAGGGCGTGATCGCCCCCGATCCGAAACAATTGGAGCTGCTGGCCGCGCTGGAACGGCTGGAGGCGGATCTGGCGAAGAAGGGTCTGTTTGGCCGCCCGCCCGAGGTCAAGGGAATCTACATCTGGGGACCGCCGGGGCGCGGCAAGTCCATGCTGATGGACCTCTTCTATTCGGCCACGCCCGAGCAGAAGAAGGTCCGCGCCCACTTCCACGCCTTCATGGCACGCATCCACGACCTGGTGAAACAGTGGCGTGACGGCGACGCCCGCACCCGCAAGGCTGTGTTCGGGACCGCCAAGGGTGACGACCCGATCCCGCCGATCGCGGCCCTGATCGCCTCGGAAGCCCGGCTGCTGTGCTTTGACGAGCTTCAAGTCACCGACATCGCCGACGCCATGATCCTAGGCCGGCTGTTCGACGCCCTGTTCGAGAAGCGGGTGGTGCTGGCCATCACCTCGAACCGCGCGCCGGAGGACCTCTACAAGAACGGCATCAACCGCCAGCTCTTTACGCCCTTCATCGACATCCTGAGGGAGCGTTGCGAGGTGGTGGAGACGGCGGGGGCGCGCGACTTCCGCCTGGACCGGATGGCCGGGGCCAAGGTCTGGTTCGCGCCGCTGGACGACGCGGCGCGTTCCGGCTTCGAGACCCTGTGGTCTGACCTCAAGGGCGGCGAGCCGGAGGAGCCGGCGGCCCTGCCGGTGCTGGGCCGTCAGGTCCGGGTCCAGCGTACGGTCGGCGGCATGGCGCGGGCCAGTTTCAACGAGCTGTGCGGATCACCTCTGGGCCCGCAGGACTATCTGGCCGTCGCCCGACGCTTCCACACCCTCTTCCTGTCCGACGTGCCGACGCTGAGCCCAGCCAACCACCATGAGGCGCGCCGCCTGGTGACCCTGATCGACGCCCTCTACGAGGCCAAGACGCGGCTGGTGGTCCTGGCCGAGGCCGAGCCCGAAGCCCTCTACGCCGAAGGGGTCGGGGCGTTCGAGTTCGAACGGACGGTGTCGCGGTTCAACGAGATGCAGAGCAAGGACTGGTTGGAGCAGCGGAGCGACGAGGACGCCGCCGAAGACGCGACTTCGGTTCACGCCTGACGCGGCCCATTCCCTCGCCCGCTCATCCCGGCGGACGCCGGGATTCAGTTAGAGCCTCAAATGTGCCGGTGGAAACAGGCGCCTTGATCCTGGCCAGCCCTCGAAGCCAAAGCGCCGGATCTCGGCGTCCGCCGGGATGAGCGGGCTCAAAGGATGGCGCACGAAAAAGGGCCGCGCCTTTCGGCACGACCCTTCGTATTTCAGACGCCTAAGCGCTCAACCAGCGAGCCGCCGCGCGGCCCGCGTTAGCGCCCTTAAGCCAGCGACGGCTCGATGTCCTTGCAGGCCTGGATCAGGCCGTTCACCGACTCGACCGACTTGGCGAACATGGCCTTTTCCTCGTCGTTGGTGGTGAACTCGACGATCTTCTCGACGCCGGCGGCGCCGATCAGGGCCGGGACGCCGACGTAGAGGTCCGACAGGCCGTACTCGCCCGACAGCCAGACGGCGCAGGGCAGAACGCGCTTCTGGTCCAGCAGGTAGGAGCGGGCCATCGCAATCGCGCTTTCGGCCGGGGCGTAGAAGGCCGAGCCGGTCTTCAGCAGGGCCACGATCTCGCCGCCGCCCTTGCGGGTGCGCTCGACGATGGCGTCCAGTTCGGCCTGGCTCAGGAAGCCGGCGGCGACGGCGTCCGGCAGCGGCAGGCCGCCCACGGTCGAGTGGCGCACCATCGGCACCATGTCGTCGCCGTGACCGCCCAGGGTCCAGGCGTTGATGTCCTGGACCGAGACGCCGGTCTTTTCAGCCAGGAAGTAGGCGAAACGCGCCGAGTCCAGCACGCCGGCCATGCCGACGACCTTGGCTTTCGGCAGGCCCGAGAACTTCTGCAGGGCCCAGACCATGGCGTCGAGCGGGTTGGTGATGCAGATGACGAAGGCGTTGGGGGCGTGCTGCTTGATGCCCTCGCCGACGGCCTTCATGACCTTGAGGTTGATGCCGATCAGGTCGTCGCGGCTCATGCCCGGCTTGCGCGGCACGCCGGCGGTGACGATGCAGACGTCGGCGCCTGCGATGTCGGCGTAGTCGTTGGCGCCCTTGAGCGACACGTCCTGACCGAAGACGGCCGAGGCCTCGGCGATGTCGAGGGCTTTGCCTTGCGGCGTGCCTTCGGCGATGTCGAACAGGATGACGTCGCCCAGCGCTTCGCGCGCGGCCACGTGGGCCAGGGTTCCGCCGATCATTCCGGCGCCGATAAGGGCGATCTTCGCGCGAGCCATAGAGGTCTCTCCAGTCGATGTTGCGTGTGCGAAACGGTACTCGATGGCGGGCGGTCTAGACCCGCAGCGGAGCGGGAGCAAGCGTCGGGCGTTGCGCCCTTGGTCGACCCCTGCGAGGGTCCCGAGATCCTGAGAGGCATCATGACCGCTGCGGAAGACGATCGACAGTATGAGGCGCGCGTCCTGGCCGAGGCCGAGGTCTGGCGCGAACGTCAGCTGCGCCGCCCCGGCCTGTGGGACAAGACCACGCGGGCGGCCCAGGACCGGATCAACAGGATCATCCCCGAGCGCGTCCACCAGGTCGTGACCTCGGGCGTCGAGATGACCACGCGGGGCATCATGACCGGCGCCGACTGGACCACGGCCAAGCCCTTGCTTCACGGCAGCCTTCGCAAGCGCGAAGAGCTGATCCAGACCCGCATCGACTTCTACCGCACCACGGCCAGCGTCGAGGGCGGGGTGGCGGGGGCGGGCGGCTTCCTGCTGGCGGCGGCGGACTTTCCGGCTCTGCTGGCGATCAAGATCAAGCTGCTGGCCGAGATCGGCGCCCTCTACGGCCATTCGGGCAAGAGCCTGAGCGAGCGGCTCTTCCTGCTGCGGATCTTCCAGATGGCCTTTTCCAGCGCCCGGCATCGGCCCGAGGCCCTGGCGGCGCTGGAGGCGGCCGGAAAGGGTCTGCACCAGCCCGAACGGATTCAGGACTTCGACTGGCGCAAGTTCCAGCTGGAGTATCGCGACTATATCGACCTGGCCAAGATGGCCCAGCTGATCCCTGTCATCGGGGCGCCTGTGGGAGCCGTGGTCAACTGGCGGCTGACGACCCGGCTGGCGACGACGGCGATGAACGCCTATCGCCTGCGCTGGTTCGAGGATGAGCATCTGACATGACCGAGTTTACCGCAGACCCCGCCTTCGAGGCCGGGTCCGTCTTCGCCGCCGACTGGCCTTTGTGTCAGGTGCGGCTGCAGGACGACGCCCGCTTTCCCTGGCTGATCCTGCTGCCGCGCGTGGACGGGGCGGTCGAGCTGGATGATCTGACGGCCGCGCAACGCGCGGTGCTGACCGAAGAGATCGTGCGGGCCGGCGAGGTGGTTCGCGCGCTCGGTCAGGCGGCTGGACGGCGCGTGGACAAGCTGAACACGGCGGCGCTCGGCAATGTCACCCGCCAGCTGCACGTCCATGTCGTCGGTCGCCGCCGCGACGACGGTTTGTGGCCCGATCCGATCTGGGGGCGGCCAGGGGCCGTTCGTCTGTCCGAGGCTGATTGCGAGGCCATGTTGCGAGCGATTCGCGAAGCCTGATCAGGAAATTGCGATCAGCGGCGCTTATCCGCCCCGGTTCGTTGACACCCGGCCTTTGCGGTCACTAAAGCCTATCGCACTGCAACCGGGCCTGTTTTTCCACAGGTTTTTTGAGAATCATTCGCATGTCGAACCTTCCCCAGGATGCGGGCGACCCGACTGGCCGCTACGTCCGCCACCCCAACGGCCATGTCGCGCCGATGTCGCCCTTTACCGACGTCTGGCGCTGGCACATGACCATGACGGCCTCCATCCTGTTCCGCGTGACCATCGGCGCGGCCACGGTAGGCGCCGTCCTGCTGCTCGGCTGGGTCGCCGCGGTCGCTTCGGGTCCCGAAGCCTACGCCAAGGTTCTGGCCTGCTCGGCCTCGCCGATCGGTCTTTTCGTCTGGTTCGGCCTGTCACTGGTGCTGTTCTCCTTCCTGCTGAACGGAACGCGCCACCTGATCAACGACGCCGGCAAGGGCCTTGATCTCAAGTCCGCCAATCTGATGGCCAACATCGCCGTCTGGGGCCCCCTGGTCCTGGTCGTCCTGTTCTGGGCCGTCCTGTTCGCCGCCGGAAAGGTTTCGCTGTGAGCGCCGCCCCCAAGTTCAAGAACCATGTGAAGGTCTCCGAGCGCCACGGCGCCGGCGAATGGAAGATCGAGAAGCTGGCGTTGCTGGCCCTGATGCCGCTGGGCCTGTGGGTCCTGTCGTCGGGCTTCACCCTGGCGGGCGCCGGCTATGAGGCGGTCGCCGCCTGGTTCGGCAATGCGCTGAACGCCGGCCTGCTGGGCCTGACCGCCATCGTCTTCTTCCTGTTCGCCAGCCTGGCCTGGAAGGTGATCATCGAGGACTACGTCCCCGCGCCCTCGGCCCGGACGACCCTGATCAACCTGTCGAACCTCGTCTTCCTCGTGCTGGCCGCCGCCAGCATCTTCTTCATCGTGCGTGTGGCGATGGGCTCCGCCCCGCTGCCCGCCGGAGTCTGATCCCGTCATGGCTGCTTACGAGCTTATCGATCACGAATACGACGTCGTCGTCGTCGGCGCGGGCGGTTCCGGCCTGCGCGCGGCCCTCGGCGCCGCACAGCAGGGCCTGAAGGTCGCCTGCGTCACCAAGGTCTTCCCGACCCGCTCGCACACGGTCGCGGCCCAGGGCGGCATCTCCGCCTCGCTGGGCAACATGGGCGAGGACAGCTGGCAGTGGCACATGTACGACACCGTCAAGGGGTCGGACTGGCTGGGCGATCAGGACGCCATCGAATACCTGGTCCGTAACGCGCCCAAGGCCGTTTACGAGCTGGAACACTGGGGCGTGCCTTTCAGCCGCACCGAAGAAGGCAAGATTTACCAGCGCGCCTTCGGCGGCATGACCCGCAACTTCGGCGAAGGCCCGGTGCAGCGCACCTGCGCCGCCGCCGACCGCACCGGTCACGCCATCCTGCACACCCTCTACGGCCAGTCGGTCCGTCGGGAAGTGAAGTTCTTCGTCGAATACTTCGCCCTGGACCTGATCATGCAGGACGGCGCCTGCACCGGCGTCACCGCCCTGCAACTCGACACCGGCCAGATGCACCAGTTCCGCGCCAAGATGGTGGTGCTGGCGACCGGCGGTTACGGCCGCGCCTACTTCTCGGCCACCTCGGCCCACACCTGCACCGGCGACGGAAACGCCATGGTGCTGCGCGCCGGCCTGCCCTTGCAGGACATGGAGTTCGTGCAGTTCCACCCGACCGGCATCTATGGCGCCGGCTGCCTGATCACCGAGGGCGCCCGCGGTGAAGGCGGCTATCTGACCAACTCGGAAGGCGAGCGCTTCATGGAGCGCTATGCGCCGACCGTGAAGGACCTTGCCCCGCGCGACATGGTTTCGCGCTCCATGACCATCGAAATCCGCGAAGGCCGCGGCGTGGGTCCGAACAAGGACCACATCTTCCTGCACCTGGACCACCTGGATCCCAAGATCCTGCACCAGCGCCTGCCGGGCATTTCGGAATCGGCCAAGATTTTCGCCGGCGTCGACGTGACCAAGGAGCCGATCCCGGTCCTGCCGACGGTCCACTACAACATGGGCGGCATCCCGACCAACTATCACGGCGAGGTGCTGACGCTGCGCGACGGCAACCCCGACAGCGTGGTTCCGGGTCTGATGGCCGTGGGCGAAGCCGCCTGCGTCTCGGTGCACGGCGCCAACCGACTGGGCTCCAACTCGCTGACCGACCTGGTCGTGTTCGGCCGCGCCGTCGGCCTGCGCTGCGGTGAAGTCGTCGACAAGGCCTCGGCCGTGCCCTCGGCCTCCAAGGCCCAGACCGACGAGCACCTGGCCCGCCTCGACCGCTTCCGCAACGCCTCGGGCTCGACCCCGACCGCCAAGCTGCGCCTCGAGATGCAGCGCGCCATGCAGTCCGACGCCGCCGTCTTCCGCACCGGCAAGACCCTGGACGAAGGCGTGGCCAAGCTGCGCCAGATCGATGCCGCCGGCGCCGACATCAAGACCACGGATCGCGGCCTGATCTGGAACACCGACCTGATCGAGACCCTGGAATACGACAACCTGATCGCCCAGGCCCTCGTGACCATCGAAGGCGCCGCCAACCGCACGGAATCGCGCGGCGCCCACGCCCGCGAGGACTTCCCCGATCGCGACGACGTCAACTGGATGAAGCACACCCTGGCCTGGAAGCGTCCGGGCGAAGGCGTCCAGATCGACTACCGTCCGGTCCACAAATACACGATGACCGACGACGTCTCGTACATCGAGCCCAAGGCTCGGGTTTACTAGGGAGAGCAGACAGATGGTTCAACTCACCCTCCCGCGCGGCTCCAAGCCCACGACCGGCAAGGTCCACAAGGCCCCGGCCGGCGCCAAGAACGTCAAGACCTACAAGGTCTATCGCTATGACCCGGAAACGGATTCCGATCCGCGCTGGGACAGCTTCGAGGTCTCGTCCGACGATCACGGCCCCATGCTTCTGGACGCCCTGATCCACATCAAGAACGAAATCGACCCGACGTTGTCCTTCCGTCGCTCGTGCCGTGAAGGCATCTGCGGCTCGTGCTCGATGAACATCGACGGACGCAACACCCTGGCCTGCACCAAGGGCATGGACGAGTGCTCGTCGCACAACATCACCATCGCCCCCCTGCCCCACCAGCCGGTGGTCAAGGACCTGGTGACGGACCTGAGCCTGTTCTACGCCCAGTACGACTCGATCCAGCCCTACCTCCAGTCCGACGAGCCGGACCCGGAAGCCGAGCGCCTGCAGTCGCCCGCCGACCGCGAGAAGCTGGACGGGCTGTACGAGTGCATCCTGTGCGCCTGCTGCTCGACCTCCTGCCCCAGCTACTGGTGGAACCAGGAAGAATACCTCGGCCCGGCGGCCCTGCTGCAGTCCTACCGCTGGATCTCGGACAGCCGCGACGACGCGACCCAGAAGCGCCTCGACGACCTTGAGGACCCCTTCAAGCTGTATCGCTGCCACACGATCATGAACTGCGCCCAGGTCTGCCCCAAGGGGCTGAACCCGGCCAAGGCGATCGCCGAGACCAAGAAGCTGATGGTCGCGCCGAGCCGCAAGCGCGCGGCGGCCTAAGCCGTCAGGCTTACCGACCCGAACAGCCCCCGGCGCCGACAGGCTCCGGGGGTTTTTCATGCGCGCCGCGCGCCGGGGCTTGCCTCCCGCGCGGCCTGGGCTAAGACGCCTGCATGGCCAAGATCACCTATATCGAGCACGACGGGACCGAGCACACGGTCGAGGTCAAGACCGGCCTCAGCGTCATGGAAGGCGCGATCCGCAACAATGTGCCGGGCATCGACGCCGACTGCGGCGGCGCCTGCGCCTGCGCCACCTGCCACGTCTATGTGGACGAGGCCTTCGCCGCCGAGACCGGCCGCCCCTCGGCCATGGAGGAGTCGATGCTCGACTTCGCCGAGAACGTCGAGCCGAACAGCCGCCTGTCCTGCCAGATCCGCGTCAGCGACGACCTGGACGGGCTGGTCGTACGCCTGCCGCAAAGCCAGCACTGAGATGACCGACGCCCGGCTGCTGGACGCGGTCGGGGCCCTGATCAACACCCATGCGCGGCCCGGCCATGTCCCGCTGATCGGCATCGCCGGGGCGCAAGGCAGCGGCAAGACCACGCTGGCCCGGGCCGCCGCCGCACACTGGGGCGCGGCGCACCTGTCGCTGGACGACGTCTATCTGACCAAGGCCGAGCGCGAGGCCAAGGGCAGGGCGGTCCATCCCCTGTTCGCCGTGCGGGGGCCGCCAGGGACGCACGACCTGACGCTGCTGGAAGCAAGCGTCGCCGCTCTGCGCGCCGCTGGCGCCGACAGCCGCACAGCCCTTCCCGCCTTCGACAAGCTTTCCGATGACCGCCGCCCCGAGGCGCAATGGCCCATGTTTGCGGGCCGCCCGTCGGCGGTGCTGATCGACGGCTGGTGCCTGGGGGCGACGGCGCAAGCTGAGGCGGACCTCACGGCGCCGATCAATGCGCTGGAACGCGAGCGGGACGGGCAGGGGGTGTGGCGACGCGCCGTCAACGAGGCGTTGGCCGGGCCCTACGCCGACCTGTTCGCCCGCTTCGACGCCGTCCTGTTCCTGAAGGCGCCCACGTTCACCGCCGTGCTGGACTGGCGCTGCGAACAGGAGGCGGGGCTTCTGGGACTGGCGCCAGTTGATCTGCCGCCAGAACGTCGCGCCGAACTGGCCGTCTTCATTCAGGCCTTCGAGCGCATCACCCGCCATATGCTGACGGGTGGCGTCCGAGCCGATCTGACGTTTGATCTCGCCCGCGACCGGACAATCAGTCCGCCGGCATCCGTCCATAGTTGACGGCGATGCGGCCGATCAGGCCCTTGACGATCAGGTCGACCGGGGTGCCTTCGCGATAGTCGCCCTCGGCGACGAAGTTGACGCGATCCTCCGAGATCAGGCGATGGATCTTGTTGTGGTCGCGCGGGGTGTTGTCGGGGTCGTAGACGGCGATCGAGAAGCCGCCCTTGGTGTGCATCATCTTCATAGTCGGGACGTCGGTGTCGCCGTCGCCGAGGAAGATCATCCGGTCGAACGGGATCGGGCGTTCCTCGTCCGGGATGAAGCGGTTGATGCGTTCGTCGTCCCAGTGGTTGTGCACGCCCTTGTTGATGCGGAACAGGTACTGGGTCTTGGTCGTGTAGTTGACGCCGACGGCGGGCCAGACGGCGACCTCGTTTTCGTCATAGGCGTATTTCGAGGCGAAGACGTGGGTGAAGGCCTCGGCGATGGGGCAGCCCTGAATCATCTCCTCCAGGCCGGCCGAGATGATGTAGTGTTCGATCTCCAGCCCGTACTGGGCGCCGAACTCGTTCATGCGGTCGAACCAGGAACGGTCGCGCAGACCCTCGAACAGGGCTACGTCGCGGCCGTGGTCCTGCAGCGTCTGGCGCGTGACGGGCGCGCCCTGTTCGCGCGCCGTCTGCAGCATCATCTGCATATACATCAGGATGCCGTCGCCGTCGGAGGCGATGGTCCGTGGACGGACGGTCTCGTTCCAGAACTGGGCCGGCGTCATCCCGATCGAGGGGATGAAGCTGACCTCCTGCATATTGCCCCGCGCCAGGGTGCCGTCGAAATCATAGATGATGGCGGTCTTGAGCAGGGGGCGGGTCTTGTCGGCCATGGGGTCGTCCTGAGGGCTTGGACACGCCCTCTAGCACGAGATCCGGCGAACATCAGCCCAGCAGCAGTTCCGGGGCCGCCGTGGGGGCCGTGGCCTCGACCGGAAGATGCAGGATGAAGGCCGCGCCCTTGCCCGGTTCGGACTGGACCTCGGCCCAGCCGCCGTGCAGCTCGATCAGGGCCTTGACCAGGGCCAGGGCCACGCCCGGCCCGCCGCGCTCGCGACGCACGAAGCGGTCGAAGACGTGGGCCTGAAGGTGATAGGGGATGCCCCGGCCGGTGTCCTCGACGCGGATGCGCACCTCGCCCGCCCCGACCTCGGCGGTCAGGGTGACGGCCCCGCCATCGGACACGGCGCGGCATGCGTTCTCCAGCAGGTGATCGACGGCCTGAGCGATGCGGCGGGCGTCGGCGCGGATCGGCTTGAGCCGGGCCGGGCAGGCGACGGTCAGGACGGCGCCGCGCCCCTCGACCTTGCCGCGCACCTTCTCGGCGCAGGCCTCCAGCAGGTCGCAGACGCGCATGTCGCCGAGCGTCAGCTCCATCTCTCCGGCGTCGATCTGGGCCATGTCCAGGACGTCGTCGATGGAGCGGGCCAGATGGCTGGCGGCGACGCGGATGGCCCCGGCGTGCTGGCGGCTGCGCTCAGGCAGGTCGCCCATGGCCTCCAGCAGTTCGGAATAGCCGACGATGGTGGTCAGAGGCGTCCGCAGTTCATAGGAGACGCTGCCGACGAATTCCCGCTTCAGCGCCTGGCTTTCGGCCAGAGCGGCTTCCTTGGCCGCCAGGGCCTGTTCCAGCTCGCGCCGGGCGGTGACGTCGGAGAAGGCGACCAGAGTGGCGCCGTCGGGCAGGGGGCGGGTCTGCCAGGCGGCCAGACGGCCGTCCTCGGTGCGGCCCTCGCCGGACACGGCGACGCGACTTTCCGGGTCGGGATCGGCCACGCGCGCCTTCAGCCCCAGCCAAAGGGCGGCGTCTGGCAGGACCGGGCGGCACAGTGCGGCCACGGCGTCGAAGTCGCCGGCCTCGGCCAGCTTCTCGGCCGAAACGCCCCAGAAGGTCTCGAAGGCGTCGTTGTTGAGCCGCAGCCGGCCGTCCGATCCGAAGACTGCGACCGCATCGTTCAGCTTGTCCAACGTCGCCGTCTGGACCTGGATCTGGGCGTTGTAGCGGCTGCGCAGCTGCAGCTCGTCGGTGATGTCCGAGAAGATGAGCAGGATGCCGCCCAAGGGGTGGGGCTGGCGCACGACCCGCAGCGTCCGTCCGTCAGGCAGGGACCAGCTGTCGTCGGGCGAGGCCGTGGCCGCGCCGTAGAATTCCAGCTCCTGCGCCTTCCACCCGGCGTAGTCGATGACCTCGGGCAGCTGGCGCTTCTGGCGCAGGCGGTCCAGCAGTTCGGCGTGGGTCGGGCGCTCGTCCAGCCAGGCCGGGTCGATGTTGAACAGTTGCTGGAAGGCGGTGTTGTGGAAGGCCAGCCGCTTGGCGGGACCGAAGATGGCCACGGCGTCGGCCAAATGGTTCAGCGTCTCGTCGTGAGCCTCGACGTGGCGGCGCAAGGTGTCGCGCGTCTCCTCGGCCTCGGTCATGTCGATGGCGAAGGCGATGACGGCGCCGCGCCCGCCGGCCAGAGGTTCGGCCAGAATGCGCCAGGCGCGGCGACGGCCATCCGACGACACCCAGCGGAAACCGTCCTGACGTGCGTTCAGACGCGAGGCCTCGGCCACGATGAGGTCGGCCCCGCGATCGAAGCTGAGCCCCGTCTCGCGGGCCTCCGCCAAGGTTTCAGCGCGAACCTCCGTCAGCCAGGCCCTATTGGCCCAGATCAGTTGTCCCGCGCCATCCACCACCCAGGTCGGGGCGGGGGAGGCTTCGGCCAGTGCGCCGAGACCGGCGTCCGCCGCCGTCTCGGCCCCGCCCAGTTTCGACAGCCGCAGCCAGGCCGATCCGCCCAGGGCGCGGCCTTCGACGGCCCAGGCGCCATCGGCGGATTCCAGCAGGGTCTCGAACGGTTCCCCGCGCTGGATCAGGCCTTCCATATGGCCGGTGTGGGTTTCATTTAGCGCCTGGACGATGGCCTCGGCCGCCGCCGCGCCTTCGCGACCGGGCGCAAGCACCGCCAGGGCCTCTGGCGCGCCGAACACCGACTGGGCCGCGCCCTCGGGCGTCAGGGCCAGCCGCACGTCGTCGAAGACGTTGAGGGCGCCTTCGCAGGCGGCGGCGTGGGCGCGTTCGCCCGACATCCAGGCCTCCACCTCGGCTTCGCGCGCGCCCAGACGCTTGCGCAGCCGCCAGGCCCAGGCGCTGATCGCCAGCGCCAGACCCGCTGCGCCCGCAGTGGCCACATAGGCGATGTCGGCCTCGGCCATCCTGTCCCCGGAAAATTCGTCGATCAAGCGACCGGACCCGCACGGGGCGCCGACCGATTCGCGTTTACCATACCCTGATTGCGCGATTTGCGATGCGGCGAGACAGCCGATTGCGGCGCAGGCCCGCGCGGGCGATATCCACGGCATGACCCAGATCACGACCCTGGCGTGGAACGACCAGTCCGCCCCTTCGCTCGACGACTTCGCCCGCCTGGCTGAGACGGCCTTCGCCGATCTGCCGGACCTGTTCCGGCAGGCGGCCGGCGAGGTGGTGATCCGCGTCGACGACTTCGCCGACGAAGAGACCCTGAAGGATCTGGAGATTGAAGACCCTTTCGAACTGACCGGCCTCTACTCCGGCGTTCATATCGGCGAGCGGGACGGCATGGGGCCGGCGCCCGAACCCTCGCGCATCTTCCTGTATCGGCGCCCCATCCTCGACGAATGGTGCGAGCGCGGCGACGTGGGGCTGGCCGAGATCATCGCCCATGTCCTGATCCATGAGATCGGCCACCATCTCGGTCTCGACGACGACCAGATCCACCATATCGAAGACGACGCGGACTAGACGCTCGTCGGCGCCCTTGCCCCACGTCCGCCGCAATGCGATCCAGTCGGACGAGGGGACGCAAGATGAGCAAACAGGACCAGTCGCGAGCCGCCCGGGCCAAGACGATCGACGATCTGTCGGAAGACACCCTGGGCGTCGGCTCCACCGACATGCGCACCGTTCGGGACATCCTGGTTCGACCACGTCAGGTGCTGGAAGCCTGGATGACGCACGGGCCGACCGGCGACGGCCGCTATGCGCGCCCCTTGCGCCTCTATCTGGCGCTGAACGGCGTGCTCATGCTGATCCAGTTTCTCAACGGCGGCTCGGCCAATCTGCTGCGGGGATTGCCGCCCGAGATCTTGCTCCCGGCGATCCAGGCCTCCGGCAAGACGCGCGACGCCTTCATCGCCGACGCCGACGGCTGGATGAGCCTGATAATGGTGCCGCTTCTGGCGACCCTCTATGTCTTCACGGCCACGCCTCTGCTGCGCTGGTGGGACCCTGAAAAGCTGGGCTGGCGTCGGGGGTTCCGCGCCGCCTGCGCCTATCTGAACGCCTGGACTGTGCCGCTGCTGCCCATCGCCTGGTTCCTTTACGGCACCGGGCCGCTGGCGGCCCTGGCCAGTCTGGCCATGGCGATCCTCGGCCTGGTCGCCTTCCTGCGCATGGGACGCGGCCGGTGGTATGGGTCTCCGCTGATCGGCGGCGTCAAGGCGCTGGTGCTGACGGCGGCCATCGCGGTGGTCGGCTTGCTCGGCTCCGTCCTGGTAGCGGCGCTCGGCCTGTTGGCCGGGCGCGTCTCCTAGACCGCGAGCCGCTCCAGCTTCGCCACGAAGAAGCCGTCCACGCCGCCGCGTTCGGCCCATTGCGAGGGCAGGATCCGCAGCCAGCCTTCAGCGGTCAGGGCCTCGTCGGGCGCGCCGATCTCGGCCGGGACGGCGGCGACGGTGCGGAAGGCCGGGTTGCGGCGCAGGAAGGCGATGACCTGGGTCTCGCCCTCTTCGCGTTCCAATGAACAGACGCAATAGACCAGACGACCGCCCGGCTTCACCTTCTCGGCGGCGACGTCCAGCAGGCGGTGCTGGACGTCGGCCAGCTTGGCGACCTCGGCGGGGCGGGTGGCGCGCAGGACTTCGGGGTTGCGGCGATAGGTGCCGGTGGCGGTGCAGGGAGCGTCCAGCAGGACGGCGTCGAAGGTGCGCGCATCCTCCCAGTCCTCGGCGGGAACGGCGACAACCTCGACCGGCAGGCCTGTGCGGTCGAAATTCTGGCGCAGGCGCTTCAGGCGCGCCGGCGAACGGTCGAGCGCCGTCACCTCGGCGCCCGCGGCGGCCAGTTGCAGCGTCTTGCCGCCAGGAGCGGCGCACATGTCGAGAACCGTCTCGCCTGCCGTGGCGCCCAGCAGGCGGGCGGGGACGGCGGCGGCGGCGTCCTGCACCCACCAGTCGCCGGCTTCGAAGCCGGGCCACCCGGCCACATCGCCGCGCTTGCCGGTGCGGACCGTGCCGCCGGGCAGGACCTCGCCCTCGACGTCCTGGGCCAGGACCTCGAGATCGACCCCAGGCTTGGCGCTGAGGTCCGTCGCAGGCTCGTCGCGGGTGGCCAGGGCCAAGCCCAGAAGGGCGGCCTCGCCGTAGGTCGCCTTCCAGCGGGCGGCCAGCCAGTCGGGCAGGTTGGATTCGGCCGTGGTCAGGCCGGGACCGTCGCGGTCGACGCCGCGCAGCACGGCGTTGACCAGGTTCTTGTAGGGGCGGGTCTTGGCGTCGCGCTCGGCCAGCTTGACGGCGGTGGAAACGGCGGCGAAGGCGGGCGTGCCCAGGACCAGGGTCTGGGCCAGGGCGACACGCAGGATGGTGCGCACCGGGGCCGGCGGCGCTTTCTGCAGGCGGCGATCCAGGATCTGGTCGATCTCGCCGAGACGACGCAGGGCGGCCATGGCCACGGCGCGAGCGAAGGCGCGATCAGGGCCGTCCAGATCCTTGGCCGGCGACTGGCTGAGGGCCTCGTCCAGGCCGGTGCGCTTCTCCAGCGCGGCGTTCAGCAGGACGCCGGCCACCAGACGCGCCTCGACCCCGATGTCCGCGTGGGGGTCATCGGTGACGATCTCGGGCTGGGCCTCGCGACGCGGCCGCGCCTTCTCCGCCATGCGACGACCGCGCGCGGCCGAACTCTTACCCTTGGGGGCGCCACCACTCATACGGATACCTGCGTGCCCAGCTCGACCACACGGCCCGGCGGGATATGGAAGAAGTCGGTCGGATTGGCCGCGTTGCGCATCAGGAAGATGAACAGCTTGTCCTGCCACAGCGGCATGCCCTGACGCGCCGACGGCACGACCGAGCGACGGCCGAGGAAGAAGCTGGTCGACATGATGTCGAACTTCAGACCCTGCTTGCGGCACAAGCCGAGCGCACGCGGGACGTTCGGCGTCTCCATGAAGCCATAGGTGATGGTCAGTCGTTTGAAATCGTCGCTGATCGGCTCCATCGTCACGCGCTGGCTGTCGGCGACGCGCGGCCGGTCGGCGGTGTGGACCGTCAGGATGACGTTCTTCTCGTGAAGCACCTTGTTGTGCTTCAGGTTGTGCATCAGGGCGACCGGCGCGACCTCGGGGTCCGAGGTCAGGAAGATGGCCGTGCCCGGCGCCCGGTGCGGCGGACGCGCTTTCAGCATCTCGATCAAGTCATGCAGGGGCAGGCTGTCCTTGCGGGTCTTCTCGGTCAGGATCTGCGTGCCGCGCACCCAGGTCCACATGATCAGGACCAGGCCGCCGCCCAGCACCAGCGGCATCCAGGCGCCGTCGGGAATCTTGAGCAGGTTGGAGGTCAGGAAGACCGCGTCGATGACGCCGAACGGGATCAGCGTCCCCAGCACCGCCCACATCGGCCACTTCCACTTCTTGGTCACGACCGAGAAGGACATCAGGGTGTTGACCAGCATGGTGCCGGTGACGGCGACGCCATAGGCCGCCGTCAGATTGTGCGACGACTGGAAGGTGAGCAGCAGGAAGAGAACCCCGATCATCAGCAGGCTGTTGACCGCCGGAACATAGATCTGACCCGCCAGGGTCTCGGAGGTGTTGCGGATGTCGATACGGGGCAGCAGGCCCAGTTGGACCGCCTGTTGCGTTACCGAGAAGGCGCCGGTGATGACGGCCTGGCTGGCGATGACCGTGGCCGCCGTGGCCAGGATCAGCATGGGCCAGTAGATCATCTGCGGCACCATGTTCCAGAACGGATTGTCGGCCGCCCCCGGATTGGCCAGCAGGAAGGCGCCCTGGCCCAGATAGTTCAGCGTCAGGCAGGGCAGGACCACGAACAGCCAGCCCTGGCGGATCGGCGCCTTGCCGAAATGGCCCATGTCCGCATAGAGGGCCTCGGCCCCCGTGACGGCCAGGAAGACGCTGCCCAGGATGACAAAGCCGAGGAAGCCGTCCTTGAGCAGCAGTTCGATCCCGTAGAGCGGCGACAGGGCGCGCAGGATCGAGATGTCGTCGAAGATGTGGGTCAGGCCCAGAACGCCCAGGCTGAGGAACCAGACGGCGGTGATGGGGCCGAACAGCTTGGCCAGACCGGCGGTGCCGCGCGACTGGACCAGGAACAGAGCGATCAGGATGCCCGCCGAGATCGGCAGGATGAAGGGGTCCAGCTCGCCGTTCAGACCGGGCGCGTCCTTCAGACCCTCGACCGCCGACAAGACGGAAATAGCCGGAGTGATGACGCCGTCGGCGTAGAAGAGCGCCGCCCCGCAGACGCCGAGAATGAACAGCCAGGCGCTGCGTCGGCCGACGGCGTGCTGGGCCAGGGCCATCAGCGACAGGGTGCCGCCCTCGCCCTTGTTGTCGGCCCGCATCAGGAACATGACGTATTTGAACGTCACCACGATCATCAGCGCCCAGAAGGCGAGAGAGACCACGCCGATGATGGCCAGTTCGCCGCCGACCCCCTTCTGGGCGTGACCGATGGCCTCGCGCAGGGCGTAGATGGGGCTGGTGCCGATATCGCCGAAAACCACGCCGATGGCGCCCAGGATCAGGGCGCGATGCGTCGCCTTGCCGTGTCCTTGAGGAGACGGAATCTGGGCGTTCGGTTGTTCGGAAGCTTTTGCGGCGGACGTCTCGGCGTCGCCGCGGGGCGTATCCCCGGCCATGCATAACCTCCGGGTCGCGCGAAGGGCGCGCCCATCAAGAGCGGCGGGCCTTTAGACCCTTTCGGTCAGCGGTTCAATCGCGCGCCGGTTCCGCACGGCGGGCGGCGGACAGAATGCGCCGGTCCGACTTGGCCTGAACCAGGACTACGACATTGTCTTCAGAGGCGGAATCGGCCGGAAGCAGGAAGAGAGCAGGGCGACCGGTCCAGTCGCCCAGTCGCTTCACTTCGCGCACGACATTGATGTGGCGCACGGCCTGGCCGCGGTTGTCGCCCTGCCGAACCTCGACCGTCTGAAGGCCCGGTTGATAGATGACGGCCATGACCTCGGCCCCGCCGGCGGGCGGACGGCCCGAGCCGACGCCGACCCGGTCCCCGGTCTCGCGGAACTCGATCTCGGGCGGCCAGAGGCGGGCGGCGGCCTCGGCGTCGATGGCGGCTTGCAGTTCCGGCGGACGGGCGCCCGACAGGTGACGCCGCCCGTCGATCACCACCTGGGGCGTTGAGACGTTCCGCAGCTTCAGCGCCTGACGATAGGCCTGCTGACGCGCGGTGAACTCGGGTTTTGCGAAGGTGTCCGACCACCCCAGGTAATCCCAGTAGCCGACGCCATAGGTCAGGGCGATGACCCCCGGCTCGTCCGCCACCGCTTCCAGGGTGCGGTTGGCGTCGGGACAACCGGCGCAGCCCTGGGCCGTGAACAGTTCGACCACCACTGGCTGGAGGGAGGCGTCCCGCTCACGCGGCGGCGAGGCGGCGACGGTCAGCAGGCCGACGCCTGCGAGCGTGGCCGCGATCATCCCGAACCTGATGCCCTGTATCGTCATGACGGCGATCCTAGCCCCTCGATCCGTCGACGCCGCTCATAAAACCGTGAAGGGGAGGGTGCACCCCTCACCGTCATCCCGGCCGCAGCGAAGCGGAGAGCCGGGACCGCTCAAAACTCGACGGTCAGCGCCTCTTGCGGTCCCGGATAGCGGCGAAGCCGCCGCTTCCGGGATGACGGGCAGGTCGGGACGACGACAGGCTCAGTCCATCAGCTGCTGGCTGAGATAGACATAGTGCCGGGCCCAGCGGCGGGCGTTGGCGACCGGGTCGGCGTCGTTGGAGTGACCGCCGGCCGTGTCCTCGAAATAGAGGTGGTCGTGGCCCTGATCGCCGAGGCGCGCGGCGAACTTGCGGGCGTGGCCGGGGTGGACACGGTCGTCGCGGGTATTGGTGGTGATGTAGACGCGCGGATATTTCACCTCGGGCCGCAGCTGCTGATAGGCCGAGTAGCGGGCGATGAACTCGGCGTCGCCCGGAATGCGCGGATCGCCGTATTCGCCGATCCACGAGGCGCCGGCGGGCAGGTCCTGATAGCGCAGCATGTCGATCAGCGGGCTTTCGATCACCGCCGCGTTGAACAGCTCCGGGTGCTGGGTGATCGACACGCTCGTCAGGACCCCGCCGTTGGAACGGCCATAGATGCCCAGGTGGCGCGGGCTGGTGATCTTGCGCTGCTCCAGATCGCGGGCCACGGCGGCGAAGTCGTCGAAGGCGCGCTGGCGGTTCTCGCGCAGGGCCGCCTGGTGCCAGCCAGGGCCGAACTCGCCGCCGCCGCGGATATTGGCCTGGACGAAGACGCCGCCGTTCTCGAGCCACAGCTTGCCCATCTCGGGCTTGTAGGCGGGCGGGAAGCTAGCCTGGAAGCCGCCGTAGCCGAACAGGATGGTCGGCCCGGTCCCGTCCATCGCCAGGTCCCTGGGCCGGGTGACGAAGTAGGGGATCTTGGTCCCGTCGGTCGAGGTCGCCTCGAACTGCTCGACCACATGGGTCGAGGCGTCGAACTTGGCGGGCGCCGATTTCAGCTCGCTCAGGGCCAGCGCGCCCTTGTCCAGCGTGCCCTGCGCGCCAGGACTGGCCGACAAAAGGCTGAGCGTCGGCGGCGTCAGGAACCCCTGGCTTGAAACAAAAACCTCTCTCCGCGACTTGGAGCTGTCGCCCAGGCCGACGGCGCTGTTCGCCGGCACGGCCAACTCGGCGAGCCTGTAGGACTGCTCACCATGCGGTCTGAGACTGAGCAGGCGGCCGCGCACATTGTCGTTCAGCGCGACAACCAGTCGATCGTCCAGAACGGCCACGTCCGCCACGGACTGGCGCGCGTCCGGCGCAAACACCTCCACCTGCATGTTGCCGAAAACGAGGTGGGGATTCTCGATCTCCAGGCCATCAAGCGGCGGAGCGACAAGAGTTCCAGCCTTGAAGGACTTGATGGACCCGTTCCAGTCCTCATCCAGACCGAAAACCAGAGTTTGGTCGAGCATCCCGTGAAGGGTCACACGGCTCGGGATGTGAAGGCGGACCGGACGCCCGTCCTTCAACCACCACGTCTCCGAGCGGAAGGTGTCCAGCGGGCGGCTGAACAGGACGGCCTCGACCGCGCCGGCCTTATCACGGAAGACCATGGGCGAGACGCCGTAACCACCGTCGGACTGCTCGCCGCGATAGACCTCGGTCGCCTGGGCCAACGGATGGCCGCGCTTCAGGGATTTGACGATGAAGGGATAGCCCGACTCTGTCATGGTGCCGGGACCGAAGTCGGTGGCGATCAGCAGGGTGTCGCGATCCAGCCAGGTCAGGCGGTGCTTGCCCTCGGGGATGACGAAGCCGCCCCCATTCTCAGGAGTGACAAAGGTCTTGGTCGTCAGGTCGAACTCGCGGACGGTCACGGCGTCCTTGCCGCCGTCCGACAGGTTGATCAGGCAGCGGGTCTCGTCCGGCGCCAGGCAGTTGGCGCCCTTGAACACCCAGTCGCGGCCTTCGGCCTTGGCCAGGGCGTCGATGTCCAGCAGGGTCTCCCACTGCGGCTGGGCCGTGCGATAGGAGTCCAGGGTCGTGCGGCGCCAGACGCCCTTGGGATTGGCGGCGTCCTGCCAGAAGTTGCCCAGACCCTCGCCCAGGAAGCTGACGCCGGGGATGCGGTCGGTGGCCGTCAGGATGGCCTCGGCCTGCTGACGGAAGGGTTCATAGCGGCGGTCGCCGGTCAGGGCCGACAGGGCCCTTTCGTTCGAGGCGGCGACGAAGGCCCGGGCCTCGGCCCCGTCCACCTCTTCCAGCGCCAGATGATCGTCGGCGGCCCTGACTCCCTCGGGCGACAGGTCGTGCGGGAAGTGGGGCGGGGGATTGGTCGCGGCGGCGGCGGCCGGGTCGGCAGGGGCCTGGGCGAGGGCCGGGCCGGCGGCGAGGATCAGCACCGGCAGGGCGGCGGACAGGAACAGGGACTTCATGAAGGCAAACTCCGCTTTCGGATTCCTCCCCTGCGTCAGCGGGGGAGGGGGACCGCCGTCAGGCGGTGGAGGGGGCGGAACCAGCCTCGGCGTCCAGGGTCGCCCCCTCCACCACTTCGTGGTCCCCCTCCCCCGTTCGCCAAGGCTCACAGGGGAGGATCAGATACCGCCTACGGCTTCGCCGGTTCGTCCATCAGGCGGCGCGTCAGATAGGTGTATTCCAGCGCGATGCGGCGGGCCGTTTCGCGCAGGTTGGCGCCGGCCGCGTGGCCGCCGTCGGTGTTCTCGTAAAAGAGGACCGGATAGCCCAGCTCCTCCAGACGCGCCGCCGCCTTGCGGGCGTGGCCGGGGTGGACACGGTCGTCCTTGGTCGAGGTGTGGATGAAGACCTCGGGGTAGGGCTGGCCCGCCGCCAGCTTCTGATAGGGCGAGTAGGCCTCGATCCAGGCGCGCTGTTCGGGGATGTCCGGGTTGCCGTACTCGCCGATCCACGAGGCGCCGGCCAGCAGCTTATGGAAGCGCAGCATGTCGAACAGGGGCACCTGGATGACCGCCGCGTTGATCAGGTCCGGGCGCTGGGTCAGCATGGCGCCCATGAACAGGCCGCCTTGCGAGCCGCCCATGATCCCGAGATGCGGCTGGCTGGTGATGTTGCGCGTGATCAGGTCCTGAGCCACGGCCTGGAAGTCCTCGTGGGCGCGCTGGCGGTTTTCCTGCTGGGCCGCCTGGTGCCACCTGGGTCCGAACTCGCCGCCGCCGCGCGTATTGGCGATGACATAGACGCCGCCGCGCTCCAGCCACAGCTTGCCGACCGTCGGCGAATAGCCCGGCAGCAGCGACGACTGGAAGCCGCCGTAGCCGTACAGCAGCGTCGGGTTCGAGCCGTCCATGGCCATGGCGTCCTTATGGACGACGAAATAGGGGATCATGGTGCCGTCGGCGCTGCGGGCCTCGAACTGATCCACGGTCATGCCCGTGGCGTCGAACTTGGCGGGTAGGGACTTGGTCAGGCTGAGCGCGCCCGTCGCCGCGTCCGCCAGATAGAGGCTGGACGGGTTGAGATAGCCGGCGACGCTGACGAAGACCTTGTCGTCCTGTTCCGAAGCCGAACCGACGCCGACCGTGACGTTCTGCGGCAGGTCCAGACGCGTGCGCCCCCATTCGCCCGACGGGTTCGGACGATAGACATAGACCGAGCCGCGCACGTTTTCATACAGGGCGACGACCAGGGTGTTGCGGGTGGCGTTGATGCCCTCGATCGCCTCGCGCTCGCCCGGACGGATGACCAGTTGCGCGGGGGTCTTGGGATCGGCCAGCCAGGCTTGCAGGTTCCAGGCGATGACGTCGCCGGTCTTGAATTCCTGACCCGAGGGCGCGGTCCAGTCCTGATCCGTGGTCACCACCATCTGGCCGGCGACCAGGGCGTTGATATTGCCCTTCAGCGGCAGTTCCAGCTGGGTCGTCGTGCCGTCGGCGTTCAGGCGCCAGGTTTCGCTTTCATAAAAGTTGATCCCCCGGTTCAGCAGCACAGCCTGCACCACGCCGTCGGCGTCGCGCAGGGTGTAGCCCGAGACGGAGACGTCGGTCTTCTGGCCGGCGAAGACCTCGACGGCCTGATCGACGCTCTGGCCGCGCTTCATCAGGCGGACGGTGCGCGGATAGCCCGAGTCCGTCAGCGAACCCTCGCCGAAGTCGCGCGAGATCAGCAGGGTGTCCTTGTCGATCCAGGCGACGCCGCCCTTGGATTCCGGCAGGTCGAATCCGCCATCCACGAAGGTCCTGGTGACGCTGTCGAACTCGCGGATCGTCACCGCATCCTTGCCGCCGTTCGACAGGGACAGCAGGCAGTAGCGTTCCTCAGGCGGCAGGCAGGTCGCGCCCTTGTAAACCCAGTTGGCGCCCTCGGCCGCCGACAGGGCGTCGATGTCGAGGATGGTCTCCCAGCTCGGCGTAGCGGTGCGATAGGAGTCCAGCGTCGTGCGGCGCCAGATGCCGCGCACATGGGTCGCGTCCTGCCAGAAGTTGTCGACGTGGCCGTCGTGGGTGAAGCCGGGCGAGGGGATGCGGTCGCGCGACTGAACGATGTCCAGGGCCTGCTGATGCAGGGTCTCGTAGCGGGGGTCGCCTTGCAGCGTTCCCAGCGAGGTCGCGTTGTGGGCCTTGACCCAGTCCATGGCGCGCTCGCCCTCGACCTCTTCCAGCCAGATGTAGGGATCGGTCGCGTCGCTGGTCGCGAAGCCGGGCGCGGTCGAGGCCGCAGCGGGGGTGTCGGTCGGATGGGCCATGGCGACGGGAGCGGCTCCGGCGGCGAGAAGAAGGGCGGCGGCGGACGCCAGAGTGCGGATCATGTTTTTCATTCCCCAGAATATATGGGCCCCAACAGAATTTGGGCGGCACCTTGGCGAGACGCGGGGACGGCGGCAAGCGGCGTAAACCTTACAAGCCTGTCATCTTTGGTCGCAGGGATCAGGCCCCGTCGTCGGGAATGCACAGGATCTGGCCGCAGGCCTTGCAGTGAACGGCGTCGGGATCATGCTTTTGCAGGCCGCAGGTCGGACAGGGAAACTTGACCTTGTGCGGCCGGATCAGGGTCTGGGCCAGACGGATGAAGAGGGTGATGCCCACCAGCATGACGACGATGGACACGAGCCGTCCGCCGTTGCCAGGCAGGGTGATGTCGCCAAACCCCGTGGTCGTCAGCGTCGCCACGGTGAAATAGAGGGCGTCGAGATAGCCGTGGATATGCTCGGCCTTGCCCCGGAAATAGGCATAGACGAAGCCCGTCACGACGAAGACGAAGGTGATCAGGGCCGCCAGCGCGCGGGTGATTTCCTCCACACGCGTGTCGTCGAAGCGACGGCCGAGGGTGCGCCAGAACAGGTCGCTGTTCAGCAGGCTCCACAGCCGCAGCAATCGCAGGAAGCCAAGGTTGGCCAGCCAGACCGGGAACAGCAAGGTGGCCAGGACAAACAGGTCGATCCAGACGATGGGCCGCTTCAGCCAGTCCTTGATGTCGGAATAGGCATAGGCCCGCGCCGCAAGATCCAGGCCCAGGATGGCGGCGATGACATAGTCGGCGACATAGAAGACCCAGCCCGCCTCCTTCAGGATCGGCGTGGCCAGGAAGAAGCCGATGATGATCAGATCCACGACGATGACCATCAGGCGGAACTTCACGGCCGCCGGCTGGGTCCCGTGATAGAGGTAGCGCAGCCGCGCCCTCAGACGCAGACCTTCGGATTTGCCGGTTTCGCTCTGATCTGACGCCATCATCGCCAGCGATACATGAACCGGCGAAAAATCCTATATGAAGGCGATCATGACCCAGGCTCCTCGCCCCTATATCCGCATGAACGGCGCCGGAAACGCCTTCATCGTCGTCCAGGCCTTCGAGGAGGTCTTCCATCCGACCGAGGATCAGGTGCGCGCCCTGGCCGATCCGGCGGCGGGCCTGGGCGGCTTCGACCAGTTGATCGGCGTCGAGCCGTCCGAGACGGCGGACGCCTTCATGCGGGTGTGGAACGCCGACGGCTCGATGGTCGAGACCTGCGGCAACGCCCTGCGCTGCGTGGGTTGGCTGCTGCTGGAAGCCACGGGGAAGGAAGAGGTGGTGATCGATACTCTCGGCGGGCCCACCACCGCGCGACGAGCGGCAGGCCGCGTCGGGTCGGGAGATTCCGGAGGGTCGACGATCGCCGCCAAAGGAAATGTCACGGTCGATATGGGCGCGCCCCGTCTGGACTGGACCGAGGTCCCGCTGGCCGAGGAGATGGACACGCGCGGCATCGAGCTACAGGTCGGACCGATCGACGCGCCCCTGCTGCACACGCCAGGCGCGGTTTCGATGGGCAATCCGCACGTGGTCTTCTTCACCGACCAGCAGGACGACGCCTTCGTGCGCGGTTCAGGTTCATTGATCGAGCATCACCCGCTCTTCCCCGAGGGAGTCAACGTCGGCTTCGCCAGGGTCATCGACCGCGACCATATCCGGCTGCGGGTGTGGGAGCGTGGCGCGGGTCTGACCCTGGCTTGCGGCACCGGCGCCTGCGCCGCCCTGGTGGCGACGGCGCGGCGCGGCCTGACCGACCGCAAGGCCACTGTGGTCGTCGACGGCGGCGAACTGATCATTGACTGGGACGAGACCTCGGGCCACGTCCTCATGACCGGCCCCGTCGAAGTCGAGCGCACAGGACAGTTGCAAGGCTGAGCAATCGACCCTGACGCCGCGTCAACGGTTGTCCCCATCCGTCCCACGATCTAGGAACAAGAGGCGCCTGCCCTTCCCGAGATCGAAATGCCCGAACTGACCGACAAACAGACCTTCTCTGACGACGACGCGCTGGAGTTCCACAGCGATCCGATCCCGGGCAAGATCTCCATGGCCCCGACCAAGCCGATGGCGACCCAGCGCGACCTGTCGCTGGCCTATTCGCCGGGCGTGGCGGTGCCGGTCCTGGCCATCGCCGCCGATCCGGACAAGGCCTACGACTATACCGCCAAGGGCAATCTGGTCGCCGTCATCTCGAACGGCACGGCCATCCTCGGCTTGGGCAACCTGGGTCACATGGCGTCCAAGCCGGTGATGGAAGGCAAGTCCGTCCTGTTCAAACGCTTCGCCGACGTCGACAGCTTCGACGTCGAGGTGAAGACCACCGACCCGGACGAGTTCGTCACCGTGGTCAAGAACATCGGCGACACCTGGGGCGGCATCAATCTGGAGGACATCAAGTCCCCGGAATGCTTCGAGATCGAAGCCCAGTTGCAGGACCTGCTGGACATCCCCGTCTTCCATGACGACCAGCACGGCACGGCCATCATCTCGACCGCCGGCCTGATCAACGCCTGCCATGTCGTCGGCAAGAAGCTGGAAGACGTGAAGGTCGTGCTGTCCGGCGCCGGGGCTGCGGGTCTGTCGTCCATCGCCCTGATGAAGGCCGCAGGCGTCAAGGCCGAGAACACCGTCATCTGCGACCGCGAAGGCGTGATCTACAAGGGCCGCGCCAATGTTTCGCAGTGGCAGGCGGCTCATGCCACCGACACGCATCTGCGCACCCTGGCCGAGGCCATGGTCGGCGCCGACGTGGTGCTGGGCCTGTCCGCCAAGGGCGCGATCTCCAAGGACATGGTCGCCTCCATGGCCCCCAATCCGATCATCTTCGCCATGGCCAACCCCGACCCGGAAATCACCCCGGAAGACGTCAAGTCGGTGCGGTCTGACGCCATCATCGCCACCGGCCGCTCGGACTATGTGAACCAGGTCAACAACGTCCTGGCCTTCCCCTACCTGTTCCGGGGCGCGCTGGACGTGCGGGCGCGTCAGATCAACCACGAGATGAAGATCGCCTGCGCCCACGCCCTGGCGGCGCTGGCGCGCGAGGACGTGCCGGACGAGGTCGCGACGGCCTATCGCGGCCGCAAGCTGAAGTTCGGCCCGGAATACATCATCCCGACCCCGTTCGATCCCCGTCTGATCTGGTACATCCCCCCCTTCATCGCCCGGACGGCGATGGAGACCGGCGTGGCGCGCAGGCCGATCGCCGACATGGACGCCTATCGCATCTCGCTGAAGCAGCGCGTCGATCCGTCCGCCGCCCTGATGCAGAAGATCTCCTCGGCGGTGCGCTCCGGTCCCAAGCAGCGGGTGGTCTTCGCCGAGGGCGAGGAGCCGTCCGTCATCCGCGCCGCCTGGGCCTTCAAGCAGGCCGAGCTGGGGACGCCCATCCTGGTCGGCCGCGAGGACCTGATCCGTCAGAACGCCGCCGAGGCGGGCCTCAACTTCGACGAGCTGGGCATCGAGATCGTCAACGCCCGCACCTCGGGCCACAACGTCGAATATACCGACTGGCTGTATGAGCGCCTGAACCGCCGGGGTTACCTCCGCCGCGACGTCCAGCGCATGATCAATCAGGACCGCAACTACTTCGGCGCCACCATGATCGCGCGCGGTCAGGCCGACTGCATGGTCACCGGCGTGACCCGCAACTTCAACATGGCCTTGAAGGAGGTCCGTCGCGTCCTCGACGTCACGGACCGCATGATCGGCCTGTCGATTCTGCTGGCCAAGGGGCGCACCCTGTTCGTGGCCGACACCTCGATCCACGAACTGCCCAACGCCGAGGAACTGGCCGAGATCGCCATCAAGGCGGCCGCCACGGTCAAGAAACTGGGCCGCACGCCGCGCGTGGCCTTCCTGTCCTACTCGACCTTCGGCGACCCCCCCGGCGATCGCGGCGAGAAGGTGCGCGAGGCCATCCGCATCCTGGATGGCATGGACGTCGATTTCGAATACGAAGGCGAAATGCCGCCCGAGCTGGCCCTTAACCCCGAGGCGCGCGCCAACTATCCCTTCATGCGCCTGACCGGCGACGCCAACGTCCTGGTCATGCCGGCCATCCACTCAGCCGCTATCTCGACCCGTCTGGTGCAGTCGCTTGGCGGCGCCACGGTGATCGGCCCGCTGCTGGTCGGTCTGGAGAAGTCGGTGCAGATCGTGCCCCTGGGCGCCTCGGTCAACGAGATCATCACGGCCGCCACCTTCGCCGCCTACGCCGAGGGCGCGCCGACCGAGGATTGACAGCTCAAAAGCCGTCAAGACGTTGAGAGGCGGCCTTCGGGCCGCCTCTTTGCGTTGGGCGTCAGGTTTCCAGGTTCAGACGGCGACGCTCGGCCGTCAGACGAACCCACTCCATCGCGCAGAAGACGACGGCGATGACGCCCAGCCAGGCGGCGATGACGAACATGGCGGCATAGCCCTGACGCTCGATCAATTCGCCCAGAGCCCCCCGGCCAAGAGTCCCGATCAGCAGGGCCAGCGAAGTGAACACTGCGAATTGGACGGCGCCGAACATCTTGTTCGACAAGGCCGACAGATAGGCGACGAAGGCTGCGCCCGCGAAACCGCCGGCGATGTTCTCGCCCGCAATGGCCAGCATCAAACGCGCCAGAGGCTCGCCCACGTGAAACAGGCCGAACAGCTTGTAGAGGCCGCTGACCTGCATGAAACCGTGGATGACCGGCGCGCCCAGCGCCAGATCCATCATCAGCAGATTGGTGGCCGCCGACAACGCGGCGCCCAGCAGCAGACTGGCCATCCGTCCAATAACGAGCAGGGCCCAACCGCCGAGCCCGATGCCGAGGATGGTCATGACCACGCCGAAGGTCTTCGAAGCCAGGGCGATCTCGGTCTTGGTGTGCCCCAGGGCTCCGCCTGTGTCGCCCATGTAGAAGGGGAAGGCGAACGGCCCCCAGACGCCGTCGGTGATGCGGTAGGTCAGGATCAGGCCAAGGACGATGATCGCGCCCCAGCCCAGGCGTCCCATCAACTCTACCAGAGGCGCCAGAATGGCGTCGTAAAGGGTGTTCAGGAACGGCGGCGCGTCACGTTCCACCTGAACCGGCCCAGTCTTGCCGCCCCGCCAGACAATCAGGCCGGCCAGGGCTGCGGGCAGGATGACGGCGCCGCCGACGATCCACGGGCCCCAGGTGGCGGTGAACTCGCCCGCGCTCGGCGCCGGCGTGACGCTTAACGCCGTGACCATGAAGCGGATCAGCATGAAGGCGGCCCAGGCCCAGGCCAGCAGGGTGGCCGCCAGCGCCATCATGCGCAGACGCGGCGAACCGATGCGTTCGCGAGCAATGGCCTGCCTGGGCGCCGGCTTGGGCTCGGGCGCGATCAGCGTGCCCGCCAGCCCCAGGCCCATCAGGCCTGCTCCGATCACGAAGGTCGTCGACCAGCCCAGCGTGTCCGCCAACACCAGGGCGCCCGCCCCGCCGACCAGGGCCGCCGTGCGGAAACCCAACTGATAGACCGTCGACAGCAGGTCCACGGGCACGCGTTCGTCGGCGACCTCGATCCGCCAGGTGTCGATGACGATGTCCTGTGTGGCCGAGGCGAAGGCGCCGAGCGCCGCCGCGCCCGCCAGCAGGGCGATCGCGCCCGTGCCCGGATGCGAAAAGGCGATGGTCAGCAGCGCCCCCACAACAACGACCTGACACAGGATCAGCCACGATCGACGCCGCCCCATCCTGCCGATGATCGGCGGCGTCAGGCCGACCGACGGCGACCAGAGGAATTTGAAGGCGCCGAACAGGCCGACCCAGGACAGGATGCCGATAGTGGCCACCGACACCCCGGCATCCGACAGCCAGGCGTTCAGAGTGCCGAACAGCATGGCGAAGGGCAGGCCGGCGGAAAAGCCCAGCAGCAGCATGGCTAGGGTGCGTCGCTCGTGAAACGCCGCCTTCAGAACGCCCAGGCCTTTCGGCGACGGCTGCAGGGCCGCAACCTCGGAAGCAGGCGTCTTCGTGTCGGTCATGCGGGTCTCCGGCGGACGCCGCCGGAAACAGGCGGTCGTGGTTACTGGGCGCCGACCTTGGCGCGGTTGCCGACGTTCGTCCAGCGGGTCAGGGCGGCGCGCAGAGCATCCGGCTCCAGCGGCTTGGTAAGATGGTCGTTCATGCCCGCCTCGAGACAGGCGAGGCGGTCCTCGGCGAAAGCGTTGGCGGTCAGGGCCACGATCGGCGTGCGCTCGCCTCGCGCCCGCAGCACCCGCGCCGCCGCCGGCCCGTCCATGCGCGGCATCCGCATGTCCATGAAGATCAGATCGAAGCGCGCCTCTTTCAGCGTCAGAAGGGCCTCATGGCCGTCGGCGGCGGTCTGGACCACGCAGCCCTCGCGACGCAGCAGGGTCCTGGCCAGAAGGGCGCCGACCGGATTGTCCTCGACCAGCAGGACCCGCAGGCCCTTGAAGGCCACAGGAGTGACGCGGTCGTCGTCCTGAGCGCGCCCGACGGCGACGGGCAGGCCCTTGCGGCGCCCCGCAGCGGCCAGCACCCGCTCGGCCAGCGAAGCGCGGCGCAGCGGCTTGATCAGATAGCCGTGGAAACCCGCCGCCCGATAGCGATCCACCAGATCGCGCTCGCCGGGCTTCAGCAGGATGATGGCCTCGCCCTGCGACGGGCGCACCATCAGGGCGCCGTCCTCGGCCATGGCGTGATCGATCAGGGTCACCCCCGCCTGGCGCGCGACGCGGCCGCCGGAGGCCTCGATCTGGGCCGTGGCCGCCTGGCGCACGAAGGGGTCGGGGGTGCGCACAGCCACGGCGACGCCGTCGAGAGGGCGGGCGCGCGGTTCGGTCCCGGCGATCGGGAAGGGAGCCTCGAAGCGAAACCGAGCGCCGGGGCCGTCAGGCCGGTCAGACACCGTCACGGTCCCGCCCATGGCCTGGGCCAGACGCCGGACCACGGCCAGGCCCAGACCCGCGCCGTCGAAGCGGGCGGCGTCGGAGGCGTCAGCGTGACCAAACTCATCGAAGATGCGCACCCGCGCCTCTTCCGGGACGCCGGGGCCGGTGTCGTCGATAATGAAGGCCAGACGCGGATGCGCGGCGGTCCCGCCCGCACGCTCGACCGTCAGGCGCACGCCGCCCCTGTCCGTGAATTTCACCGCATTGCCGGCCAGATTGAACAGGACCTGACGCAGACGCCCTTCGTCAGCGATGACGTCCGGCGCGTCGGCGGCGACCGACCATGCGATCTCCAGCCCCTTGTCGTGGGCCTTGGGGCTGAGCAGTTCGGCCACGCCACGCGTCATGCCTTCCAGGTCGACGGGAGAGGCGTCAAACTCAAGCGCTCCCGCTTCCAGGCGGGCGAAGTCCAGCAGATCGTTGACCAGACCTAGCAGGTGCTCGGCCGATTTCTGCGCCGCCTCGGCATAGGCGCGCTGGGCGCCGTCCAGCCGGGTTCGCGACAGGAGGCCCAGCATGCCGATCACCCCGTTCAGGGGCGTTCGCATCTCGTGGCTCATCAGCCGCAGGAACTGCTGTTCCGGCGCGCCCGAGGGCGCTCCGGGGGGGGCGGCGGGCGTGATCTCGGTCGGTGCGTGCGTTCTGCGTGCCTGTCCCATGACGCCACCCATAACGCCCAAAGGGTTAAGCGTGGCCGAACGAAGATTTCAGACCTCAGAAGGCCGCCGCCTCGCTGCGATGCGCCGTCTGGCGCTCGAAATCGCCCTGGGCCCCGACTGTCGTGCGGCGATACATCAGGGCCTCCGCCACGTGGCGACGCAGGACTCCGGTCGATCCGTCGAGATCGGCGATGGTGCGCGCCAGCCGCAAGGTCCGGGTCCAGCCGCGGGCCGTCAGCCCCCCGGCCTCGCCCGCCCGCATCAGCAGGGCGCGTCCCGCATCGTCCGGCGTGGCGAACCGGTCCAGGGTCTCGCCCGAGGCGCGGGCGTTGATCGCCTGATCGCGCGCCTTGTCGGGATCGAAGCCCGCCGCGCGGACCCGCTCCTCCTGCTGCGCCCGCGCAGCGGCCACGCGGGCGGCGGCCTCGGCCGTGCCCTCGGCGGGCGGGGGCAGGGCCATGTCGGCGGCGGTGACGGGCGGGGTCTCGACCGTCAGGTCGATGCGGTCGAACATCGGGCCCGAGATGCGGTTCTGATAATCGCGCTGGCAGCGCGGAGCCTTGCCGCAGGCGCCGCGTCCCGATCCGCCAAGACCGCAACGGCAGGGGTTCATCGCCGCCACCAGCTGGAACCGCGCCGGATAGCGGACATGGGCGTTGGCGCGCGCCACCACGATCTCGCCCGTCTCCAGCGGCTGGCGCAGGCTGTCGAGCGCCTGGGCCGAATATTCCGGCAGTTCGTCGAGGAAGAGGACGCCGTTGTGGGCCAGCGACGCCTCGCCCGGCTTGGCCCGCAGCCCGCCGCCGGTCAGGGCGGCCATGGAGGCGGAATGGTGCGGCGAGCGGAAGGGCCGGTCGCGGGTCAGGGCGCCGCGCTGGATCAGGCCGGCCACCGACCAGACCATGGAGGTCTCCAGCAGCTCCTGCGGCGTCAGCGGCGGCAGCAAGCCCGGCAACCGCTGGGCCATCATCGACTTGCCCGATCCGGGCGGGCCGATGAACAGCAGGTTGTGGCCGCCCGCCGCCGCGATCTCGAGCGCCCGCTTGGCGCTTTCCTGGCCCTTGACCTCGCGCAGGTCGGGCACGGCGCCGCCCGCGGTCACCGGGCCAGGCTCGGGCGCGCGCAGGATCTGCTTGCCCCGGAAATGATTGATGAGGCCGATCAGGGATCGGGGCGCCAGAATGGCGGTGTCGCCGGCCCAGGCGGCTTCGGGTCCATTGGCCTCGGGGCAGATGAGACCCAACCCCATGGCGCCCGCCGCCATCGCCGCCGGAAGCGTGCCGCCGACCGCCGCGATCTGACCGTCCAGACCCAGTTCGCCGACCGCCGCCCAGCCGTCCAGGGCGTCGGGCGCGATGACCCCCATGGAGGCCAGCAGGGCCAGGGCGATAGGCAGGTCGAAATGGCTGCCCTCCTTGGGCAGGTCGGCGGGGGCCAGGTTGGCGATGACCTTCTTGGGCGGCAGGGCCAGGCCGATGCCCGCAAAGGCCCCCCGCACCCGTTCGCGGCTCTCGGCCACCGCCTTGTCGGGCAGGCCGACGATGGCGAAGGCGCCGGCGGGGGTGGCCACCTGCTGCACCTCCACATCGACCCGTCGCGCCTCGACCCCATCGAATGCGACCGTCACCACCCGCGCGACCATGCCTTCGCTCCTCTGTCTGAACGAGAACAAATCACGAACTCGATCAAACCGCAAGAGCGCCGTTCTTTAAGTCAGGTCAGGGCAGATCAGCCTCAGGCGCCAGGGTGTGGATCACTTCGCCCGCAGCGTTCAGGAACTGGATGGCGCCGAAGCCCTCCTCCGTCACCGTCATGCGCACGCGCGGCCTGTCGTTCCGGTCGGACAGGGCGACGGCGGGCGTGCCGTCGGCGGCGACCGACAGGCGCATGCGCGTCGGCGTCTGCACGCCCGGCACCAGGGCGTCGCCCAGACCCGGCTCGCGGATCAGGGGCGGGGCCTGGTTGATGACGAAGCTGACCGAACCGTCCGGCGACACGCGCCAGCCGATGGCGTCCATGGCCGGGTGATCCAGGGCCAGCACCGCCATGCCCCCGTCCACGTCGGCGGTGCCGAAGCCGCCGCGCTCGCTGCCCTTGTCGTCATAGAGGATCAGGCCGGCGACGTTGAAGGCGCGCTTGTACTGGATGCCGTCGATGATCGGGGCGGGCGTGGCGCCCGAGAGGGTCATGCGGATGGTCCCGTCGGCGTCGACGATGTCTATGCGGCGGGCGGTGATGCGGTCGTGATCCGGCGCCTCGACGCGCGTCTGCGGCGTCCGGGTCTCGATAATCCGCTCCAGCACCTCCAGCGAGGGGCGCTTCGGCGCGGCGTCCTGCGCGACCGCCGGGCAGGCGAAGAGCATCATCAGGGCGACCAGCGCCCCGGCCTTTGTCGTTCTGGTCATGGGGTCCCCTCCCGTCGTGCGCGACCCTCAGTTCGTTTCGCGCTTCTTCTTTTCGATTACGTCCCACATCAGGGCCGTCGCATCGACGCCGTTGAACTGCAGCATCTGCTGGGCCCCCGTCGGGGAGGTCACGTTGATCTCGGTCAGATAGTCGCCGATCACGTCGATGCCGACGAAGATCAGGCCGCGCGCCTTCAGATAGGGGCCGATGGCGGCGCAGATTTCCAGATCCCGGGGGGTCAGTTCGACCGCGGCCGCCCTGCCGCCGACGCGCAGGTTGGAGCGCACCTGATCCTTGGCCGGGATACGGTTGATGGCGCCGACCGGCTCGCCGTCGATCAGGATGATGCGCTTGTCGCCCTTCGACACCGCCGGGATGAACTTCTGGATCACCAGGGGATCGCGCGACCCGGCGGCGTGGATCTCGATCAGGGCTTCCAGATTGGGGTCGTCGGCCTTGAGCCGAACCACGCCCGAGCCGGCGGCGCCGTGCAGGGGCTTGAGCACCACATCGCCGTGGCGGCGGTGGAAGTCGACCAGGGCGACCGGGTCCGAAGACACAAGGGTCGGCGGCTGCAGGCCGGGGAAGAGGGTGGCGATCAGCTTCTCGGGCGCCGAGCGCACCTCGGCCGGATTGTTGACCACCAGGGTCCTGGGATGCACCCGCTCCAGGAGATAGGTGGCGGTGACATAGGCCATGTCGAAGGGCGGGTCCTGACGCATCAGGATGACGTCCACGTCCTCGGCCAGGTCGAGGACGACCTCAGGGCCGAAGTCGGCGTGCTCGCCCTGGACCGTGTTCACGGTCACCGGACGGGCGCGACAGGACAGGCGGCCATCCTCCAGGGACAGGGTGCGAAAATCGTAGATCCATAGCCTGTGCCCCCGCGCCTGACCGGTCAGCGCCATCAGGAAGGTGGTGTCGGACTGGACGTTGACCGCCTCGAGCGGGTCCATCTGGATGGCGACTTTCAGCATGGATGTCCTTTCGAGGCGTCAGAGCGTTGCAGATGCGCGGCAAGGGGCCCGGACGCAAGGGCGCGGCCCCCTCTTTACCGCCGCCCTTCCCTTTCAGCCGTCATCCGCGGTCCGAGGATGACGGCGTACGGGCTAGTTCAGACGCATGCGCACCCGGTCCATGCTGGCGCGATGGGCGTCGGCGGGACCGTCCACGGCCCGGGCGCGCGAAAGGGCCTGAAGCGCGCCCGTCAGGGCGCCCTGCTTCTCTCGTGCGGCCGCCACGTCCAGCCAGGGGCGGTGATCCTCGGGGTCCAGCAGGGCGCGGCGCAAGGCCGAGCGTTCGGCGCCCTCGAAATCTTCCGCCCTCAAGGCGCGGCTGAACAGGACATTCTGCATGCGGATCAGGGCCTGACGATCGCTGACCGGCGCCATCAGAAGGTCGAGCCGGTCGGCGACGTGCGGGGTCAGCCCCGCCAGCAGGGCGCGCCGCGTCAGCTCGCTGGGCAGGACCAGACGGCCTTGGCTGAAGGGGTCCAGCGCCACCGGCCCTTCGGGCGTCTCGACTCGCAGGAGGACATGACCCGGAAAATCTACAGCCGACGCCTTCAATCCCGCCCGTCGCGCCGCGTCGAGGTAGAAGACGACGAGCGCCGCCGACAGGCCGCGCCGCCGCTCGGCGACGTCGATGACGTCGGTATTGCCGGGATGGTCATAGTTGAGCAGGTCCCCGTTCAGCCGCAGGTCCGAGGCCATGGTCTCGGCCAGGGCCTCGTCTGGACCCTCGTTCGCGGCGCGCTCCCTGACCCTCTGGGCGGCCTGGTGCGCCAGCAGGCGGACGGGCTCGGGGTCGCGGAACGGATAGTCGTGAATGGCGCAGGCGATGGCGCATTCGAGCAGCGGAAAGCCGTCGTCCTCGGCGGTCCCCGCCTGGGCCAGAATGGTTTCCGCCTCGTCCCGGGTCACCGGATGTCCGCTCCTGTTGTCGCAACTCCGCGAAGATGGCGCGGAAATCGTCCGGGGGCCAGCGCCACCATATCAATCCGCAGGTTCAGCCCCTGGAGCGAGGGGCGGCTGCGAGCCACGGCCTGACCGGCGGCGGCCAGTCGGCCGTGCTGTTCCGGCCCCAGCGACAGGATGGCCGCCTCGATCGTGCGCCGCCGCTTGACCTCGACCACCGCCAGGATACGGCCGCGTTTCGCCAGGATGTCGATCTCCCCGCCGCGTCCCTTCAGACGAAAGGCCAGGATCTGATAGCCCTTGAGCATCAGCCACAGGGCGGCGAGCCATTCGGCGGAATGGCCTTCGCGGTGCGACCGTCCGCCCAGCGCCTGACGCCAGCCCGACTTTGCCCGTTTTGGGGGCCGAGGCGGCGACAGCGAAGGCCGCAGGCGGGGCTTCACCCCCGGCCCTGCATTTCCAGCGCCCGCTTGTAGAGCGGCTTTCGGGGCAGATTGAGCGCCTTGGACACCTCGGCGGCGGCCTCGCCTGGAGGCAGGCGGGTCATGGCCTCGGTCAGGGCCGCATCGGCGTCGGCGGCGCTGGCCACCTCGGCCTCGCCGGGGCCGATGACGACGACGATCTCGCCCTTGGGCGCGTCGCAGCGCGGGTCGGCGGCCAGTTCGGTGAGGGTGCCGCGCACGGCCTCCTCATAGAGCTTGGTCAGTTCGCGGGTCACGGCGGCGGGACGGTCGCCCAGCACCTCGGCCATGTCGGTCAAACTGTCCTTCAGGCGCGGGCCGCTCTCGAAGAAGACCAGGGTCTGGCGCCCGGTCCGCAGTTCCTCCAGCATGGTCTTGCGCGCCCCCGACCTTGGCGGCAGGAAACCGGCGAACAGGACCCGATCGGCGGGCTGGCCCGCCAGGCAGAGAGCGGCCAGCAGGCTGGAAGCGCCCGGGATGGGATGGACCGGCAGGCCCTCGGCGATGACCGCACGGGCCACGACATAGCCGGGATCCGACACCAGGGGCGTGCCGGCGTCCGAGACCAGGGCCACGACCTCGCCGGCCTTCAGCCGTTCGATCGCCGTCTCGGCGGCGCGGGCCGAGGCGTGGTCGTCGCAGCGTTCCAGCCTGGCCTTCAGGCCATAGGCGGTCAGCAGCTTGGCCGTGACCCGGGTGTCCTCGGCCAGGACCAGATCGGCGGCGGCCAGAACGTCCAGCGCCCGCAGCGTCATGTCGCGCAGGTTGCCGATGGGCGTCGCCACCAGATAGAGGCCGGGCGCGACGGAGCGCGCGGGCGGGGCGGTCGGCGGGAAGAGGGAGACGTCTGACATCGGCCGGACCCTGCCAGTCCGCCAGCTTCAGGTCTAGGTCAGCAGGGCCCGCAGCACAGCGTCCAGCACGGGACGTCCCGTAGCGGTGGCGGCGACCCGACCCTCTTGCAGCCTGAGGAAGCCGTCGGCGATCAGGTCGGCCAGCGGCCCGCTGATGTCCGACAGGCCCAAGGCCTGCAGGGTCGTCAACGGCACGCCCTCGACCGTGCGCAGGCCCAGCAACACGCGTTCCTCGGCGGCCCCCGACGCGTCCAGCGTCTCGCGCTCGGCCCAGGGCGTTCCGGCGGCGACACCCGCGACATAGTCCGCGATGCGGCGATGGGCGACCGTGGCCGTCCGCCTTCCATCCAGCGTCAATCGGCCGTGCGCGCCGGGACCGAGACCCAGGTAGTCGCCGCCGCGCCAGACATGCAGATTGTGGGATGACCGCGCCGCCTCGTCGCGGGCGTGGTTGGACACCTCATAGGCCTCGAACCCGGCGGTCTCGAGCACGTCTTGCGTCGCTTCATAGAGGGCGGCGGCCAGATCCTCGTCGGGCGGGGTCAGCGCACCCCGCGCGAAGGCCCGACCAAAGGCCGTCGTCGGCTCTATGGTCAGTTGATAGGGCGAGACGTGCTCGAACCCCAGGTCCAGCGCCGTGGCCAGCTCCGCCGTCCAGTCGGCCACGGATTGGCCCGGCCTGGCGTAGATCAGGTCGATGGACAGGCGGGGAAAGGCGCGCCCCGCCGTCTGAACCGCGCGCCGGGCCTCCGCCGCCGAGTGGTCGCGGCCGAGGAATTTCAGCGCGGCGTCGTCAAACGACTGCACCCCCATGGACAGGCGGTTGATCCCGGCCTCGGCCAGGGCGGCGTAGCGGCCCGCCTCGGCGTCGGTGGGGTTGGCCTCCAGCGTGATCTCTATGTCTCCGGCCGGAGGAAACAGGGCCTTGGCCCGCGCGATCACAGCGGCCACAGCCTCGGGCGGCATCAGGGACGGGGTGCCGCCGCCGAAGAAGATCGAGGCCAGACGGCGCGGGCCGACCAGCAGGCTTTGCGCCTCCATGTCCGCCAGGATGGCCTGGACCAGCCCGGCCTGCTCCTCGACCCGGCCCCGGTCGCGCACGACGTTGAAGTCGCAATAGGGGCAGATGCGGGCGCAGTAGGGCCAGTGAACGTAGAGGGCGACATCCTTGGGGCCCCTAGCGCCGCCTTCGCGGAAGGCGGCTGCTTGAGGGACCAGCGACCCTGACAGGGTGTCAGTCAATCAGCGCCGCCTTGAGCCGGGCGAAGGCGCGGGCTCGGTGGCTGATGGCGTCCTTCTCGGCGTCTTCCATCTCGGCGAAGGTCTTGTCCGAGCCCTCGGGCCGGAAGATGGGATCATAGCCGTGCCCGCCGTCGCCGCGCGGCGGGAAGACCAGGTCGCCGTCGATGCGCCCTTCGACCACCACGCAGGGGCCGTCGGGCCAGGCTACAGCGAGCGCGGAGGTGAACCAGGCGCGGCGATCCGTGGAACCGACTTCCTCCAGCCGCTCCTCGACCTTCTTCATGGCCAGGGCGAAGTCCTTGCCCGGTCCGGCCCAGCGCGCCGAGAAAATGCCCGGCGCCCCGTCGAGCGCCGCGACCGACAGGCCGGAGTCGTCGGCCAGCGAGACCTCCCGCGAGGCCTCGGCCGCGTGGCGGGCCTTCAGCATGGCGTTGCCGACAAATGTGCTCTCGGTCTCGTCCGGTTCGGGCAGGTTGAGGCTGCCGGCCGTGACGATCCTGTAATTTCCGTCCAGCAGCGCTTCGATCTCGCGCGCCTTGCCCGGATTGTGGGTCGCGGCCACCAGCCGCATCCCCTTGATCAGCTTGAGATTCATGCGGTCACCTTAGTCCCGTCCGATGCATTGCGGAAGTTTAACATCGTTAAACGATATGTAACGTGCTTTTCGGCGGGGTCGCCCCTATCTTCAATCTCAAGAACGGGGGTCGCACCGTTCAAACGAAGCGAAAAATCCGCAACGTTCACTCAGCGACACAACAGAAACGCACGAAAATCGTGCAACCACGGAGAGATGCGATGCAAGCGATGAAAACCTCGATCTGGATGGACCGCGTCGGCCACGGCTTCTTCAACGCCCTTCTGCTGGCCGCCCTGCCCACCGCCGCCATCGCCCTGGTCATCCAGAGCCTGTGATCCAGAACTGGATCACAACGGGGGCTTTGACGATCAGCATGAACACCGCGAAGAATAGCGCCGCGTGAGGGTCTGCCGGACCCCGCGCGGCGATCGCCGCCCGAACCACCCGGCCCGAGACCTGACTTCATGCACCTCCCGAAACTGGCTTCCATCGGGATTCGTGCGCCGCGCCTGAGCGCCGGCAACCTTCGCACCCCGCTTCGGACCCTGGGTCCAGGCTCCGTGTCCAGCCTGCTGAAGATCGCGCTGGACGTCGCCTATGTCCTGCTGGCCCTGATCACCGGCGTGCTGCTGCTGCTCTGGATCGCCTCCATCTTCATTCCCATCGACAATCTGAACGTCACCGTCAGCGACGGCGCCGATGGCCGCCAGATGCCGCTGACCCGCCCGCTGCTGCTGTTTGGCGTCGGCGCCATCACCGCCTATTTCGGCGGCTTCCTGATGATCCTGCGCGGCCTGAGAAAGATTTTCCGCACCCTGACCCTCGGCGATCCCTTCCAGCCCGACAATGTGCGCCGCCTGCGCCAGATCGGCCTGATCCTGGCGATCGTGACCGGCGGCGTCTGGGTGGCGCAAGGCCTGGTGGCCGCCCGCCTGGCGCCCGGCGTCATGGAACCGCAAGGCGTCAGCGACCTGCTCACCCCCGTCTTTTCCATTCTCGTCGTCTTCGTCCTGGCGGAGGTGTTCCGCGAAGGCGCGCGCCTGCGCCGCGAATCCGAACTGACGATCTGATCCCGAAACGTTAAGCTGACCCCATGGCCATCCGCGTCCAACTCGACCGAATCCTCGCCGAACGGCGCATGTCGCTGACGGAGCTTGCTGATCGCGTGGGCGTGACCGTGGCCAATCTGTCGATCCTCAAGACCGGCAAGGCCCGCGCCGTGCGCTTCTCGACGCTTGACGCCCTGTGCCGCGAACTGGACTGCCAGCCTGGCGACCTGCTCGCCCACGAGCCCGGTCCCGGCGACGCCTTCGACGACGCCGAGGACTGAGGTGGCCCGAAAAGGCCCGCCCTCGACCTCCGACGACGACAAGCGCATCTGGGCGCGGGTAACCGGGACAGTGACGCCGCCCGCCCGTCGCAAGGCCGTCCGCGTCACGCCCGGCGCGGTCCTGCCTGATCCTGAAACGGCGCCTCTTCCGGCCTCGGCGGCGGCCAAACCCCTGCGCGGGGTCGCCGGCAAAAAACGCAACGCGACCGACCAGACGCCGACCCTCGCGGCGCTGGGCATCGTCGTCCCGGCCAATCCCCCGGCGCCGCGCGCCCGGCCCACGCCCGAAGAACTCGAGCCGCGCCGCCAGCGCCGCCTGTCGCGCGAACGCGATCCGATCGAGGCCCGCATCGACCTGCACGGCTTTGGCCGCTTCGAGGCCGAGGACCAGCTTCGCGGCTTCCTGATGGGCTGTCAGGCGCGGGGCCTGCGATCGGTTCTGGTCATCACGGGTCAGGGACGGCGCGGCGGGGGCGTCATCCGTAGCTCGGTGCATGACTGGTTGACCGGACCGCATCTGCGCGGCGTGGTGTCCGGCTTCGCCTTCGCCCACCGGCGTCACGGCGGCGACGGCGCCCTCTACGTCACGCTGAAGCCGCGCTAAGCTCGACCCCGATCGCTTGTTCTTCGTCATCCCGGACGGCCGTCAGGCCGATCCGGGACCCAGGCGGCGGCTCTGGACGGGTTCGGTGACAGCTTGGAACTGCACCGCCTGGATCCCGGATCTTCGGCTCGCCAGCGAGCCTTGTCCGGGAGGACGGCAAGGTGGGGCTAACTCTGCGCGTTGCGGATCGCCGCCGCTCCGGCCAGCGGCGCGATGACCATGGCGAAAAGGACATAGGCACCCAGCAGCGCCAGGGCCGACAGCGGATCGCCGCCGTCCGCCGCCCGGGTCAAGGCCCCCGCGCCGAACACCACCGGCGGAATGAACAGGGGAAGCACCACCACCGCGATCAGCAGGCCGCCGCGCCTGGCCCCGAGCGCCAGAACAGCCCCCAGCGCCCCGGTAAAGGCGAAGCCCAGCCCGCCGATGGCCGCCGCCAGCGCCGTCAGACCGATCAGATGGGCCGGCTGACCCAGGGCCAGGGCCGCGACCGGGGCCGCGAGCGCCAACGGCAGACCCGTCGCCAGCCACTGCGCCAGCGCCTTGATCGCCACCGTCGCTTCCAGCGGCAGGGGGCCAAGCGCCAGCAGGTCCAGGGCGCCGTCCTCCAGATCGCGCTCGAACAGCCGCTCCAGCGACAGCAGCGAGGCCAGGGCCAGGGCCATCCAGCTGGCGCCCGAGGCCGCCGGGGCCAGGACCCGCGGATCGCCGCCCGCCGCCAGCGGCAGGATGGCGGTCAGGCACAACATGAAGCCGCAGGCCAGCAGAGGCCCGCCGCCGCCGCCCCAGGCCAGCGACAGCTCGCGGCCGAACAGGACGCGGACGCCCCTCATGCGAGGCCTCCGAGATCGAGATTGCGCGACGCGACGGGCAGGGGGTCGTGCACCGCCGCCAGGATCATGCCGCCGGACGCCAGATGGGCCGCCATCAGCTCGGCGGCCACCGCGCGCCAGCGCTCGTCCAGCGGAGCCAGGGGCTCATCCAGCAGCCACAGGGCGCGCGGGGCCGCGATCAGCCGCGCCAGCGACAGGCGGCGCTTCTGGCCCGCCGACAGCTTGCGCGTCTCCAAATCCAGCAGGGGCGCCAGCGAGAGGCGAGAAATCGCCGCCTCCCGCGCCACAGTATTTCCGCCCAGCCAAGTGGTCTGAAAGTCGAACTCCTGACGCGCCGTCCGCGTCGGCTTCAAGCCTTCGAGATGGCCCAACAGATGGACGCCCTCGCGCCGTGCCGTCTCGGGCTCCAGCGCCTCGCTGTCCAAGCCGGGTCCGGCATTTGGGCCGCCGGAGAATGTAATCGCGCCCGCGTCGGGCCGGATAAAGCCGGCCACGGCGCGCAGAAGGCTGGTCTTGCCCGCGCCGTTGGCCCCGGTCAGGGCCACGGCCTCGCCCGCCGAGAGCCGCAACGACAGGCCCTGGAACAGGACCCGCTCGCCGCGCGACAGGCTCAGGGACTGGATCTCGATCGCCTTCAGCATGACCCCGCCGATTTGCGAACCTCTCTCAATGTCCACGACTGCGTTGTGGATACATGGACGGCTCCCGCGCACGGGACTATATGCGCAAGCGCCGCAGCAGGCTTTCGCCGCGCGCGCCTGGGACCTGTGCGCCCCGGCGTCCAGCGCGCGAAGGCGCAACCGAATTGTCGGGCGGCGTTAGTCAGAGGACCCTCTCCATGCCGTCGATTGACAGCCTCAAGACCCGTCAGGACCTTTCGGTCGGGCGCAAGAAGTACGCCTATTACAGCCTTCCTGCCGCCGAGGAAGCGGGTCTGGCCGGGATTTCCCGTCTGCCGCGCTCGATGAAGGTGCTTCTCGAGAACCTGCTGCGCAACGAAGACGGCGTCTCCGTCACTGAAGACGACCTCAAGGCCGTCGCCGCCTGGATCGAGAACAAGGGCTCGGTCGAGCACGAGATCGCCTTCCGTCCCGCCCGCGTGCTGATGCAGGACTTCACCGGCGTGCCCGCCGTCGTCGACCTGGCCGCGATGCGCGACGCCATGGCCAAGCTGGGCGCCGACGCCGCCAAGATCAACCCGCTGGTCCCCGTCGACCTGGTCATCGACCACTCGGTCATGGTCGACCACTTCGGCAACGCCAAGGCCTTCGGCCAGAACGTCGAGCGCGAGTATGAGCGCAACATCGAGCGCTACAACTTCCTGCGCTGGGGTTCGTCGGCCTTCAACAACTTCCGCGTCGTGCCCCCCGGCACCGGCATCTGCCACCAGGTCAACCTGGAGAACCTGGCCCAGACCGTCTGGACCCTGACCGAGGGCAAGACGACCGTCGCCTATCCCGACACCGTCGTCGGCACCGACAGCCACACCACCATGATCAACGGATTGGCCGTCCTGGGCTGGGGCGTCGGCGGCATCGAGGCCGAAGCCGCCATGCTGGGCCAGCCCATCCCCATGCTGATCCCGGAAGTCATCGGCTTCAAGCTGTCGGGCAAGATGCCGGAAGGCGCCACCGCGACCGACCTGGTCCTGACCGTCACCCAGATGCTGCGCAAGAAGGGCGTCGTCGGCAAGTTCGTCGAATTCTTCGGTCCCGCCATCGCCGGCATGACCATCGAGGATCAGGCCACGATCGCCAACATGGCCCCGGAATACGGCGCCACCTGCGGCTTCTTCCCGGTGTCGCAAGCCACCGTCGACTATCTGACCGCCACGGGCCGCGACAAGGCGCGCGTCGCCCTGGTCGAAGCCTATGCCAAGGCTCAAGGGTTGTGGATCGACGAGACCTCGGAAGACCCGGTCTTCACCGACGTGCTGGAACTGGACATCTCGACGGTCGTGCCGTCGCTGGCCGGCCCCAAGCGTCCGCAGGACCGCGTTGAGCTGACCACCGCCGCCCCGGCGTTTGAAACCGCCCTGACCGACGTCTTCGGTCGCGTGAACGACGCCGGCCGCGTGGCCGTCGAGGGCCAGAAGTTCACCGTCGGCGACGGCGACGTGGTCATCGCCGCCATCACCTCCTGCACCAACACCTCGAACCCGTCGGTCCTGATCGCCGCCGGTCTGGTGGCGCGCAAGGCCCATGCCCTGGGCATGAAGGTCAAGCCCTGGGTCAAGACCTCGCTGGCCCCCGGCTCGCAGGTCGTCACCGACTATCTGACCGACGCCGGCCTCCAGAAGGATCTGGACGCCATGGGCTTCAACCTGGTCGGCTATGGCTGCACCACCTGCATCGGCAACTCGGGCCCGCTGGACCCGGCCATCTCGAAGGCGATCAACGACAACGGCCTGGTCGCGACCTCGGTCCTGTCGGGCAACCGGAACTTCGAAGGTCGCGTGAACCCGGACGTCCAGGCCAACTACCTGGCCTCGCCGCCGCTGGTCGTGGCCTATGCGCTCGCCGGTTCGATGCGCATCGACATCACCAAGGACCCGATCGGTCAGGACAAGAAGGGCAATGACGTCTTCCTGAAGGACGTGTGGCCGACCTCGCAAGAGATCGCCGACATCCAGAAGAAGTCCGTCACCCCGGCCATGTTCGCCAAGCGCTACAAGGACGTCTTCAAGGGCGACAAGCACTGGCAGGCCATCAAGGTCACCGGCGGTCAGACCTATGAGTGGGACGACAAGTCGACCTACGTCGCCAACCCGCCCTACTTCGAGGGTCTGTCGATGGAGCCTTCGGCGGTCACCGACATCGTCGAGGCCCGCATCCTGGGCATCTTCGGAGACTCGATCACCACCGACCACATCAGCCCGGCCGGTTCGATCAAGAAGGCCTCGCCCGCCGGCGTCTATCTGACCAACCACGGCGTCGACGCCCTGGACTTCAACAGCTACGGCGCCCGCCGCGGCAACCACGAAGTCATGATGCGCGGCACCTTCGCCAACATCCGCATCCGCAACAAGATCACCCCGGACATCGAGGGCGGCGTCACCAAGCACTTCCCCTCGGAAGACACGATGTCGATCTATGACGCCGCCATGCGTTACCAGTCGGAAGGCCGTCCTCTGGTCGTCTTCGCCGGCAAGGAATACGGCACCGGCTCGTCGCGCGACTGGGCGGCCAAGGGCACGCGTCTGCTGGGCGTTCGCGCCGTCATCGCCGAAAGCTACGAGCGTATCCACCGCTCGAACCTGGTCGGCATGGGCGTGGTTCCGCTGCAGTTCAAGCAGGACGGCTGGGCCAAGCTGGGCCTGACTGGCGAAGAGATCGTCACCATCCGTGGCCTGACCGACGCCAACATCGGCAAGCTGAAGCCCCGTCAGGACCTGTGGGTCGAGATGTTCCGTCCGTCGGACGGCAAGATGGCCCGCTTCCCGGTCCGCTGCCGCATCGATAACCAGACCGAGCTGGACTACTTCAAGGCCGGCGGCGTCATGCCCTACGTCCTGCGCAACCTGGCGCGCGGCGAGGCTGAATAGGTCTCAGGCAGTCGTCTGAAATGGAAAGGCCGGCGGAGCGATCCGCCGGCCTTTTTGTTTGGGCGGTATTGAGGAGCCTCGCCCCCACCTGGGCGTTCGAAGCCGAGCTAGATTGTCGGCCAAGGCAAGCCGCTCAGGTTGGGCTGACTGTTTGCGAAACGCTCCTCGTAGCCAGCCTCCCATGGAAAGGCCCCGTTTTGATCTGCCCAGATCAGTTGGAGGCAAGACCAGTCATCACTTCCATAAAACCATCGGCTCCACCCCAAGTACTCAGCGTAGAACTGCTTCGAGACAGGAAGGAACACGGCCTCGGTGCCTGCGAAAATGTTCGATAGCCGCTGACCGATGGGGAAGCATTCGCCTTCCGACACTCTGCGATAAACATCCCATAGGACGTCATGAGCGTTGCCCGAATTCAGCGAAAACACGATGACTTCCGGTGCGCCAGCGCCGAACCAGAATCCCGTTGTGTACGAAAAGCCCGGCCCTTCAGCGTTCTCAAAAACGTTGCTCCGAAACCACCCATGGTTTCGGATTTGAGCGACGAATTTCGTTTCCTGAGCGTCCAGTTTTTCGGAGGAAGCGTCGAGTGCGGTGAACATCCTTCAAGCTTGGCGGCTTCAGGCAGGAAGTTCAACGGACCATCGCAACGAGCGCGCCGCTGCGCTGGATCCTCGGGTCAAGCCCGAGGATGACGGCGGGGGAGGGGGCAGGCGCGAGGAGGGCCTGGCGGCCTAGGGCTGCGGCGCCTCGCCGCCCGCGCGCGTCAGTCCAGTTTGAGGGCTTCGGCCAGAAGCCGGGCTTCCGCCGCACGGCTGGAGCCGGCGCGCCAGGCGACGACGATCTCGCGGCGGGGAGCGTCGGCGGAGATGGGGCGGACGACGACGCCGGGGTTGTCGGCCAGCCCGGCGGTCACGGCCATCTGCGGCAGGAAGCTGACGCCCAGGCCGGCGGAGACCATCTGGACCAGGGTGTGCAGGGAGGTGGCGGCGAAGACGTCCTCGCCGCGCGGGGCCTCGATATTGACGGCGGCCAGGGCCTGATCGCGCAGACAGTGGCCGTCCTCCAGCAGGATCAGGTCGTCGGACTTCAGCATCCCCTCGGGGATGGGCCCCAAACCGGCCAGGGGGTGGCCGACCGGGGCGGCGGCCAGAATCTCGTCGTCGCCGATGCGGGCGTGGTCGATGCCCGGCGCGTCGTAGGGCAGGGCGATGACGGCGGCGTCCAGCTGCCCCGCCTTCAGCCCGGCGATCAGGCGCGGGGTCAGGTCCTCACGGATGAAGAGACGCAGGGCCGGATACTGCTCGCGCAGGCCGGGCAGGGCGCTGGGCAGAAGGAAGGGGGCGACGGTGGGGATGATCCCCAGACGGAAGCGGCCCGACAGGGGCTTGCCGGCGTTTTTCGCCGCCTCGACCAGGTCCTCGGTGCGGGCCAGGACGTCCTCGGCGCGCTTGACCGCCTCGGCGCCGACGGCGGTCAGTTGCACCGCGCCGCGCGTGCGCTCGACGACGGGCGCGCCCAGGATCTTCTCCAATTCCTGCACCCCCGCCGACAGGGCCGGCTGGCTGACGTGGGCGGCCTCGGCGGCGCGGCTGAAGGAGGCGTGTTCGGCCAAAAGCTTGAGATAGTGGAGCTGTCGCAGGGTGGGGAGCATCCGCCCCACATAGGCGCTTCCTATGGTTGAGGCAAAGTCCATCGAAGGAACATCCCTTCCTTCATCGTTGCGAGGGGGCGGCTTAAGGCTGAAAACCGGCGCCGCCCCCCATATTTCGTAAGCCCCTCCCCACAGGTGGGGAGGGGCCGTCGGTCAGCCCGCCGATCGCTGGGCGCGCAGGCGGGCGCGAGGCAGGTCGTAGCGGTCGTTCTCCATGACCTGGACCCAGGCCGCGACGAAGTCCCGGACGAACTTCTCGCCCGCGTCAGCCGAAGCGTAGACCTCGGACAGGGCGCGCAGCTGGGCGTTGGAGCCGAAGACCAGGTCGGTGCGGGTGGCGGTCCACAGCTGCTCGCCGGTCAGACGATCCGTGCCGACAAAGGTCTCGTCGCCCTCGCCGTCGACCTGCTTCCAGCCGGTCCTCATGTCCAGCAGGTTGACGAAGAAGTCGTTGGTCAGCTGGCCCGGCCGGTCGGTGAAGACGCCGTGCTTCGAGCCGCCGTGGTTGGCGCCGAGGACGCGCAAGCCCCCGACCAGCACCGCCATCTGGGGCGCCGTCAAACCCAGCAGTTGCGCCCGGTCGATCAGCAGCTCCTCGGTCGGGACGTTGAAGCGCACCTGCAGATAGTTGCGGAAACCGTCGGCGCGGGGCTCCAGCACCTTGAAGCCGTCCACGTCGGTCTGCTCGGCTGAGGCGTCGGCGCGACCCGGCGTGAAGGGGACCGCCACGTCATGACCCGCCGCCTTGATCGCCTGCTCGACCCCGACCCCGCCGCCCAGAACGATCAGGTCGGCCATGGAAACATTGGCGCCGGACGCCGCCTTGATGTCCTCATAGACCGTGAGCACGCGGGCCAGCTTCGTCGGTTCATTGACGTCCCAGTCCTTTTGCGGGGCCAGACGCAGACGCCCGCCGTTGGCGCCCCCGCGATGATCCGAGCCGCGATAGGTCACGGCCGAGGCCCAGGCCGTCGAGACCAGATCGGCGACCGACAGGTCGGAGGCGGCGATCGCGGCCTTCAATGCGGTGATGTCCGCATCCGACAGCGACGATCCGGTGTGCGCCGGGATCGGGTCCTGCCAGATCAGGTCCTCCGCGGGCACGTCCGGGCCGAGATAGCGGGCCTTGGGCCCCATGTCGCGGTGGCACAGCTTGAACCAGGCGCGGGCGAAGGCGTCGCCGAAATAGGCCGGATCGGCGCGGAACCGCTCCATGATCTTGCGGTACTCAGGGTCGATCTTGAAGGCCATGTCGGCGGTGGTCATCATCGTCGGCACGCGCTTGCCGGGCGTATGGGCGGCCGGCGCCAGGGTCTCGGGCGGGTTGCCCACCGGCTGCCACTGCTTGGCGCCCGCCGGGCTGCGGACCAGCTCGTAGTCGTGGTCCAGCAGCATGTCGAAATAGGTCATGTCCCAGGTGATCGGCGTGGGGGTCCAGGCCCCCTCGATGCCTGAGGTGATGGTGTGGTCGCCGATGCCGCTTTCGTGGCCCGAGATCCAGCCCAGGCCCTGCTGGGCGATATCGGCGCCCTCCGGACTTACGCCGACCTTGGAGGCGTCGCCGGCGCCGTGGGCCTTGCCGAAGGTGTGGCCGCCCGCGGTCAGGGCGGCCGTCTCCTCGTCGTTCATGCCCATTCGGGCGAAGGTTTCGCGAATGTCGCGGGCCGATTGCAGCGCCTCGGGCACGCCGCCCGGACCTTCCGGATTGACGTAGATGAGCCCCATCTGGATCGCGGCCAGCGGCTCCTCCAGCGCCATGTCCTTGTCGGGCTGGATGCGGGTCTGGTTGGCTTCGTCCCCGACCCAGTTTTCCTCCGTGCCCCAGTAGACGTCCTTCTCGGGCTCCCAGACGTCGGCGCGGCCGCCGCCGAAGCCGAAGACCGGCCCGCCCATGGACTCGATGGCGACATTGCCGGCCAGGATCATCAGGTCGGCCCAGCTGAGCTTGGAGCCATACTTCTGCTTGATCGGCCACAGCAGGCGGCGCGCCTTGTCTAGGTTACCGTTGTCCGGCCAGGAGTTGAGCGGGGCGAAGCGCTGCTGGCCCGCGCCGGCGCCGCCGCGTCCGTCGCCGGTGCGATAGGTGCCGGCCGAGTGCCAGGCCATGCGGATGAAGAAGGGGCCGTAGTGACCGTAGTCCGCCGGCCACCAGGGCTGGCTGTCGGTCATCAGGGCCGTCAGGTCACGCTTGACCGCGGCCAGATCCAGCGACTTGAACGCCTCGGCGTAGTCGAAACCGTCGCCCATCGGGTCGCCGGACCGGCCCTGCTGATGCAGGATGTCCATGGCCATCTGGTTGGGCCACCAGTCGCGGTTGGTGCGCCCCAGAAGCGAACGCAAGGCCGCCGGCTCCTTTTTCGGATCGTGGAGAGGGGTGGGGCCGCCTGCTTGTCCGTCCATGACTTTCCTCCTGTCTGGCTGATTATCGAAGGAGTCTACGCCCGCCTCGACGCCGAAGGAAAATCGATAAAGTTTCTGAACAACAACAGCTCAGGTTATGATCGAGGCAGGTTTTTCCGAAATTGCTGCATAAGCAAAACCTATTCGCACTTGCGAAATGATCGATTTGACTTCCGGGCCGCCGAAGCCCATCTGATGCCCATCGGCGATGCGCCTCCCTGCGTCGCCGCCTTTCATTCTTTGCAAAGATGGAGCACCCGCATGTTGGGCGTCGGTCAAAAACTGCCTGAATTCAAGATCACTGGCGTCAAGCCGGGCTTCAACGACCACGAAGAAAACGGCGTCTCGGCCTTCGAGGCGCTGACGCAGGACAGCTTCGACGGCAAGTGGAAGGTCATCTTCTTCTATCCGAAGGACTTCACCTTCGTCTGCCCGACCGAAATCGCCGCCTTCGCCAAGCTGGGCAAGGACTTCGAGGATCGCGACACCGTCGTGCTCGGCGGTTCGACCGATAACGAATTCGTCAAGCTGGCCTGGCGCCGCGACCACGCCGACCTGTCGAAGCTGCCGATCTGGCAGTTCGCTGACACCGGCGGCAAGCTGGCCCGCGACCTGGGCATCCTGGACGAAGAAAACGGCGTCGCCCTGCGCGCCACCTTCGTCGTGGATCCGCACAACGTCGTCCAGCACGTCTACGTCACCAACCTGAACGTCGGCCGTTCGCCGGAAGACACCCTGCGCGTCGTCGACGCCCTGCAGACCGACGAACTGTGCGCCTGCAACCGCCCGGTCGGCGGCGAGACCCTGGCCGCTTAAATACTGGCCAAGGCCAGGCTCGGACCGCGTTTGTATGGTCCGGGCCGCCCCCTTTGAAGAGGCGGCGGCAGGCGACTGTCGCCGCCTTTTTCACGCCTGACGTTCAGCCCTGACGGCCGCCGTCGGCGATCCCTATATCCTATCCGGCGCAAGCGGCGCCGTTGAGCAGAAGGAAGTTCCCCATGTCCCTCGACGCCCTGCGCGACCTTATCCCGGCCTATGGCAAGGACATCTCGCTGAACCTGTCCTCGCTGGCCAATGAGACGGTGCTGAACGACCAGCAGAAGTGGGGCTGCTTCCTGGCCTCGGCCCATGCCATCGGCGTTGCCCCGGTCGTCAAGCTGATCGAGGCCCAGGCCGCAACCGTCCTGTCGCCCGAAGCCCTGACCGCCGCCAAGGCCGCCGCCGCCATCATGGGCATGAATAACATCTACTATCGCTCGCTGCACCTGATGAAGAACAACGAGTACACCACCCTGCCGGCCAAGCTGCGCATGAACGTCATCGCCAACCCGGGCGTGGACAAGTTGGACTTCGAGCTGTGGTCGACGGCCGTCTCGGCCATCAACGGCTGCGGCGCCTGTCTGGACGCTCACGAAGGCGAGCTGCGCAAGCACGGCGTGCCGAACCTTCAGGTTCAGGCCGCCCTGCGTATCGGCGCCGTGGTTCACGCCGCCAGCCGGATCGTGGCCTCGGAAGCCGCGCTGGCCGGCTGATCCGGCAGATCGCAGACAACAAAAAGGCGCGGAGCGATCCGCGCCTTTCTCATTTGCGGTAGATCCCCGTCAGCTCTTGGCGCCGTCGCCTTCCGGCCCGGCCATCTCGCGCATCATGTCCAGGATCAGCTTCTGCTGACGCACCGACAGTTGCGGGGCCAATCGCCCGATTTCGATGCTCTGTCGGGTGGCGGGAAAATCGTGAACGAAGGGCTCCGCCTCGCCCTCGGCCATCCCCGGCGCCGACGTGGTCAGGCCCTCGAAGAAGTAGCTGATATCGACCTTGAAGAAACGGGCGATGTCCCAGAGCTTGGACGCGGAGACACGGTTGGCGCCCTTCTCATACTTCTGAATCTGCTGGAATGTCAGACCCAGGGCGCGGCCCAGATCACTCTGATTATATCCGAGGGCGATGCGTTTTTCGCAAACCCGCCGACCTACATGACGGTCCACCGGATGCGGACCATCCTCTGCAGCGCCTCTGACCATCACGCGTTCTCGCTGAAATCTACGCCCGAACTCAATTGTTCTGAAATGCGACGGATAGAGAGGTCTGTCATTACAATTCGCCCGACGCGGGTGTCCTGGCCGCCCGCCGTCCTCTAGTTCGCGTCCTCGTCCCTGAGGGCCCGGATCACCGCCAGAAGAGTTCGCTGGCGCGCTTCGGGGAGCTTTCTGGCGGCTGACCCGATCCTTTGAACGAGAGGATGCCCGATGCGAGGCGGTCCGACAAAGACCGCTTCACTACCGTCTTTCATTCCAGGTTGCGGTTGCTGCAGAACGATGCTGGCTGGCAGGCCGTCGTAGACCTCCGACACCTCTACGTTCATTGTCTTGCAGAACTGCCAAAGTCGCGCGGCCGGCACCCGGTTTTCCCCGCTCTCGTGACGCCCCCACTGATTGGCGGATATGCCCAGCTTCTGCGCCAGCTCGGCCTGGGTCATTCCACGATCTTCACGCATGAGGCGAAGACGGGCGCCCAGGGGCTCGTCGATGTGACGCGTCCGCTTGCGGTCCAGCTCTTCCTCATCGCCAGCCTTGGTCATGCACGCTTCCCGCGCCGCTTCCAGGACAGGCCGCCCGCCAGCGTCAGCGCCAGCAGGAGGCCGAAGAAACCATCGCCCCAACGGCCGTAGAGGGTGGGCGCCGCCGGCTCAGGCAGGCGAACGTCGATGACGCCGGCCTGGCCCGGGTCCAGTCGCTTGCCGTCCACAATCCGGCCCCAGGGGTCGATCATGGCCGAGACGCCGGTCGGGGTGGCGCGGGCGATGGGCAGGCCCGTCTCGATGGCGCGATAGCTGGCCAGGTTAAGATGCTGGCGCGGGCCCGAGGTGGCCCCGAACCAGGCGTCGTTGGAGACGTTGACGATCCAGGCCGGACGCGCCGCGCCGCTGGCCGGGGTGAAGCCGGGATAGAGGCTTTCGTAGCAGATCAGCGGCTGAACGCTGGGCGCATTGACCAGGCTGATGGGCGCTGGCCTGGGACCCGCGCTGAAGTCGGCCGGGACATGGACCAGGCTGCGCACGCCGATCCGGCTCATCAGGCGGCCCAGCGGCAGGTACTCGCCAAACGGCACCAGGCGATGCTTGTCGTAGATGGCGCCGATCCGCAGCCCCGCCGCGCCCTCGTCATTGAGCGCGAACAGGCTGTTGTAATAGCGCGCGCCGCCCTCGGCGGCCGGGTCGGCCTCGCCCCGGCTGATGCCCATCAGCAAGGTCTGGCCGGCCTGCAAGGCGCCGGCGACAGCCTGGGCGTCGGGCGAGTTGAACACGTCATTGGCCGTGGCGGGCAGGGCCCCCTCGGGCCAGACCACCACATCGGGAACAGCCGCCCCCGGTTGGGCCGTCATGGCGACATAGCGGTCGACGATCGCCTGATAGGCCTCCGGGCTCCATTTGGATTCCTGAGGAATATCGGCCTGGACCAGACGCACCAGGGTCGGACCGTCGACACGCTTTGCCGACGACAGGCGCAGGGTTCCAAAGGCGAACAGACCCGCCAGAACCGCCACGCCCGCACCGGCCGCGATCATGCGCGACCGCCGCGCGCCCGTGCCGACCAGCAGGCCGAGCGCCGACACGGCCGCCAGCGTCACCAGTCCCAGACCATAGACGCCGGCCACCGAGGCGAACTGCGACATGGCCGAGCCTGCCTGCCAGGCGGCGCCGGCCGGGTTCCAGGGGAAGCCGGTCAGCACATGGCCGCGCAGCCACTCCAGCAGGGCGAAGAGAGCGGCGAACAGCAGGACGCGCCGCACGGCCCCGCGCGGGGCGAAGCGACGATAGAGGGCCGTGGCCGTCCCAAAGAACAATCCCAGTCCCATGGGCAGCAGGCTGGCGGCGAAAGGCGCCATCCAGGCCTGATCCTTATTGACCAGAAAGGCCTCGGCCACCCACCAGCAGCCGATGAAGAAGTAGGCGAAACCGGCCAGCCAACCGACCCAGAACCCGCCCCTCGCCGTCCGCGACCGCTCGGCCAGCAGCATCAGCAAGGGATAGCCCAACAGGCCCGCCAGGATCCCGAACGGCGGGTGCGCCAGGGCGGCGCCGGCGCCGGCAAGCAGGGCCAGGGCCAAGCGGCCCCAGCGGTTCGTCAGCACGCCCCCCCAAGGGGCCGACAAACGGTCGCTCATGCATTCGCCTCGCGTTCGACGGCATAGGGATCGGCGACGTTGAGCCCAGCCAGGATCTCGCGCTCCTCGGCCTCCATCTCCTCAGCCTCGGCGTCGTCCTCGTGATCCCGGCCCAGAAGGTGCAGGACGCCGTGGACCACCAGATGGCTCAGGTGATCGGACAGGGTCTTGCCCTGCGCCTCGGCCTCGGCCGTGCAATAGGCGTAGCCCAGCACCACGTCGCCCAGATGCGGAAAGGCGCTCTCGGCCGCCGGGAAGGACAGGACGTTGGTCGGCCGGTCCTTGTCGCGGAATCGGGCGTTCAGGTCCCGGACCCCCGCGTCGTCGGTCAGCAGGACAACCACATCGCCCTCAACCGTTCCCAGGGCCGCTTTCGCCGCGCGCAGCACCACGGCCTCGACCTCCGGCAGGGCGGCGGTCCAGGCCGCATCCTCGACTTCGATCTCGATCATTCAGTCTGCGTCCTCGAGGTCCGGCGTCGGGCGATTGCGCGCGGTATCGGCGTCATAGGCCCGCACGATGCGTTCGACCATGGCGTGACGCACCACGTCCTCGGCCTTGAAGGCCTGAACGCCTACGCCCTTGACGTCCTTCAGGATGCGCAGGGCGTGACTGAGGCCGGAATCGCGCGGATTCAACAGGTCGATCTGCGACGGGTCGCCGGTCACCACCATACGTGCGCCTTCGCCCAGGCGGGTGAGCACCATCTTCATCTGCAGCCGCGACGTGTTCTGGGCCTCATCCACAATGATGAAGGCGTGGCTCAGGGTGCGGCCGCGCATGAAGGCGATCGGTGCGGCCTCGATCTCGCCCTTCTCGCGACGGCGCCGCACGTCCTCAACGCCGAGGATGTCGTTCAGCGCTTCCCAGATAGGGGCCAGGTAGGGATCGACCTTCTCGTTCAGATCGCCCGGCAGGAAGCCCAGCTTCTCGCCCGCCTCCACCGCCGGGCGCGTAATGACCAGCCGATCCACCTGGCCGCGCCGCAACAGGCTGGCGCCATAGGCCGCCGCGAGGAAGGTCTTGCCCGTGCCCGCTGGGCCGACGCCGAAGGTCAGCTCGCAGCGGCTCAGCAGGTCCAGATACTGGGCCTGGGCCGCCGTCTTGGGCGCAATGGCCCCCCGCCGTCCTACGGGCAGGCTGATGGCGTCCGGCACCACGCGCCCCTGATCCGGTCGCGGCTGCGACACCGCCGCGCCCAGAGCCATGCGGACGTCGGCCTCGGTGATCTCAGCCCCCGCATCAACCCGCTGGGCCAAGGTCTCCACCACGCGTTTCGCCTGGGCCCGGTCCCGCGCCGAGCCGTTGATCGAGACCCCGCCGCCTGGGGCCTCGACCAGCACCTTGAAGGCGTCTTCGATCAGGGCGACGTGGCGGCTGTTGGGACCGATCACGGCCCGCAGGGCCTGATCGCTGAGGGATAGGAATTCGGACTCTCTCGCCATAGGTTTCCTTGTTGGGGTCCCTAACACCTCGCTCACGGAGCGAGGCTGCTTGAGGGACGTCAAACTACAATACTGACACTAGATAGTGGCTGGGTCAGCCAAACGCCCGTTCAAGCTGTTCTGCGCGCCGCTGATGATCTCGACCGGAACGATCTGGCCCAGAAGATGATCCGCCCCGTCGACATGGACGGCCTGCAGATAGGGCGAGCGGCCGATGGCCTGGCCTGCGTAGCGGCCCTTCTTCTCGAACAGGATATTGAGGGTCCTGCCCGCCTGGGCGGCGTTAAAGGCGGTCTGTTGTTCGAACAGCAGGGCCTGCAAACGCTGCAGACGCTCCAGCCCGACCTTGTCCTCGATCTGGCCGGGCATGGTGGCGGCCGGCGTGCCGGGCCGCGGCGAATAGACGAAGCTGAAGGCGCCTGCGTAGGTCACCTGACGCACCAGATCGAGGGTGTCCTCGAAGTCCCGCTCAGTCTCGCCGGGGAAGCCCACGATGAAGTCGCCGGCGATGGCCATGTCGGGCCGCGCCTCGCGGATACGGGCGATCAGGTCGATGTATTTCTGACGGCCGTGCTTGCGGTTCATCAGTCGCAGCACCCTGTCCGATCCGGCCTGCACCGGCAGATGGAGGTAGGGCATCAGGACGTCCAGATCGGCATGGGCGGCGATCAGGTCGTCGGACATGTCGTTGGCGTGACTGGTCGTATACCGGATGCGGTCCAGACCAGGGATCTCGGCCAGGGCATAGGCCAGCCGGGCCAGGGTGAAGGGTTTTCCGTCCGGTCCCTCGCCGTCATAGGCGTTGACGTTCTGGCCCAGCAGGGTGACCTCGCGCACGCCCCGGTCGGCCAGGGCGCGGGCCTCGGCCAGCACCGCCGCCACCGGGCGCGACCACTCAGCGCCGCGCGTATAGGGGACGACGCAGAAGGTGCAGAACTTGTCGCAGCCCTCCTGCACCGTCAAAAAGGCCGTCGGGCCGCCACCGCCGCGCGCGACGGGCAGGGCGTCGAACTTTTCATGCGGCGCGAAGTCGGCGCCGATGCGTTCTCCACGCGCCCGCGCCGTGCGGGTCAGCAGTTCCGGCAGCTGGTGATAGGCCTGGGGCCCGACCACCAGATCGACCGCCGGCTGACGCTTCATGATCTCTTCGCCCTCGGCCTGGGCGACGCAGCCTGCGACCGCAATGGTCATGCCGCCGTCGCCGCGCGCGACCTTGCGCTCGCGCATCTGCTTCAGCTTGCCGAGTTCGGAATAGACCTTTTCGGCCGCCCGCTCGCGAATATGACAGGTGTTCAGAATGACGAAGTCGGCGGCGTCTGGCGCATCGGTCGTGGCGTAGCCAAGCGGGCGCAGGACATCGGCCATTCGCTCGCTGTCATAGACATTCATCTGACAGCCGTAGGTCTTGATGAAAAGGCGTTTGGGCGAGGCGGCCAGACCTTGGTCTTGCGCGGCGCCGTTCGCCAGGTCCACGGGCTTTTCGAGCGTGTCAGTCATGCGCGGCTTATGATCGCCGAAGCCGCCAACGGCAAGGCGAGCAGACGCAGGCTCAGCTGTCCGCAGGCTGGGTCCGGGCGGCGTGACGCTTGTAGATCAGGCCTTCGCGTTCGCTGGGCTCCACGCCCTCGATCGAATGGCCGTAGAGCTCCAGCTTGTGGCCGACCAGTTCGAAGCCCAGACGCTTGGCGATCTCGCTCTTGAGACGCTCGATCTCGGCGTCGAAGAATTCGATGACCTCGCCCGTCTTGGTGTCGATCAGGTGATCGTGGTGGTCGTCGCCGGCCTCTTCATAGCGGCTGCGGCCGTCGCCGAAGTCATGCTTCTCGACCACGCCGGCCTCTTCGAACAGTCGGACGGTCCGATAGACGGTGGCGATAGAAATATGCGGATCAATCGACGAAGCGCGGCGATACAGTTCCTCGACGTCGGGATGGTCCTCCGCCTGGGACAAAACGCGCGCGATCACCCGCCGCTGCTCGGTCATACGCATGCCGCGATCGGCGCAGAGTTTCTCGATCCGTTCCATGGATCGGAAGATAGGCTGAGCCGTCGTTTTATGGAAGCGGTCGCGACAAGTTCAGCGACAGGACCAGCGCATCCTCACGGCTTCCGTCCGTACGCGCATAATAACCGCGTCGTCGCCCCGCCTCGGCGAAGCCTGTCCGGCCGTAGAGAGCGCGGGCCGCGACATTGCCTTCGGCCACCTCCAGGAACATCCTCTCGGCGCCGAGCGCCGCAGCGCGGATGATGGCGGCTGTGACCAGACGCGCGCCCAAACCGCCGCGTCGTGCGGCGGGCCGTACGGCCAGGGTCAGGATCTCGGCCTCGTCAGCCACCACCCGGATCAGGATGAAGCCGTCGCCTTCCGACAGGACAAGAACGCCGGGCGAGGCCAGCAGCGCGGACAGGCTGGCCCTATCCCAGGGCGTCTCGAACGCCTCGGCATGGAGGCTGGCGAGATGCGCGGCGTCGGTCACGGCGTGGCTGGCGGACGCGGCTGGCCCGGCAGGCGACGGGGCGGAACAGCGTCCGGCGCGCGCAGGTAGAGAGGGCGAGGCGGAGCGGCCGCCGGATCGACCACGGCGGTCATATAGGCGAGAGCTTCGGGCGAGGGCGCCGGCAGTCGCGCGGCTACGGCTGCGCCCAGGCGCTCGGGAAAAGCCTCGACCAGCAGGGCGGCGCCCGACCCAACAAGGATCGGCGGCGCGCCGGCGGCGGCGTCATAGATGCGATCCGCCGCCGTCGCCAGCGGCAGGGCTTCGGCTCTGCCGAGGGGACGTCCGTCGCGGAACAGCCGCGCATAGACCTGACCCCGACGGGCGTCGATGAGGGCGGCGACCAGTCCCGCCGGCTTGATGGAGACCGCCAGCCCGTCCAGCGTCGAAAGGCCCACGACCGGACGGTCCAGGGCGGCGCTAAGACCCTGGGCGAAGGCAAGGCCGACGCGCAGGCCGGTGAAGGAACCCGGTCCGACTGTGACGCCGATGCGGTCCAGCGCCTCGAAGCCGCCGCCGGCTTCCCGGGCGGCGTCGGCCACAGCGTCCCGCACCATGCCCGCCAGCCGCTCCTGATGCCCCTTGGTCATCAGTTCCGACCGGACGCCCAGCAGACGCCCGTCCTCGACCACGCAGGCCGTGCAGGCGCCCAGCGCCGTATCCACGATCAGAACTCTCATCCCGGCCTTCCTATCGGGACGATCAGGCCGACGCCAGCGCCTCGACCACGCGCGCCACCGCTTGGCGAACCGCCGGGTCGGTGATGCGAGGAAAGGCCTGGGCCAGCGCGCGGCCGTCAGGGGTGGCCGTCAAGTCACGCGACGCCGCGTCGCCGTCGAGCGTATCCGCTCGCGCCGGGAAGAAGTCGGCCACGGAACAGCCGAGCACCGTCGCCACCTGATGAAGACGCGAGGCGGAGACGCGATTGGTCCCCTTTTCATACTTCTGCAGCTGCTGGAAACTGATCCCCAACTGCAGGGCGACGGCCGTCTGCGACAGTCCCAGGGCTGAACGTCGCGCGGCCATCCGCACGCCCACGGCGGCGTCTATGTCCTGAGTACGGCGGTTCATGAGCGGGCCTCCCTGATCGTAGCGACAAGAGAGTTTCACATCACGTCACAGGAAACAACTTTTTCGTTTCATCACTCGTCAACACGCGCAACCACCGCTGCGACCATGCGAGTTTGGACGCGCTGGATCCGTTCGATGGTCAACAGGGCGCCGGCGCCGCGCACAACCAGTTCGGCGTCGTCGGAGCGAACATAGAGCCGCGCCCGAAGGCTGCCGTCGTTCATTTCAATGACGCAGCCCTGATCACGGCGAGGCCAGCGTTCGGGAAGATATTCCAGCACCGTTCCTGCGGCGGCCCAGGGCGCGAGATCGTCCGTGGAGAGCTGAAGACGCCGTCGTTCGGCGACAGGAGCGGCCTCAAAAGCGCGACCACGGGACTTGAGACCGTCAGCCGAAGGCCCGGCCTGAAGGGCGGGGGCGGAGCCGATCAGGAGGACGAGATCCTCGGGCGTGGCGTCCAGGGCGCCGGCCAGACGGCGCTGCACGTCCGGGCGGAACAGGCCGGGACGCTTGCCGGCTTCGTACAGCCCCCAACCCTGGCTGGTCATGCCGATCCTCTGACCAGCCTCGGCCTGGCTCAGGCCGCGTTCGCGGCGTAGAGCGGACAGGGCTTCGCCGAGAGCGCGGCCTGCTGCGCCAGCGTCGTCATCGGAAGAGAAACGGGCCATGCAGCGATCATGCCCCACCGCCCGTCGGGACGATAGTGTTTCATGTGAAACATGAATGGGCGCGCTGAGCCAGGAGGGGGGGGCAGCGGCGTCCCCGGGTCCATCCGAGATAACGACGCCGGAATGCGCTCGAGCAACGCGTGTGGCGCGCTTAAATGACCTGTTCGACGCTGGTCACTTCGGGGATGTAGTGACGCATCATCTGTTCGACGCCGGACTTGAGCGTGGCGGACGATGAGGGGCAGCCCGAGCAGGCGCCGCGCATCCTCAGGCGCAGGACGCCGGTTTCCAGATCGAAATGATCGAACAGGATGTCGCCGCCGTCCTGCGCCACAGCGGGGCGGATGCGGCTGTCGAGCAGGCCCTTGATCTCGGCGACGATCTCACTGTCCTCAACGCCATCGTCCGCGACAGCGTCTACACCGCGCGTCAGCGGGGCGCCCGAGACGAAGTGGTCCATGATGACCGACAGGATGGAGGGCTTCATCACGCTCCAGTCCGGGGCCTGTCCGCCGCGCGTGACCGAGACATAGTCGGCGCCGAAGAAGACGCCCTCGACGCCTTCCAGTTCGAACAGGGCCTCGGCCAGCGGCGAAGCCGCGGCCTCGTCGATGGTGCGGTATTCCAGCACGCCTTCCGGGGCCACGTCGCGGCCCGGCAGGAACTTCAGGACATTAGGGTTGGGCGTGGGTTCGGTCTGGATGAACATGGCCGGGAGATGCGCCCGCTGCGCGGCATCTTCAAGACCTCATGAACGGCGCCCAGCGCAAATCGTCGCTCAAGCAGAGAACCCGCCGCGCGGCGAGCGATAGCGACCTCTGGAATTACGCCAGGTCTTCAATGTCAGCCTCGGTCAGTTCGCCAGGAACAATGGTCACAGGCAGCTTGCGGCCGCTGAAGGCGCCGCCCTGTTTCAGCACGGCCGAGACCAGGGGCCCGGGTCCGCGCGAGCCCGAACCGGCGGCCAGAACCAGAATCTTGATGTCAGGATCCGCGCCCACCGCCTTGCGGATGGCGTCCTGCGGATCGCCTTCCTCGATCAGGAAGATGGGTGCGGCTCCCGATTTCTCGGCCGCCTCTTCGCCTATGCGGGTCAGGAGAGCTTCGGCCTCCTCCCGCTGCTGCCTGCGGATTTCATCGCGAACGCCGGACCAGTGCTCATCCGAGCCCCCCGGCAGGGCGCGCAGCAAAACGACGCGGCCGCCCGTCGACTTGGCCCGCCGGGCGGCGTAGCCGAGGGCCGCGCCGAACTCGGGACTGTCGTCAACGACGACGAGAAACTTCCTGGGCATGGGATCTTCCGGCCTTGCGGATCTCTGAACAGCGGCGACCACCTAACGCCAAGCCGCCCCAAACGCCAAGACCGCTCGCTTCGCCAGGAAGGACGAAACGAGCGGACCCTGAACTGACGCCGAAGCGCGCGATCTGCGCTCAAACAGCGAGCGGCCGCGTCGCGAGCGTAGCGCTCCGGGAAGCCTTAACTTCCCAGAACCTCCCTGATAGCCCCGTTGGCGATGGTCAACTTGGCGAAGGTCCAGCCGGCGCCCGAGGTCTCGATCTCGTCCACGGCGGCGCGCAGGGATTCCACCTGACCCATGCGGGCGCCGATCCAGGCGTCCACGGCCTGTTCTGCGGTTTCCTCGCTGGCGCCCGCCGCCTCGGCCGAAGCCTTGGCCACAGCGCGGGTCAGCTGCTGCTGTTCGGCCATGAGGTCCTGGATCAGGCGACGTACGGCCAGACGATCGAAATGATCGCCCGACGGCACCGAACCGGCCGCGACGCGCAGACGGTCGAAATCGAAGGCGGCGCCGACCTGGTGATAGAGACGGGCCATCGCCGGGGCGCTCCAGCCCAGTTCATTGGCCAGATCGCCGATGTCGGCCGTAGCCACCATGGGCCGCAGCAGGGCGATGTCGCGGGCAAGGTCTTCCGGCGCGCCCAGGCCGACGAAGGTCGCGACGCGGGCCTCGAACTGCTTCTGCTCGAAGCGCGACAACACCTCCGGGCCAGCGGCGCGCAGGGCGTCGGCGGCAGGCTGATAGGCGGCGATCATGCCGCCGACCGTGGTTTCCGTACGCGCGGCGCGGCGGGCCAGCCAGTAGGTCTGGCGACGCAGGACCTTGGCGATCTCGCGATAGAGGGCCGTCTGCGCCTCGGCCGGGATCTTCAGGTCGAGGGCGGACACGGCCGTCCAGGCCTGATCCAGACGGAAGACCTGACGTGCGGTCTCGAAGGCCGTGACCATGGCGGCGGTGTCGCACTCCGCCGCCGCACGCAGACGGTCGGGGAAGGTCGGACCGGCCATGTTGACGATCTCGTTCGACAGGACGGTGGCGATGATGTCGCGGCGCAGACGGTGACGCTTCATGTCGTCTTCAAACTTCGCCAGCGGAGCGGGGAAGTAGTGGACCAGCAGGCGCTCGAAGAAGGCGTCGTCAGGCGCCGACGAGCCCACGATCTCGTCGAACAGCTCCAGCTTGGAATAGGCCGTGAGCACCGCCAGCTCGGGACGGGTCAGGGCGGAGCCCTGCAGCTTCATCTCGGCCATGCGGGCGTCGTCGGGCAGATATTCCACCGCGCGATTGAGCTTACCCAGCGCAGACAGGTGCTGCATGAAGGCCTGCTGGGCGTCGAGCGCGTCGGCGCCCTCGGCCTGCTGCAGGCTGACAGCCAGGGTCTGGTCGTAGTTGTGGGCGAGGACCTTGAGGCCGACCTCGTCAGTCATGGACTTCAGCAAGGCGTTGCGATCCTCGGCCTTGAGATGACCCGAGGCGATGGCGCCGCCGGTGAGAATCTTGATGTTCACCTCGTGGTCGGAGGAGTCCACGCCCGCCGAGTTGTCGATGGCGTCGGTGTTCAGGCGCATGCCCGCGCGCGCCGCCTCGATGCGGCCCAGCTGGGTGGCGCCCAGGTTGGCGCCTTCGCCCAGGACCAGAGCCCGGACTTCGCCGCCATTGATGCGAATGGCGTCATTGGCCTTGTCGCCAGCCTGGGCGTTGGTCTCGCCGGCGCCCTTGATGTAGGTGCCGATGCCGCCGAAGTAGAGCAGCTCGGCCCGTGCCTTGAGGATGGCCTGCATCAGGGTGGTCGGATCGACGCTGTCGGCCTCGATATCCAGCAGGGCCTTGATCTGCGACGTCAGGGTGATGGTCTTGGCCGAGCGCGAGAAGACGCCTCCGCCTTCCGAGATCAGGCTCTTGTCATAGTCCTGCCAGCTGGTGCGCGGGGTCTCGAACAGACGCTGACGCTCGGCGAAGGACTTTGCCGTGTCCGGGTTGGGATCGATGAAGATGTCGCGGTGGTCAAAGGCGGCGACCAGCTTGATCGCCTTGGACAGCAGCATGCCGTTGCCGAAGACGTCGCCGGACATGTCGCCCACGCCGACCACGGTGAAGGGCTCGGATTGAATGTCCTTGCCCATCTCGCGGAAGTGACGCTTGACCGCCTCCCAGGCGCCGCGCGCGGTGATGCCCATCTCCTTGTGGTCGTAACCGGCCGACCCTCCCGAAGCGAAGGCGTCGTCCAGCCAGAAGCCGTAGGACTGGCTCACGCCGTTGGCGATGTCGGAGAAGGTCGCCGTGCCCTTGTCGGCGGCCACGACCAGATAGGGGTCGTCGCCTTCCCAGGCCACGACATTGCCCGGACGCACCGGCGCGCCCTCCCCGACGATGTTGTCGGTGATGTCCAGCAGCCCGGACAGGAAGGTCTTGTAGGCGCGGATGGCCTCGGCCTGGATGGCGTCGCGGTCGCCGCCGACCGGCAGACATTTGGGATAGAAGCCGCCCTTGGAGCCGACCGGAACGATGACCGAGTTCTTGACCTGTTGGGCCTTCACCAGGCCCAGGACCTCTGTGCGGAAGTCGTCGCGACGGTCTGACCAGCGCAGGCCGCCGCGCGCCACGGGGCCGAAGCGCAGGTGGACGCCCTCGATGTGCGGGGCCCAGACGAAGATCTCGCGGAAGGGTTTGGGCAGCGGCAGGTCTTCAAGCTCGCGCGAGGCGATCTTGATCGAGATGTGCGGCTTGGCGTGGCCCCCGGCGTCGACCTGATAGAAGTTGGTGCGCTTGACGGCGCCGATCAGCAGGGCGATGCGGCGCAGCACCCGGTCGTGATCCAGACTCTTCACATCCTGAAGCAGGGCGATGATCTTGTCGTTCAGCTCGGCGACCAGAGCTTCACGCTCTTCAACCGAACCGCCGTGGGCCGGATCGAACTTCGCCTTGAACAGCGACAGGATGGCCCGGGCCACCGTCGGATACTCGCGCAGGGCCGTTTCCTGCACCGCCTGCGACGGGTCCAGGCCGGTCTGCTGGCGATAGCGGGCCAGGGTGCGGATCAGGGCCGCCTCACGCCAGTCGACGCCCAGTTCCAGCACCAGACGGTTGAAGCCGTCGCTTTCGGTCCGGCCGCTCCAGACCGCGGAGAAGGCGGCCTCGAACGGGGCCTTGATGTCGGCAAAGGTCAGGGCCTCTCCGCGCGGATCCTCGAGCAGGAAGTCGTGGATGTAGACCGGCGTGTCGCCCGTCGTGCGAATAACGTGGTCCGACTCTTCCAGCGTCTTCAGACCCATGTCGGCCAGGATCGGCAGGACGTCCGACAGGGGCACGGCGGAGCCGCGACGATAGAGCTTGAAGCGGAACTGCAGCGCGCTTTCGTCGGCCGTCCGGAAGGCGCGGACCGCTACCGGTTCAGCATGAACGCCATCGGCGGCCGACCCGTCGTTGAGACGGTCGAACTGTTCCAGGTCAGCCACGGCCTCGGCGGCGTCATAGCGGGCGCGATAGGCGACGCCAAAACCGTCAGCCCATTTGGCGCTGGTGGGACCGACAGCGACTTCGTCGACATCGGCGGCGCGCAGGGCGGTCTCGAAGCGGTCGATCCAGCTGCGGCCGGCCTCGGCCACCTCGGCCTCCAGGGCCTTGAGATCGGGGTCCAGGTGGGCGCCCGGCTCAACGCCGATGATGTAGTGGACGCGGGTCAGGGGTTGGTCCGACAGCTGCGGATACCAGGCCGAAACCCGACCGCCCCAGGCCTTGGCCAGGATTCCGCCGATGCGCTGACGCAGGCCCGCGTCGAAGCGTTCGCGCGGGATGAAGCAGAGGACCGAAACGAAGCGGTCGAACGGATCGCGGCGCGTGAACAGACGGATGCGCGGGCGGTCATACAGGTGCAGGATGCCGAGCGCCGTCTCCAGCAGCTCGTCCTCGCTGATCTGGAACAGCTCGTCGCGGGGGTAGTTCTCGAGGATGTTCTTAAGGCGCTTGTAGTTGTGGCTGCCTGGGGCCTTGCCGGCGCGCTCCAGAGCGTTGGCCGCCTTGCGCCGGATCAGCGGCACCTCCTTGGCCATCTTGTCATAGGCTTCGGCGGTGAACAGGCCGACGAAACGGGTCTCGCCCGAGGCCTTGCCGTCCGCGCCGTAACGCTTGACGCCGACATAGTCCATGTAGGCGCGGCGATGCACGCGCGAGCGGATATTGGCCTTGGCCACCGTCACCGGCTCGCTGAGGTCAAGCTGGCGTTGCATGGCGGCGGTCAGGACGGCGGGCTCCGAAGCGCGACGCAGGACGCGGCGTTCGGGATCGCCGAGAACGCCCAGGCCCTGGTCGGAGATGTCCAGCGGCGCCTCGGGCGCATAACCGCCGTCGGCGCTGCGCGGATAGGCGTAGTCGCGGGCCCCCAGGAAGACGAAGTGGTCGCTCTTGGCCCAATGCAGGAAGGCGATGTTCTCGTCCAGCACGGCGGGATCAATGGCGGCGGGCGGCGTGGCCTCCAACTGCTCGACGGCGTCCTGCATCAGCTGGACCATGGCGCCGTGGTCGGTCACCGCGGCGCGCACGTCAGCCATCGCCTGGGCCAGGCCCTCGCCGAGAGCGTCGCGGCGCTCCTGCGGCAGGGGGTCGATGACCGCGATGATCAACGAGTCGCGGCGCCCCGACTCGACCTCGACGACCGGGTGGAACAGGGCGCGCACGGTAACCCCGGCGTCAGCCAGCTCGCCCAGGACGCTGTCGACCAGGAAGGGGGCGTCGTCCTGCAGGATCAGGACACAGTCATAACCCGTAGCGACGCCGTCGGCCCCGGTCAGCGGACCAACGGTGACGCGGGCGGGGTCGCCGGCCTGGCGGGCCTTGGCCGAACGCCAGACGAGACCCAGAAGGGCGGCCACGTCGTCGCCGCCCAGTTCCGGCGCCTCATCGGCGGCGTAGTCCTCAAAGGCCTGGGCCAGCAAAGACTTTTCAGCCGCGCCCGGGGGGCCGGCGACAATCCGCGCATAGGCCGCTTCCAGCGCCTCCAGAGTGGCTGGGGTGGCGGAAACTGTGCGCGGAGCGGCGGACATGGTGAGGTCTCGAACAGCACGGCCGAAGGCCGCAGGGATTTGACCTCGTCACCTTAGCGCCGCTGGCGGAACTGGCTAGGGCGCCGGGGGCGGCTCAGACCCTGAATTTCAGTGTGCAGCGCACCATGTTGCGCCAAAGGCCCACAGTTGGGCGAATTCCGGTCGCCTGAACAGCAAGGACGACAATAACCGCCCCAATTCAGCCGTGATGCGGCGAGGGTCGCCCTCAAGAAATGGACCCGAAAAGAACAAGGCCGCCGAGCGTGAAACGCTCGACGGCCTGCTTGGGGTCCGGCGCAGGAGGGGGGAGGGAGCGCCGGTCCTCTGGACTTCGCGGCCGGGAGGGGGAGGGGGCCGCGTCGTCTGATTGGGTAGATAGTCGCCAGATATGGCGGATCAAGGGCAAGCTCAGTCGTCGAGGCCGTCTTTTTCATGCGGCGGCTTGCCGCGCCCCAGCAGGCGTCTGAACCAGCCGCCGCCCGCCGAGGCCGACGGAGGCGCCGTCTTGCGCGCGGCGTAGGGCTCGCCATCCCCGGACAACAGGACCGCCATCCAGCGAGAGCCCTTGAACTCGGCCAGAATGGCCATGGCCATGACCGCCAGCGGCGTCGACAGGAACATGCCCGGGACGCCCCACATCTTGCCCCAAAGGGCCAGGGCCAGAAGAACCACGACCGGATCGATGTTCTGGTTGTCGCCCTGCATCCGGGGCTGGATCAGGTTTCCGACGATAAACAGCAGGGCCTGCAACCCCACCAGAAGGATCAGGGCGGGCCAGTAGCTCTCGAACTGGACCAGGGCGAACAGGGGCGGCGCCAGGCCCGCGATCGCCCCGCCCAGGACCGGAATGAAGCCGACGATGAAGATGACAAAGGTCCAGAACTCGGCGTTCTGCAGGCCGACCGCCCGCATCAGGACCCAGGCCACCAGACAGATCAGCGCGCCGGTGACGGCCTGAACCCAGAGATAGCCCTCGACCCCGCCGCGGACGCGGTTGAACACCTCCAGCGCCTCGTTGCGGGCGCCGCGATCAGGGAACATGGCGACGATCTTCTTGCGGAAGCCTGCCTGGGAGGCCAGCAGGAAGCCCAGATAGACCATGACGAAGAAGGCGCCCGAGGCGACTCCCTGCGCCTGCATCGCCGCCTGGGTCAGCCAGCCGCGCACGTCGATGCCGGCGATCAGCTCGTTCAGGGTCGGCGGGTCCGATAGGCCCACCAGACCGCTGATGTCGGCGATGATGTGGTCCAGTCGCGGACCGATGCTGGCCGAGACCCCGGAGGCGTCGGTGAAGAAGCCCGCCGCTCCGTCGACGATGATCCAGATCGACAGAAGAAAGCCCAGAACCACCAGGATCAGCGCCGCCGTCCCGGCGAAGCGCGACGGCACGGGCGTGCGATGCTCTATCGCCCGCTTCATCCCGTCGATCATGATCATCAGGAAGATGGCCATGGCCAGGGGCGTCAGGATGTCCCTGAGCCAATATAGGGCCGCGCCGCCCGCCACGACGGCGATCAGGACCAGGGCGTTGCGCGCGACCGAAGAGGTCTGAAGCGAGATAGGCAGTTTCATGAGGGGGACTGTCACGGGCGGCGGGGACAGCGTCAATCGCTGTAAAGCCTTGCGGTTCCGCCTTGCGGCTCCGGCCCGGTCGGATAACCATGCGCCCGGACGCAGGAGAACGCCCGAATGACCGACGCCGCCGCCGCCGCCGCCCTCTTCCTCGGCCAGTCCTTCGAGGGCGCCGCTGAAAACCTGCTGTTCAAGCGCGCCAACCGCCACGGCGTGGTGGCCGGCGCCACCGGCACCGGCAAGACCGTAACGCTGCAGATCATGGCCCAGGGCTTTTCCGACGCGGGCGTCCCGGTCTTCTGCGCGGACGTCAAGGGCGACCTGTCGGGCATCAGCCAGGCGGGAAATGTGGAGAAGTTCGCCGAGCGCGCCGGCGCCATGGGGCTGAGCCTGACCGGCAAGGCCGCGCCCGTGGTCTTCTGGGACCTTTACGGTCAGAAGGGCCACCCGATCCGCGCCACGGTCTCGGACGTCGGCCCTACGCTTCTGGCCCGGATGCTGGAGTTGAACGACGTGCAGGAAGGCGTCCTGACCGTCGCCTTCCATGTCGCCGACAAGGAAGGCCTGCTGCTGCTGGACCTCGAGGACCTGCGCGCCCTGCTGGCCTATGTCGGAGAGAACGCCCAGACCATCGGCCGGGAGGTCGGCAATGTCTCGCCAACCTCCATCGCCGCCATCCAGCGCGCCCTGCTGCAACTGGAACAGCAGGGCGGCAAGGCCTTCTTCGGCGAGCCGGCCCTGCGGCTGGAGGACATGATGCGCACCTCGCTGGACGGGCGGGGTCAGGTGAACGTCCTCGACGCGACGCGGCTGATGAACAGCCCGCGCCTCTACGCCGCCTTCCTGCTGTGGCTGCTGTCGGAACTGTTCGAACAACTGCCCGAGATCGGCGACCCAGAGAAGCCGCGCCTGGTCTTCTTCTTCGACGAGGCCCACCTGCTGTTCAACGACGCGCCCCGGGGCCTGCTGGAAAAGGTCGAGCAGGTGGTGCGCCTGATCCGTTCCAAGGGGGTCGGGGTCTATTTCGTCACCCAGAACCCGGCCGACATCCCGGACACCGTCCTGGCCCAACTGGGCAACCGGGTGCAGCACGCCCTGCGCGCCTATACCCCGGCCGAACAGAAGGGCCTGCGCGCCGCAGCGCAGAGCTTCCGCACCAATCCCGCCTTCGATACCGCCGAGGCCATTCAGGGGCTGGGGGTGGGCGAGGCCCTGGTCTCGACCCTTGACGACAAGGGCGCCCCGACCGTGGTGGCCCAGACCAAGATCCGTCCGCCGGACTCGCGCCTGGGCCCCGCCACCGACGCCGAACGCGCCGCCGTCATGGCGGCCAGCCCGGTGCGCGGGACCTATGACACCGCCATCAACCGCGAGTCCGCCGAAGAGGTCCTGAAAGCCCGCCGCGCCCAGGCCGAGCGCATCGAGGCTGAAGCCGCCAGCGCCTCCGCCGAGGCCAAGGCCGCCGAAAGGGCGACCCGCTCGGCGCCCGCGCCGACCCGCGAACGCGCCGCGCCGCGCGCCCGCGCCTCATCCCGCCAGACGCCGATGGAGGCCCTGACCAAGTCCGTCCTGCGCACCGCAGGCACAACCATCACCCGCGAACTCCTGCGCGGCGTCCTGGGCAGCCTCAAGCGGCGGTAGAGAGAGTCAGCAAAGGGTGGGAAGCAGACTTGTAGCTGGATGGTATATGGTTCCTAGCGAAGGCTGATATGAAGCGAGGGAACGTGTTGGGTCGGTTGTTTGGCGAGAAGCTATCGGGCCGTGAGCTTGCGCTAAATCAAGCGGCACGACCGCCGCGATCAATCACCTTTCTGCTGCTAGCGATGCGCTTGCTGGCAATTGGTGTGATGCTTGCTTCTGCGTTCCACGTCAAAGATCGGCTGCCGATCGCGGGGCAATGGCTGAGCGCCGAGTGGTGGCGCGGGATAGCGGTTATTATCCCTCTGCTACTCGTGCCAGAAGCGGTGGAATGGTTCTACAGGCGTCGAGCGAAATCGCGATTAGCTGATCGTAAGAAGACTTTGGATTGGCCACAGTAGGCAATTCGGAAGGCCTTCCATGACGTCCGCAACGGGTCGTGAAGCGAAGTTCGCTTAAGGGTGTTAGCGGACTTGTTCGCCCACGGCTTCAGATCAGTTATGATCCACCACACAGCGTCGCAGTAGGGAATATCGATGTCGACCTATGGTCTGATCTCGCTAGCGTCAGCACTACTTGGCGCAACGGTTCTCGATCCGTTGAGGAGAGAATCCACCCGCTTTCAGGGACGCAGATCGCATCTGCCTTCAGCGGGAAGGCGATGAAGTATGTGAGCGAGATCAGTATTGGGGGATACGCTGGAGTCTTCTGTCCCGACGGAACCTATGCTCGCCCCCGTCACCGAGTTGGACCTGTCCGAGGGTCATACGTGATCTCGGAAGGCATCATCTTTGTGGAGGGTGAGGGTCGGCCTCCTCAGGCCATGCGCCTTCAGGTATTTGGCGACGCTAGCGGCGGCGTTTTCGTAAAGCGGGACGACTCCCCCCTGGCTGAAGTTCACTTGGAGACTCCCCTACCGGGTTGGTGCCCTAGCTAGGCGAGAAGGTGTCCTATGGGTCGAATGCAGCCTGACCTCCCCGCCTCACCCCTTCGGCGTCAGCCGCCACATCCGTAAGGGATGCCGCACGGCGCCGGCTTCCTGCCCCGCCGCATCCCCCCGGCCGATATAGAGGTCGGCGCGGACGGGGCCGCGGATGGCCGAGCCGGTGTCGAGCGCCATGACCAGGCCGCGGTAGCTGGCCCTGGCCCCGATCAGGTTGCCGCCGTCGGCCTCGATCCAGACGGCGTCGCCATAGGTCCAGTGCGACGGGTCCACGGCCACCGAACGGCGCGCGGGCAGGGGAACGCCGGCGGCGCCGGTCGCCTCGTCGCCTTTATCCGGGCTGATGGCGAAGAAGATGTAGCGCGGGTTCAACGCCATCACCTCACGGGCCTCGGCCCCGCGGTGGGCCGCCAGCCAGGCGCGGATGGCGTCGCCCGAAGTGCCGTTCTGTGGCAGCAGGCCCCGCTCCGCCATGGGGCGGGCGATGCCGACGAACCTAGCGCCATTGTCGGCGGCGTAGGCGGCGCGCAGTCGGGCGCCGTCCGGGAAGGTCAGGGTTCCGGATCCCTGTATCTGCAGGAAGAAGAGGTCCTCGGCCCGCATCCAGGCCAGCACCGACGACCGGGCCGATCCGGCTTCGATCGCGGCGCGATCGCCGACCTCGGAAAGATTGGTCGGGCGGCTGAGGACCGGGGCGTCGAACTCCGCATCAGGCGCGCCACGCGCAGGATACTCGGGAGCGAAATAGGCGGTCAGCAGACCGGCGCGGCCGTTATCCGTCCGCGCTTCGGTCGCGACGAAGTGGGTCTCGAGAAAGCTGCGGGCGTCGCTGGGCGACAGCCGCCGGTCCGCCAGGTCCCGGGCGCGGGCGCAGACGGCCGCAGCCCCAGCCCCTTTGGCGCGGCCGCAGCCGGCGACATAGGCGCGGAAGGCGGCCAGATGGTCTTCCTGGGCCCAGCCGGGCAGGGCCGCCAGGCTCAGACCTTCGCCCGCGGTCGGCGGCGAAACCGGACCCGGACCCGGACCCGGACCGGGATCAGGCGAAACCGGCGAAACGACGGGCGGGGCCGAAGCGCAAGCGGCCACGAACATCAGGAACGAGAGGGCGCCGACCCTGGCCGCGCCAGACCGAGCCGAGGTCGAGGCGGACGGCAGGACGACGGCGCGCATCAGGCGTTGGCCGGCTCGACACGGGCCAGGGCCCAGTTGGGGTCCGCCGCGCCAAGCGTACGCTCGAAGGTCCACAACTCGGCGGTGCGACGCTCCTCGGTCGCGGCCTCGCCCACGGCTGGGGTCACGGTGCTGCGCATTTCCGCCAGGAAGCGGACCTTGGCGATGGCGCGCTCGTCCTTGACCGTAGCCAACTCGAGATCGGCGCGCGGGGGATGCAGGAATTCGGTCTGCTCGCGGTCGCCGCGCGCTTCGCGCGCCGCAATGCCCGCTTCGAACGAAGTCATGACCGCCGGCGTCAGCAAGGGCCGCAAGGCGTCGCGATCGCCCGCAGCATAGCCTCGGACGATGGTCTCATAGGCCTGGCGGGCGCCTTCGACAAAGCGAGCCGGGTCGAAGGCCGGGTCGCGCGCCTTGAGCCCCGCCACGGCGGCGGCCGTGACCGGGTCCACCCCGGGCGTCAGGGCCGGCGCCGCCTGTCCGGGCGCGGTCGTTTGCGGCAAGCGGGCGTCTTCCTGCGGCTGGCGGCCCACCTTCTTGCCCAGCACGTTGTAGAGCATGAACAGCAGCACCGCGGCGACGATGGCGAACATGACGATCTGGAATTGTACGGGCACGGGGCTTCCCTGGGATTAGCGCGCGCCCCGGGGTTCAACGGACGCGCATCTGTTATTGTGAGGATTAGGGGGCGATCCTGTCCGGCGCAAGGCGAGGGGGCTTCAGAACGCGGGTCTCGCCGTTGCGGCCAATAGCCTCGCCGTGGTAGTCGCGGCCCCTTCACCCCGGACCCGGAGCGGTCCGGCGTCCCCTTGGTTTTCAGACTGACGGCTATCTTCATGACCGACGCCACCGCCCCCGCCGACACCGCCGCCAACGGCCAGACCGAGCCGATGGAAGGCCAGGGCCAGCCAGCCGGTCCCGGCTTCCGCATTCTGGCGCAATACGTCCGCGACCTGTCCTTCGAGAACCCGCGCGCCCCGGAAAGCCTGCGTATCGAAGGCAAGCCCGCCATCGACATGGGCGTGGAGATGAACGCCGCCGGTCGTCCCGACGGTCTGTTCGAGCTGGACCTGAAGCTGTCGGTCAAGGCCACGGGCGACGACAAGAACGCCGTGTTTCACGTGGAACTCGTCTATGGCGGCCTGTTCGCCCTGACGGGCGTCGCGCCCCAGGACATCGAGCCCATGCTGCTGATCGAATGCCCGCGCTACCTCTTCCCCTTCGCCCGTCAGGTCATCGCCCAGGCCACATCGGACGGCGGTTTCTACCCGCCCTTCATGGTCGACCCGATCGACTTCGCCGCCATCTACGTCGCCCGTCAGCAGCAGATCGCCAGCGGCCCGGCCGAAACCGGTCAGGCATAACTTCTAAGGAAGACCGCCAACGCGAGGCGCGCGGCGCCTCGCTGCTTGAGCGGAAGGTTTGGGGGCGTCCGTGGGGCGCCCCCTTTTCTATGTCTATAAGGGAGCGCGAGCCGCTGTGCTGAAGGTCATCGCCGAAGACTTCATCAAGCCCCAACACATCGAGGCGGTCATGCCGCTCTATCGTGAACTGGTGCGGCTGACGCGCGAAGAGCCGCTTTGCCTCGCCTATGATCTGTTCACGGATCAGCGCCAGCCCGGCCACTTCATCTTCATCGAGGAATGGCCCGATCAGGCCGCGCTGGACGTCCACTGCGCCAGCGAACATTTCCGCCGCCTGGTCCCGCAGATCGACGCCTTTCAGGAGAAGCCGGGGACCTACATCCTGATGGACCCCGCGCTTTAGGCCGCCGCCTCGTCCTTGACCTCGACGGTCACGCCGTAGCCAGCCCAGAGGCTAAAATCCTTCAGCGAGGATTTCAGGAAGGCCAGATGCGCCGCCTGTTCCGCCTCGGTCGAGCGCAAGGGCAGGGGATGGGGTCGCGCCCCGTGGCTGACCGAGGCGGCCGCCGCCACGGCTTGCGGGCTGCGAGCCGTGGTCAGGTCCAGCGCCCGTTCCTTGCCGCCGCGCAGTTCCAGATAGACTTCGGCCAGCAGGCGGGAGTCGATCAGGGCGCCGTGCAGGGTGCGGTCCACCAACGAGATCTTGAAGCGCTTGCACAGGGCGTCCAGGGAGTTGGGCATCCCCGGAAAGCGTTTCTGCGCCAACTGAAGCGTGTCGATCCAGCGCTCCTGCAGCGGCGGTTTCTGGCCGATGCGGCTGTACTCGAAGTCGATGAAGTTGCGGTCGAAGTTGGCGTTGTGCGCGATCAGGGGCGCATCGCCGATAAAGTCCAGCAGGTCGGCGGCGATCTCATGGAACTTGGGCGCGTTCTTGACGTGGTCGTCGGTGATGCCGTGCACCCGGATCGCGTCCGGCGGGATCAACCGCTCAGGGTTGACCAGACGGTGAAACGTCCGGCCCGTCGGCAGCAGGTCGTGAATCTCGATACAGCCGACCTCGATCAGGCGGTCGCCGGTCTTGGGATCGAATCCGGTGGTTTCGGTGTCGAGAACGATTTCGCGGGCCATGCCCCTTAATGCGGTAAGCCGCGCCCGGGCGAAAGAGCCGGCTCAGTCTCGGGCCGGCGGCGTCCACGACGGATCAAGGACTGTCCCCACGATTCCGCGCACCTGATCCCGTGCGGCGTCCAGGCCCCGGCCCGTATCGACCAGGAAGTCCGCGCAGCGGCGTTTTTCGGCGTCGGGCGTCTGGCGGGCCAGGATGGCCTCGAACCGTTCGCGAGTCATGGCGGGACGGGCGAGAACACGCGTCGCCTGCACCTCGGGATCAGCGGTGACCACGACCACGGCGTCCACGAAGGCGTCGCCGCCCGTCTCAAACAAGAGGGGGATGTCGAGGACGGCCAGCCGAACGCCCTCAGCTCGCGCCTTGGCCAGAGCCTCGGCCCGGTCCTGCGCCACCAGAGGATGGACGATGGCCTCCAGACGCTTGAACGCGTCTTCGTCGCGCCCCAGAGCCGCCGCCAGTCGCGTGCGGTCCACGGCGCCGTCGACCACCACGTCGGCAAAAGCCTTGTCCAGCGAGGCGACCGCCGCTCCGCCCGGTGCATAGAGCCGATGCACGGCGGCGTCGGCGTCCCACAGCAGGGCCCCTTCGTCGGCGAACATCCGGGCCGTGGTGGACTTGCCCATGCCGATCGAGCCCGTCAGACCGAGGACGATCACGCCGCGTCGCCCAGATGGCTCAACAGCAGGGCGCGCAGGTCCAGCGGCGGAGGCGGGCGCCGGAACAGGGCCGTGAATGACGGAGTCGCCTGGCCGATCAGCATAGCCAGGCCGTCCACCGTGGTGAGGCCTCGGGCTTTCGCCGCCGCGAGGAAGGGGGTGACGACGGGCTTGTAGGTCATGTCCATGACCACGGCGTCCGGCTTCAAGACCGACAGATCAATCCCCGGCTGCACGCTCAGGGCGTTGATGACCAGATCGGCCGAGGCCAGAGCTGTCTCATCGGCCACCTTAACCGACGGCCCTAGATCGGCGGCGAGGGCCTCGGCCCGGTCGCGCGAGCGGTTGAGGATGCGAATGCCGGCCCCTGCCTCGATCAGGGCGCCCGCGCCCGCTCGCGCCGCCCCGCCAGCGCCCAGCATAACGACGACGGCGCCCTGCAGGTTCAGGGCCGGCGCCTGTTCGGCCAAGGCATAAAGAACGCCGACGCCGTCCGAGCTGTCGGCAAACACACGACCGTCCTCAAACACCAGGATATTGGCCGAGCCCGTCGCCTGAGCGGCCTTGCTGGCCTCACTCGCCAGGGCGAAAGCCTGTTGCTTGAAGGGAGCCGTGACGTTCAGCCCCTGGACCAGGCCGGCGCGACCGGCAGCCACCAGAGCATCGAACCCTGCGGCGTCTTTCGGCGCGAACGGCGCATAGACGCCGTCGATGCCACCGGCCTCCAGCCAGGCGTTGTGAATCACGGGGCTGAGCGAATGGCTGACGGGCTGGCCGGCGATGCCGGCCAGCAGGGCGGCGCCGGTGATACGATTTGGCGTAGGGGAGGGGCTCACGAGACAATCACTCCGGCGCGGCGCAGTTCGGCCAGAACCGGCCACAGCGGCAGGCCCAGAACGGTGAAATAGTCGCCCTCGACCGCCTCGAACAGCTGCGAGCCCAGGCCCTCCAGCCGGTAGGAGCCGACGCAGGCCAGCAGGGCCTCGCCCTCGGCCGCCAGATAGGCATCGAGGAAGGCGTCGGAAAAGTCGCGCATCTTCATCTCGACCGTATCGACGCCGGACCAGACCACCTGACCGTTGCGGGCCAGGGCCGCGCCGGAATGCAGGTGATGGCTGCGGCCGCGCATGGCCATCAACCGCTCGCGCGCCGCCGCCAGAGTCGGCGCCTTGGAGACCAGGCCGCCGTCAAAGGCCAGGGTCTGATCGGCGCCCAGGACCCAGGCCTCGGCGTCGTGGCGCGACACGGCCAGGGCCTTGGCCCGCGCCAGCTCCACCGCCAGTTCGACCGGATCGACGCCCGGCGTCTTCAGCGCGTCCTCGTCCACATCGGCCACCTGTACCGTAAAGGGCACGCCCGCCTCGGTCAGGATGGCGCGTCGCGCCGCGCTCTTTGAGGCCAGGATCAGTCGTTCGCCGTCGTTTTTCACCAGGCAGTCCCCACGCGGCGCGTCCGCCGCTCGCTCAGAAGGTTGATGATGGCCGCCGCAGTCTCCTCGACCGAGCGGCGGGTCACGTCGATCGTCGGCCAGCCGCGCCGCTCAAAGGCGCGCCGCGCCTTGACCGTTTCCTCGCGCACCGCATCGTGGTCGACATAGTCCGAGGCGTGGTGGGCGTTCAGCCCCTCCAGTCGGTTGCGGCGGATCTGCACCAGCCGATCGGGCGAGACCGTCAGACCGACGACCAGGGGGTTCTTCAGCTGCATCAACCGCTCGCCGTCCTCCTGACCCGGCACCAGCGGCACATTGGCGGCGCGGATGCCGCGGTTGGCCAGATAGATGCAGGTCGGGGTCTTGGAGGTGCGGCTGACGCCGCACAAGACCACATCGGCATGCTCCAGCTGCTCCAGCGTGCCCTGGCCGTCGTCGTGGGCGATGGCGAAGTCCAGGGCGCCGATGCGGTTGAAATAGCCGTGGTCCAGAGCGTGCTGGGCCCCGACGCGGGTCGAGATATTGGTCCCCAGATAGCCCGACAGCGCGCCGACCAGCGGATCCAGGGCCCCGATCTGCGGCGTTTGCAGCCGACGGCAGCCATCCTCCAACTGCTCGCGCAGTTCCCGGTCGACCAGGGTATGCAGAACCACGCCAGGCGCCCCCGCGACCTCTTCCAGCACCCGCTCCATCTGCTTGGCTGAACGGACGAGGGCGTAGATGTGTTCGATGGGAATGACGCCGTCGAAACGGGCGATCACCGCCTTGGCCATGGCGTTCAGGGTCTCGCCGGTCGAATCCGAGACCAGGTGGACGTGGAAATAGGTGGCGAGACGCGACGACGGTCGGGCGGGGCTCATGACTTTGATCGTCTCCTCATCCTCGGTCGCCTCGGTCGATAGTGTCGGCCTATGTCCCCGCAGCCTGTGTAAAAGTCGGGGCGCCGTTCGACATCGACTGGGCGCCGAATCCTCTAGCAAGCCCCGCTCCCGGTCGCGAGCGGGGATCGCGGGCGCCAATGGTCGAACGGCGCCTGGAGTCGTTCATGCAGGCGCCGAATTTCTATCCTCACCCGGGGATAAGGCGCCTTGTCCAGAATTGGCGCCCGGCGCCTTTCCCACAACGGCGCCCAGGTCGGACTCCCGTCACAGCGGATTCGGCAAGTGTTATCCCCGCAATCAACACACTATCGCCGGGGTCGTCGGATTGGTTCACTCGAAATCGGGGAGAAACCTGTCGATCGACGGTATGGCCGCGAACTATCCCCGCATTCCAGCGCCCTGCTTCCATCCTCCAATTCTTTCAAATTCTTATTCTTGAATAGGGATTGAGGCTTGGGGGTGTGCATCCTAAAGCCCAAGGCATGAGCACTCCTCTTCTGATCCAGGCTCTCCAGGGCCAGACTACGACCCGTCCGCCCGTGTGGTTCATGCGTCAGGCCGGGCGCTACCTGCCGGAATACCGAGAGCTGCGGGCCAAGGCGCCGGACTTCATCGCCTTCTGCATGAACCCGGAGATGGCGGCCGAGGCGACGCTTCAGCCGATGCGCCGCTTCGGCTTCGACGCGGCCATCGTCTTCGCCGACATCCTGCTGATCCCGGGCGCTCTGGGACAAAAGGTCTGGTTCGAAGCCGGTGAAGGTCCGCGTCTTGGCGCCCTGCCGTCGGTGGAGTCGATGCGGGAGCTGGCTGACCAGGCAGGGGAAGCCCTGAAGTCGGTGGGCCAGACCCTGAGCCTTGTTCGTGCTGAACTGGATCCGTCAAAGGCTCTGATCGGGTTCGCCGGCGCGCCCTGGACCGTGGCCACCTATATGCTGGACGGCGAAGCCCGCACCATTGGCAAGGGGGAGCGCGCCACGGCCCGCACCTATGCCTATGCCGAGCCGGAAAAGGTCGCCGCCCTTCTCGAGGTTCTGGTCGAGTCCACCGCCCATTATCTGAAGATGCAGCAGGACGCGGGCGCCCAGGTTCTGAAGATCTTCGAGAGCTGGGCCGAGGGCCTGCCCGACGATCTGTTCGAAAGCCTCGTCCTGAAGCCTCACCAGGCGCTTGTGGCCCGCGCCCGGGCCCTGGGGGTCACCGTGCCGCTCATCGGCTTCCCGAGGGGCTCTGCGGCGCTTGCAGAGCGTTACGCCAGCAGTTGCGACGTTCAGGCCGTGGCGCTGGACACCGCCTGTCCTCTGGAGGTTGGTAAACGGGTCCAGGCCATCAAGCCGATCCAGGGCGCGCTCGATCCGCTTCTCCTCCGCGCCGGCGGTCCCGCGCTGGATCGCCGCGTCGATCAACTGATGGAGGCCTGGGGCCAGGGGCCGTGGATCTTCAACCTGGGCCACGGGATCCTGCCGGACGTCCCGATCGCTCACGTGGAACAGGTCCTGCGCCGGATCGGAGCTCAGTGATCATGACCGCCGAGCCGAGCCGATCGAACCGGCGCGTGGCCGTGGTGCTGACCAATCTCGGCGGGCCTGATGGGCCGGAGGCGGTGAAACCCTTCCTGTTCAACCTGTTCAACGACCCGGCCATCATCGGCTTGCCGGCCATAGTGCGCACGCCCCTGGCGCGGCTGATCTCCTCACGGCGCGAGAAATCGGCTCAGGCCAACTACGCCCTGATGGGGGGGGGCTCGCCGCTGCTGCCCGAGACCCTGAAACAGGCCGCCGCCCTGTCTGAGGTGCTCGCGGACGCGGCGCCCGGCGATGAGACCGAGGTCTTCATCGCCATGCGCTACTGGCACCCCTTTACCGAGGACACGGCCCGCGCGGTGGCGGATTTCCAGCCCGACCATGTCGTGCTTCTGCCCCTCTATCCGCAGTTCTCGACCACGACGACGGCCTCTTCGCTCAAGGTCTGGAACGAGGCCTACAAGGGGCCTGGCGAGGTTCACGCCGTCTGCTGCTATCCCGACGCCGAGGGTCTGGTCGAGGCTCAGGCCAAGCTGATCCGCGAGACCATGGATCGTGCCGAGGGCCAGCCCGTGCGCGTGCTGTTTTCGGCCCATGGCATTCCAGAAAAACTGGTCGCCGCCGGCGATCCCTATCAGGCTCAGGTCGAGACCACGGTCGCAGCGATCGTCGCCCGCATGGGTCTGACGGACTGGGCCATTTGTTATCAGAGCCGGGTCGGGCCGCTGAAATGGCTGGGACCGGCTACGCCCCAGGCTATCGAACAGGCAGGGCGGGACGGCGTCGGCGCCGTGGTGGTGCCGATCGCCTTCGTCTCCGAACACATCGAAACCCTGGTCGAGCTGGATCTGGAATACGGGGAACTGGCCGCGCACGTCGGCTGCGCCCCCTATCTGCGCACGCCCGCCGTCGGCATTGAGCCGTCCTTCATCGCGGCCCTGGCCCAGGCCGTCGAGGCCGCATTAGGGACCTCGGGCGTGGCGCCGCAGGGCCCGTCGAAGGGGGGACCATGCGCCCGCTTGAAAGCCTGTCCCAGCGGTTGTTCAAAGGCGGCCTGACCGGTCGAGGGGATCCTTATGGACTATTATAATCTCGCGCGCGGACTTCACATCCTGGCGGTGATCGCCTGGATGGCCGGCATGCTCTTCCTGCCGCGTCTGTTCGCCTATGACGCCGAGCAGAACGCCAGGCCCGAGCCCTTGCGCGGCGAAATGCAGGCCCTGTTGCGCCTGTGGCAGTCGCGGCTTCTACGCATCATCATCAATCCGGCCATGATCCTGGCCTTCGTCTTCGGCGGCTGGCTGCTGTGGCTGCGCAGCGGCGACGGCGCCGACTGGAGCTTTGCGCACCAGCCCTGGATGGTGACCAAGCTGGTCGGTGTCTTCCTGTTGGCGGGTTGGCACGGTTTCCTGGCCGGTCAGCGAAAGAAGATCGTTGCAGGCACGTCGAAATATTCGGGTCGCTTCTGGCGCATGACCAACGAGATTCCCTTCCTGCTGGCCATCGTCATGGTGCTGTCCGTCACCCTTGAATGGACATTCTAGGGGCGATAACGCTCCCGGGGGGGGGTCGCTTGCCGCCTGACCGCCAGCCTTTCTGATACCGCCTTGCTTGACGCGGTTGGGTCATTCGTGGTTCCGCTCGTGGTGAACCGTTCGACGTGATCCCATTGCGATCCGCAGGGCGTTCCCTCTCTTCTTGCGACGCCTGCCGGATTGATCCTGCGGGAGCCCGTCGTCCCCCCTCTGGCCGCAAGGCCGCGACATCGACAGACGAACCGCCCTCAACGCTGATCGCGTTTGAGCGCGTGAGCGAGCACGCCATGACCGATACGCCCGAGAACAACGACCAGGCTCCGGAAGTCCTTGAAACGGCTGCGGAACGTCCAAGAAAGACGCTGACTCTGGGCGGCTCGCGCGCCGCTGAGCCGACGTCTGAGCCGGAACCTGAAGTCGAGGTCGAAGCAGCGACTGATATCGTCAACGACGATACGGGTATCGACACCACGGCCGACGATGAGGACGAAGACGGCGAGCCCATTGTTCCCAACGGCCGCATCACCTTGCAGGAACTGAACGAGAAGACGCCGGAAGAGCTGGTCGCCTTCGCCGAGGGACTGGACATCGAGAACGCCGGCAACCTGCGCAAGCAGGACCTGCTGTTCGCCATCCTCAAGACCCTGGCCGACGAAGAGGTGGAGATCATCGCCTCGGGCGTGCTGGAGATCCTGCCGGATGGCTTCGGCTTCCTGCGCAGCCCCGACGCCAACTACCTGCCGGGTCCCGACGACGTCTATGTCTCGCCGTCGCAGATCCGCCGCTTCGGCCTGCGCTCGGGCGACACGGTGCACGGCGCCGTGCGCGGTCCGCGCGAGGGCGAGCGCTACTTCGCCCTGTTGAAGGTCGACACGATCAACTTCGAAGATCCGGAGATGGTCAAGACCAAGGTCCTGTTCGACAACCTGACGCCGCTCTATCCCGAAGAGCGTCTGCACATGGAAATCCAGGATCCGACGCTGAAGGACCGCTCGGGCCGGGTCATCGACATCGTCGCCCCGCTCGGCAAGGGCCAGCGCTGCCTGATCGTCGCCCCGCCGCGGGTGGGCAAGACGGTCATGCTGCAGAACATCGCCAAGTCGATCGAGCGCAACCACCCGGAAGTCTTCCTGATCGTCCTCCTGATCGACGAACGTCCGGAAGAAGTCACCGACATGCAGCGCACGGTGAAGGGCGAGGTCGTCGCCTCGACCTTCGACGAGCCCGCCACCCGCCACGTCGCCGTCGCCGAAATGGTCATCGAAAAGGCCAAGCGTCTGGTCGAGCACAAGAAGGATGTCGTCATCCTGCTGGACTCCATCACCCGTCTGGGCCGCGCCTACAACGCCACCGTCCCGTCGTCGGGCAAGGTGCTGACCGGCGGCGTCGACGCCAACGCCCTGCAACGGCCCAAACGCTTCTTCGGCGCCGCGCGTAACGTGGAGCAGGGCGGGTCTCTGACCATCATCGCCACGGCCCTGATCGACACCGGCAGCCGCATGGACGAGGTCATCTTCGAAGAGTTCAAGGGCACGGGTAACTCGGAAATCGTGCTGGACCGCAAGGTCGCCGACAAGCGCATCTTCCCGGCCATCGACGTGCTCAAGTCCGGCACCCGCAAGGAAGACCTCATCACGCCGAAGGATCAGCTGGCCAAGACCTATGTCCTGCGCCGGATCCTCAACCCGATGGGGCCGCAGGACGCGATCGAGTTCCTGCTCGACAAGATGCGCCAGTCCAAGAACAACGGCGACTTCTTCCAGTCCATGAATACATAATTCCGGTCTTGGCGCCGCCCGCACGGCGGGCGGCGGCTTGAGGGCATGTTTCACGTGAAACCAAGCCAGCCTGAAAGGCAGACGCCATGAAGCTGAACATCGAAATCGACTGCACCCCGGCTGAGGCCCGCGCCTTCTTCGGCCTGCCCGACGTCACCGTCCTGAACGATCATCTGGTGGCCGAGATGCAGAAGCGGATGGACGCCAACATGGCGGCCATGCAGCCCGACGAACTGATGAAGACCTGGACCAGCTTCGGCGCTCAAGCCCAGGATCAGTTCCGGCGTCTGATGGAAGCCGCCGTCACGGGCGCGCCCAAGGCCTGACGACTTGAGCGCCGACGCTGACACCATCTTCGCCCTGGCCACCCCGCCCGGACGCGGCGCCATCGCCATCCTGCGCCTGTCCGGGCCAGGCGTGAACGCGGCGCTGAGCGCGCTGGGGGCAGGGGGGCTGACCTCGCGTCTGGCGGCGCTGCGCACCCTGCGTCATGACGGCGAGATGGTGGATCAGGCCCTGGTCTTGCGCTTTCCTGGCCCCAACTCCTACACCGGCGAGGACTCCGCTGAACTGCATCTGCACGGCGGCCGGGCCGTGATCGAGGCCGCCAGCCGCGCCCTGATCGCCTTGAAGGTCCGTCCCGCAGAGCCGGGTGAATTCACCCGCCGCGCCTTCCAGAACGGCCGCATGGACCTGGCCCAGGCCGAGGCCGTCGCCGACCTGATCGACGCCGAAACGACGGCCCAGAAGTCTCAGGCCCTGGGGCAGTTGGACGGCGCCCTGTCTGCCGCCTACGCCGGTTTTCGTCGCGACCTGCTCAAGGCCCTGTCGCTGGTCGAGGCCGAGATCGACTTCCCGGACGAGGAGGTCCCCGACAATTTGGCCCGCACGGCCGGCCCGGTTCTGGACCAGCTGGCCGCCGATCTGCGCGCGGCTCTGGCCGATTCCGATCGCGGTCGGCGGGTGCGCGAGGGTTATCGTATCGTCCTGATCGGCGAGACCAACGCTGGCAAGTCGTCGCTGTTCAACGCCCTGACGGCGCGTGAAGCGGCCATCGTCACCCCCATCGCCGGCACGACCCGCGATGTTCTCGACGCCGAACTGATGATCGGCGGCTACGCCGTCACCCTGTCCGACACCGCCGGCCTGCGCGAAAGCGAGGATGTGGTCGAGGCCGAGGGCATCCGCCGGGCGCGGTTGCGGGCGCAAGACGCTGACCTGCGCCTCTGGGTCCGCGCGCCAGATGAAGGGCAGGGGGATGACCCCGCCGCCGCCTTCGCCCAGGTTGAGGATCTGCAGATCCTCAACAAGGCCGACCTCGGCGCCGCGAAGCCGGTCGACGGGCTTGAGGCCCTGTCCGTCAGCACGACGAGCGGGGAGGGCTTGTCCGATCTCCATGACTGGATCGCCGCCCGTCTGGCCCGCGATCTGTCGGGCGCCGACTTCCCGGCGGTGACGCGCGAGCGCCATCGCCGCCGTCTGGTCGAGGCCCTGGCTGCAGTCGAGGCGGGACGTCGCGCGCTTGACTTGGCGCCAGAGATGGCGGGCGACGACCTGCGCCGGGCCGCCGACGCCCTGGCCCGTGTCACCGGCGCCATCGGCGTCGAGGACATCCTCGGCGAGGTCTTCTCGACCTTCTGCATCGGCAAATAGCCGCCGAACCACGGTGTTTCACGTGAAACATCGGCGTCGTTCTAGTGGCGATCTGTGGCCGGATGGACTATGTCCTCGCCCATGAGTTCCTCCCCCTCCACGATCTTCGACGTCATCGTCATCGGCGGCGGTCATGCCGGCTGCGAAGCTGCAGCCGCCTCGGCGCGCGCCGGCGCCCGCACCCTGCTGCTGACGCAGAAGCTCGAAACCATCGGCGAGATGAGCTGCAACCCGGCCATCGGCGGCCTGGGCAAGGGCCATCTGGTGCGCGAGATCGACGCTCTCGACGGCGTCATGGGCCGTCTGGCCGACGTGTCAGGCATCCAGTTCCGCCTGCTGAACCGCTCCAAGGGCGCCGCCGTGCGCGGGCCACGCAGCCAGATAGACCGTCGCCTCTATCGCGAGGCCATGCAGGCCGAGCTGGCCCAGACGCCGAACCTGACCCTGATGGCCGGCACGGCCGAAGCCCTTATCCTGAACGGCGACCGCGTGGTGGGGGTGACGACGGGCGAGGGGACTGATCTTCGCGCCGGGGCCGTGGTCCTGACGACGGGCACCTTCCTCAACGGGGTCATCCATCGCGGCGAGGAACGCATCGCGGCGGGCCGCTTCGGCGAGGCGCCGTCGACGGGTCTGGCGGCAGACCTCTATGGCTCGGGCCTGATGATGGGGCGTCTGAAGACCGGCACGCCCGCGCGCCTGGACGGCCGCACCATCGCCTGGGATCGGCTGGAGATGCAGGCGGCGGACGAGGAGCCTGTGCCCTTCAGCTTCCTGACCGACCGGATCGAGGTGCCTCAGATCGCCTGCGGCATTACCCACACGACCGAGGAAACCCACCGCATCATCGCCGAGAACCTGGGCGAGAGCGCCGTCTATGGCGGCAAGCTGTCGGGTCGCGGTCCGCGTTACTGCCCCTCGATCGAGGACAAGGTGGTCCGCTTCGCCGACAAGACCAGCCACCAGGTCTTCCTCGAACCCGAGGGTTTGGATGATCCGACCGTCTATCCCAACGGCATTTCGACCTCTGTCTCCGACGCGACGCAACTGGCGTTCCTCAAGACGATGCCCGGACTGGAGCAGGTCGAGGTTTTCCGCTTCGGCTACGCCATTGAATACGACTATGTCGATCCGCGCGAACTGACGCCGGCGCTGGAGGTCAAGAAGCGCCCTGGCCTCTATCTGGCAGGGCAGATCAACGGCACGACCGGCTATGAGGAAGCGGGAGCTCAAGGGCTCATGGCCGGTCTGAACGCCGCCCGCGCCGCCGCCGCTTCCGACCCGATCATCCTTGGCCGAGACCAGGCCTATATCGGCGTCATGATCGACGACCTGGTGACGCGCGGCGTCACCGAGCCCTATCGCATGTTCACCAGCCGGGCCGAGTACCGCCTGACCCTGCGCGCCGACAACGCTGACGTGCGCCTGACGGCCTTGGGAATCGCGGCGGGCGTCGTCGGCTCGGAGCGGGGGAAGGTATGGCTGGAGAAGTCGGGCCAGTTAGACCGGGCGAACCGTGTTTCACGTGAAACACAGTTCACGCCCAAGGAGGCCGGGGCGCTGGGCATCAGCGTCAACGCCGACGGCCAGCGTCGTGCCATCCGCGACCTGCTGTCCTTCCCCGGTGTGACCCTGGATCAGTTCGTGTCTGTCCGGCCCGAGATCGCCGATTGGGCCCCGGCGGTGCGCGAACAGGTCGAAATCGACGCCGTCTACGCCGGCTATCTGGATCGCCAGGCGTCAGAGGCCGAGGCCCTGCGGCGCGAGGAGGGGCTGTCTTTGCCCGAAAGCCTCGACTACGCCGCCATCGGCGGTCTGTCGAATGAGGTCCGCGAGAAGCTGATCCTGGTCCAGCCCCGCACCCTGGGGCAGGCGGGCCGCATCGAAGGCATGACGCCGGGGGCGCTGACGGCGCTCCTGGCCCATGTGAAGAAGGCGACCTCGCTCGCCGCAGAAGTCGAGACCATCGTCGCGTGAGCCTGGACCCCGTCGCCGAATTCCGCGCCCATACGGGCGCCAGTGAAACCCAGATCGCCGATCTGACCGCCTTCCTCGCCATGTTGACCGAGGCCAATGAGGTGATGAATCTGGTAGGGCCGGATTCCATTCCGGACTTCTGGAACCGGCACGCCTGGGACAGCGCCCAGCTCCTGGCCCTGGCGCCCGAGGCCCTGACCTGGGCCGATCTGGGGGCCGGCGCCGGCTTTCCTGGCGTGGTGCTGGCCATCCTGCTGAAGGATCGTCCGGACGCCCATGTCTGGTTGATCGACAGCCTGGGCAAGCGCTGCCGCTTTCTGGATCAGGTGGTCGAGGCTCTGGATCTGCCCGCCACCGTCATCAACGGTCGGGCCGAGGAGCAGGACGTCGAGGTCGACATCGTCACCGCCCGCGCCGTGGCGCCGATGGAGAAGCTGCTGTCTTATGCACAGCCTTACTTCCATCACGGTGCACAAGGCCTGTTCCTGAAGGGCGAGAAGGCCGAAGCTGAGTTGAAAGAGGCGGCCAAGGTCTGGCATTTTAAGAGCGACCTCTCCGTCTCGCGCAGCGACCCGCGCGGCCGCATCGTCCATATCCGGAGTCTTCGCCGTGTCCGCTGATCGCGAGAAACAGACCCGAGTGCTGGCTGTCTCCAACCAGAAGGGCGGGGTGGGCAAGACCACGACCGCCATCAACCTTGGCACCGCCCTGGCCGCCATCGGCGAAAAGGTGCTGATCGTCGACATGGACCCGCAGGGCAATGCCTCGACGGGTCTGGGTGTTCCACGTGAAACACGCCGCGCGACGATCTATGACGTTATCGTCGACGGCCGCCCGATCGATCTGTCGGCGGTGGAGACCACGGTTCCCGGCCTATTCATCGTGCCCGCCGACGCCGACATGTCGGGCGTCGAGATCGAACTGAGCCAGGCGGATCGCCGATCCTATCGCCTGCGTGACGCCTTGGCGGCGCAGGGCGGGAACGGCCATACGCGGTATGACTACGTCCTGATCGACTGCCCGCCGTCGCTGAACCTGCTGACGCTGAACGCCATGGCCGCGGCCGACGCCGTTCTGGTGCCGTTGCAGTGCGAGTTCTTCGCGCTGGAGGGCCTGACCCAGCTGATGCGGACCATCGACATGGTCAAGCAGAGCCTCAATCCGTCGCTGGAAATCCAGGGTCTGGTCCTGACCATGTACGACCGCCGCAACGCCCTTTCGGGTCAGGTGGCGGCCGATGTGCGCAGCCACTTCGGCGACAAGGTCTATGACGCCGTCATTCCCCGCAATGTGCGGGTGTCCGAGGCGCCGTCCTTTGGCAAGCCAGTGCTGATCTACGACCTGAAATGCACGGGCAGCCAAGCCTATCTCAAACTGGCCCGCGAAGTCGTCGCGCGCGAGCGTCAGCGCCGTCTCGCCCTGGCTGCCTGATAGAATATAGAAACGGAATCAGTATCTTGTCCGAACGTCAACGTGGTCTGGGCCGGGGTCTTTCGGCCCTTCTGGGGGAAAACGTCGCCGAGAGCGCGCCGGTCGACGGCGGCGTTCAGCCGACGGGCGTGCGCGCCGTGCCGATCGAGAGCCTCAAGCCCAATCCCGACCAGCCGCGCAAGCAGTTCGGCGCCGAGCATCTGGAAGAATTGACCGCCTCGATCCGCGACAAGGGCGTGCTGCAACCTATCCTCGTCCGCGCTCAGCCGGGCGAGGACGGCATGTGGCAGATCATCGCAGGCGAGCGTCGCTGGCGCGCCGCCCAGGCCGCCCGCCTGAAATTCGTGCCCATCATCGAACGCCCGATGGACGACGTGGAGGTGATGGAGGTCGCCATCATCGAGAACGTCCAGCGCGCTGATCTGAACCCAGTCGAAGAGGCCATGGCCTATGGCTCGCTGATCTCGCGTTTCGGCCGCACCCAGGATGCGCTGGCCGGCGTGGTCGGCAAGAGCCGCAGCCACGTCGCCAACACCCTGCGTCTGCTGCAACTGCCCGACAGCGTCCTGACCCACGTCATGGAGAACCGGCTCTCGGCCGGCCACGCCCGCGCCCTGATCACGGCCCCCAACCCCGAGGCCCTGGCCGAACAGGTTTTATCCAAGGGGCTGAACGTGCGGCAGACCGAGGCCCTGGCCCGTCGCGCCGTCGACGGTCCCAAGGCGTCGAAGTCCAGGCCGGCGGCAAACGGGGAGGGCGCCGCCGACGTCGTCGCCCTGGAGCAGGATCTGGCCGACGCGCTGGGCCTGAAGGTCCTGCTGTCCGACAAGGGCGGCAAGGGCGAGCTGACCATCAAGTACGGCACCCTGGAACAGCTGGACGACCTGTGCCGACGCCTGATGCGCGGCTAGGACGATTCTGGTCAGGACGTGCTAGGGTGGGCTCATGACTGATCAAACCGACAAGACCAGCGCGACCGAAGCCCTGAAGCGCGCCCTCGCCGCCAAGAAGGCGGGGGCGCCAGGCGGCCAGCCCGGCGCCAAGACCGTGGGCAAGGCCCCCGAAAAGGCCATGCAGCGCCAGGCTGCGGCGGCGAACAAGCCGGCCTTCCGCAAGGCCTCCAAGCGGGGCTAGCGCCTTGCTTTCCCTCTCCCTGCGGGAGAGGGCTTGAGCCTCCAGGAGCGTAGCGATTGGGAACGGCGACCCGAAGGGCGGCGGCTTACGCCGGAGGCGACCGACGACCCTCACCCGGCCCTGCGGCCACCTTCTCCCAATGGGAGAAGGGCTAGAGAAACGAGGGCGCAAGCAGGCCGAAGGCCGGTGGGCCAAGAGGAATGGGCCTCAAGTAGCGCGAAGCGCGATAGGCCCCCTAGCTTAAAGCCCCATGCGTTTGGCGCGGGCGGAGATTTCCAGCAGCAGGCGTTCGGCGATCAGGGCCTCGGGCATTCCCGTGGTCTTGGTGGCGATGTCGGCTGTGTTGACGCTGTCCTGGACCTCGTCGAGCAGTTCCAGCCGCCAGGCGCGGGCCTGACGCAGGATTTCGGCCTCCTGTTTCCAGAAGACGCCGGCGGACTTCGCAGCCTCCTTGGCGCCGGCGCCGGAGGCTTGCAGGACGTTGATGCGGCGCAGTTTTCCCAGGTGGATGGCGGCCATGCGCACCGCCATGACGGCGCTTTCGCCCTCGGCAAGGGCGCGGCGCAGGCCCGACTGGGCCGGGCCGGGGCGTCCGCCAAAGGCCTGCAGGGCGGCGTCGGACAGGGAGGCGTCGGGCTCGACTCCCAGATGCTCTTCCAGTTCCGGCACGTCGATAGTGCGGCCCGAGCCAGGCCCGATATAGAGCACCAGACGCTCGATCTCCTGACGCATCAGGCCGCGTTCGCGGGGCAGGCGGGCGACGAAGCGGTCCAGGGCGTCGCCGGTCAGGCCGACCTTGTCGGCGCCGAGGGCCTCGCGGGTCATGCGGGCGACGTCGCCGACCTCGTCCTCGTAGCAGGCGATGCCGACGGCGCCGGGCGACTTCTCGGCGGCCTTGCGCAGGGCGGATTCGCGACCCAGGGCTCCGGCCTCGACGACCAGCATGGCGTCGGGGTTGTAGCCGCCGTCGGCGTGGACGGTCAGGGCGGCGGCGATGGCCTTGTCGACGCCGGGCTTGCCGTCCGACAGGCGGATGCGCACCAGGCGCCGCCCGCCGATCATGCTCAGCGCCGTCAGCGCCTCCTCCAGCTTGACCGCGTCGCCGTCGATGTCGGCCTCGGTCAGGAAGGTGACGTTGAACGGGTCGTTCAGGTCGGGCGTGATGGCCTTGTAGAGGGTCAGAGCGCGCTCAGTGACGCCCGAGCGGTCCTTGCCGTGGATCACGGCCGCGCGGATGTGGCTGTCTGGCGACTTCAGAAAGCGGTCGACCTCGGGCCGCTTGGCCAGGATCACGCGGCCATCCCCCTCAGAATGCGGCTCACTGGCCCGCCAGGGCGCGCATCATGTCCAGCCGGATCAGGCGCGCCAGATCGGCGGCGGCGCGGTCCTCGCCGTCCTGCTGGGCGGCGATGGCGGCATAGGGCTGGTCGGCGGCGGCGTAGGTGGTTGTCGTGGTCTGGGAGCCCTTGATCGGGGCGCCGCCGCTGACCGGGGTCAGGGTCCAGTCGGCCTTGACCGTCAGCTCATAGCGGCTGGCCGTGTCGTCGATACGCCGGCCTAGAGGGCGACGCTCCTGCGTCACCTCCGTCGCCAGGCGATAGAGGGGCGTCGCCGCTCCATTCCAGCCGAAGGCGTCCTCCAACTGCTCGCGCAGGCGGTAGCCGAGGCGATTGTCGGGCGTGGCGACGGCGATGCGTGACAGGCCCGCGCCGACCCCCATGTCCCCGTACATCGGCGTGAAGCCGCAGCCGGACAGCAGGGCGGCCCCCGCGACGGCGATCAGGGCGACGGCGCGACGCATCAGCCGGCCACCAGGTTGACGATACGGTCGGGCACCACGATCACCTTGCGGACGCTGAGGTTGTTGGCGGCAAGGTAGGCCTGAACCGTCGGATTGGCGAGAGCAGCGGCCTCGACCGTCGCATTGTCCGATCCGCGCGGCAGGACGACCTCGCCGCGGCGCTTGCCGCCGATCTGGACGGGCAGGGTGACTTCGTCGTCCGCCGCCAGGGCGGCGTCAAACACCGGCCAGGGCGCATCCAGAACCATGCCGTCTTCACCAAGGCGCGCCCAGGCTTCTTCGGCCAGGTGGGGCGTGAAGGGGGCGATCAGGCGGGCCATGGTCGCCAGCGCCGCCTTCCTGGCCTCGCCGCCCGCCTTGTCGTGCTGACGCAGGGTCGCCAGGAAGGCGTAGAGCTTGGCGATGGCTGAGTTGAAGCGGAAGCCCTCGACGCCCTCGCTGACCGCCTTGATGGTCTTGTGCGTCTCGCGGATCAGGCTGGCGTCGATGTCGGCGTTGGCCGCAGCCTCCGGGTCGAAGCCGTCGAACTCGGTCCAGACGCGCTGGACGAAGCGGCTGGCGCCCTCGACGCCGCCGACCGACCACTGGACGTCGCGCTCGGGCGGGCTGTCGGACAGGACGAACAGGCGACCAGCGTCCACGCCGTAGGCGGCGATGATGTCCTGGGGCGCGACCACGTTCTTCTTGGACTTGGACATCTTCTCGATGTCGCCGATCGTCAGGGCGGCGCCGGTGGACAGGCGGGTGGCGACGCGCTGGCCGTTCACGGTCTCGATGCGCACGTCCGAGGGCTCGACCCAACGGGGTTTGCCGCTGGCTTCATGGCCTTCGTAATAGGTCTCGTGGACCACCATGCCTTGGGTGAACAGGCCGGCGAACGGCTCCTTCACGTCCATCAGGCCGGCGTCCGACAGGGCGCGGGTGATGAAGCGGGCGTAGAGCAGGTGCAGGACCGCGTGTTCGACGCCGCCGATATACTGGTCGACCGGCAGCCACTTCGACGCGGCGGCCTTGTTGATCGGCTCGTCCGCCTTGGGATCAGTGAAGCGGGCGAAGTACCAGCTGGAGTCGACGAAGGTGTCCAGCGTATCCGTCTCGCGACGGGCTTCCCCGCCGCAGTTCGGGCACTTGACGTGCTTCCAGGTCGGGTGACGGTCCAGCGGGTTGCCGGGCACGTCGAAGGTCACATCCTTGGGCAGTTCAACCGGCAGTTGGTCGGCCGGGACCGCTACCGGGCCGCAGGCCTCGCAGTGGATGATGGGGATGGGGCAGCCCCAGTAGCGCTGGCGGCTGACGCCCCAGTCGCGCAGGCGATAGATGGTCTTGGCCTCGCCCTGAGCCGTCGCCTCGATGCGGGCGATGGCCTCGGCCTTGGCGGTGTCGATGTCCAGGCCGTTCAGGAAGTCGGAATGGAAGATGGAGCCGGGGCCGGTATAGGCCTCGGTTCCCACGGCGAAGTCATCGTCGGCGCCCTCGGGGCGGACGACCGGGATCACCGGCAGGTCGTATTTGCGGGCGAAGTCCAGGTCGCGCTGGTCGTGGGCGGGGCAGGCGAAGATGGCGCCCGTGCCGTATTCCGACAGGATGAAGTTGGCGATCCAGACCGGAACCTCGGCGCCGGTGAAGGGGTGGACGACCTTCAGGCCCGTGTCCCAGCCTATCTTTTCGGCCTGTTCGATCTCGGCCTGCGAGGCCCCGCCCTTGCGGCATTCGGCGACGAAGGCGGCGATCTCGGGATTGGCCTCGGCCAACTGTTTCGAGATCGGATGATCGGGGGCCAGGCCGACGAAGCTGGCGCCGAACAGGGTGTCGGGACGAGTGGTGTAGACCTCGACCGCCTCATGCCCGGCGGGCGCGGCGTCGGGCGCGAAGGCCCATTTCATCTGCAGGCCCCTGGACCGGCCGATCCAGTTTTCCTGCATCAGGCGGACCTTGTCGGGCCACCGGCCTTCCAGTTCGGACAGGCCGTCGATCAGATCGTCTGCATACTGAGTAATACGCAGGAACCACTGGTTCAGCTTGCGCTTCTCTACAGGTGCGCCCGAGCGCCAGCCGCGTCCGTCGATGACCTGTTCGTTGGCCAGGACCGTATTGTCGACCGGGTCCCAGTTGACCACCCCGTCCTTGCGATAGACCAGACCGCGTTTGTACAGCTCCAGAAACCAGGCCTGCTGCTTGCCGTAGTAGGCTGGGTCGCAGGTGGCGAATTCACGGCTCCAGTCCAGCGACAGGCCCAATAGCTTAAGTTGGTCGCGCATGGTGGCGATGTTGGACCAGGTCCAGTCGCCGGGATGGACGCCGCGCTCCATGGCCGCATTCTCGGCCGGCATGCCGAAGGCGTCCCAGCCCATGGGATGCAGGACGTCGTACCCTTGCGCCCGCTTGTGGCGCGCCACCACGTCGCCCATCACATAGTTGCGGGCGTGGCCCATATGGATGTTGCCCGACGGATAGGGAAACATCTCGAGCACATAGTATTTGGGACGGCCGGTGTCGGCGTTGGACACCGAAAAAGCGTCAGCGGCCGCCCAGCGGGCCTGCTGGCGGGGTTCGGCGGTCTTGGGCTCGTAACGAGTGGCCACGGCGTATCCTGAGGTATCGCCTCAGGCGCGAAGCTTGAGGCGGCCCTGAGGTCTGCGTTGGGGTGGCGGGCGAGGGCGGCTCTTAGCGAGCCGCGTTGGCGAGGTTGAGCTGACGCGCGCGGGTCAGGATGGCGTTTTCCAGATCGGTCTCCGTCTGCGCCGCGACCGGAGCGGGGGTCCAGGCGCCGGCGGCGTCCTTGACCTCCTTGGTCACCGAAACGTTCAGGGCGTCGGCGCGCAGGCGGCGATCCAGAATGAAGACGGTCGCTTTGAAGCGCTCGTTCGGCGCCTGCGGATTGACGTGCCAGTCATAGTTGACGACGCCGCCCCAGGGATCGGCGTTGGCCAGGGGCATGAAGGACAGGGTGTCGAGCGTGGCGCGCCACAGATAGGCGTTTACGCCGATGCCCAGTTGGGCGTCAGCCTTGGGGGCGGCTTCCTTGCCGCCTGCGAAAGGCAGGCTGGAGCAGCCGCCGAGCAGCAGTCCCGACGCAATAAGGGCGACCGCAGCGCCGCGAACAAAAGCCATTCCGAGGTCTCCGTAAAGGTTCGAGGCCGAGCCGCAACGCGAACCCTGGACGCGGGCGTCCCTGATCCGCGCACGTCTGCGCCGCAGCCACGCTCTATAACACGGTGAAAAGGGGCCGTGACAAGGCGAACCGATGTTCGAGCGCCGGTAAGGCGACTTATTGGCGTGGTGCCAGCGCCACAGGGCCGCGAAGAGTCGTGCGGAACGACCTGTGGATGACTACGTTTCGTTGACCGGGTGGACCAGCGGTGTCTAATCGCTGTGTTCTCGAGTTTCGGCTCGGGTTCAGGAACAAGGATCGGCGGTTTAACGTCGGTCGCAAGGGTTGGAAGATGCGTTTCGTTGCGATCATCGCTGCGACTGTGAGCGCCCTGGCTATCGCCGGGACGGCTCATGACGCCTCGGCCCAGGCGCGCCGGGCGCCCGCCGTCTCCCTGACCGAAGCCGCCCAGGCTTCGCAATCGACCCCTGCGCCGCAGCGTCGCGGCCTGCGCTGGAACGACAGCGGCCGCTGGGGCCTGAACTTCAACCTGAATCAGCCCGTTGGGCGCGAAACCGACTGGGGCGATGTCGAGGCCGGTGCCTATTATCGCCTGAGCCCGCGTCTTCGGGTTGGCGCCGCCGCCAATCTGGCGACGCCGGAGGTTGATCCGGCCCGTGCGCCCGAGAGCGCCGCCGACCGCCGCGCCGCGCCGCGCGTTCGACTGGAAACCATCTTCAAATTCTGATCGCGTTCGGCCTTCAGGCTCTGAAGGCGTTCTGCATGGCCTCCACGCCCGCGATCCCGTACGCGCCCGATTCGATCAGGGCCGGCGCATTGGCTGCGCAGATGCCGCCCAGAGCATAGACGGGGCAGGGCGCGACCGCCGCCAGCGCCTCGAACCCTTCGATCCCCAGCGCCGCCCTGGTCGCCGAGGCGCCGCCCGCGGGAAACACGGGAGACAGCACCAGGGCGTCCAGATCGCGTGCGTCCTTCACCGCATGCATCGAATGGGCCGCTCCGGTCAGCAGCCAGTCCGGCCGTCGTCCCGACAGGGCATAGGCCGCCGACAGCGCGCGTTCCGGCAGATGCACGCCGTCGGCGTCGATCCGGTCGGCCAGATCGGCGTCCAGTCCGACAAGGAGCCGGACGCCCGCGCCCTTCGTGGCCGCTCGCAGTCGCAGTCCGGTCTCCAGCGCCCTGGCCGCGCCGAAATGCCGATAGACCACGGCAGCGCCCGTCGGCAGTCGAGCCGCGGTTTCCCATGGACGCGGCGTCCGCGTCGGGTCGGTGAACAAGAGCAGCGGAGGCAGCGGGCGGCCTTCAGGCCTATCGGGCGGGCTGACAGCCGTCGCCGCACGGGCTAGAGCCGTCGCCGTCCGCCACAGGACCTGCGCGTCTTCGGTGAGGGTCATGACCGCCTCTAATCCTGCTTCCGCCCTTCCGTCCATCCATGATCGCGTCGCCGCCGTGCGCGATCGGATCGCCCAGGCCTGCGTCGAGGCGGGCCGCGACCCGGCCTCGGTGGTTCTGACCGCCGTGTCGAAGACCCAACCCTCCGAGGCGCTTGAGGCGGCCCTGGCGACCGGCCAACGCGTCTTCGGCGAGAACCGGGTGCAGGAGGCTCAACTGCACTGGGCCGCGCGCCGCGCCGCCTTGCCCGAGCTCGAATTGCGCCTGATCGGGCCGTTGCAGACCAACAAGGCGGTCGAGGCGGTCGAATTGTTCGACGTGATCGAGACCCTGGATCGCGAAAAACTCGCCGGCGCCCTGGCCGCGGCGATGGCCAAGACCGGCCGGCGTCCTCGCGTGCTGGTCCAGGTCAATACCGGCGCCGAGCCGCAGAAGGCCGGGGTCCTGCCGGATCGGGCCGACGCCCTGATCGCCCTCGCCCGCGATCGCCACGGGCTGGCCGTCGAGGGCGTGATGTGCATCCCTCCGGCCGACGAAAGGCCCGAACCGCATTTCAAACTTCTGGCCGAGATCGCCGCGCGAAACAGCCTGTCGGTCCTGTCGATGGGCATGAGCGGCGACTATGAAGCCGCCATTCGCTGTGGCGCGACCCATGTCCGGGTCGGCTCAGCCCTGTTCGGGGAACGAAATGCGCCTCTAAAGGCCTCTTGAAGCGATGAAATAGCGGAGCGCCCTTGGCGAACCCCTCAAGCCTCGCCATTCTCTACCCATGCCCACGCCCAAGACCATCCTGATCATCGACGACGACGACGACCTGCGCGAGGCGCTGGCCGAGCAGTTGGCCCTGCACGAGGAGTTTCGTCCCGTTCAGGCCGCCACCGCCACCGACGGCGTGCGTCAGGCGCGCGAAGTTCGCGCCGACCTGATCCTGCTGGACGTCGACCTGCCCGACATGGACGGCCGTGAAGCCTGCCGCCTGATCCGCAAGGCCGGCGTCTCGACCCCGGTCATCATGCTGACGGCCCAGTCGTCGGACTCCGACGCCATCCTGGGTCTGGATTCGGGGGCCAACGACTACGTCACCAAGCCCTTCCGTTTCGCCGTCCTGCTGGCCCGGATCCGCGCCCACCTGCGCAGCCACGAGCAGTCCGAGGACGCCGTCTTCCAGATCGGCCCCTACGAGTTCCGCCCCGCGTCGAAGATGATGCTGGACGACAAGGGCAAGAAGGTCCGTCTGACGGAGAAGGAAACCAATATCCTCAAATACCTCTATCGCGCCGGGGCCAAGCCTGTGTCGCGCGAGGAACTGCTGACCGAGGTCTGGGGCTACAACGCCGGGGTCACCACCCACACGCTGGAAACCCACATCTATCGCCTGCGCCAGAAGATCGAGCCCGAGCCCGGTCAGGCGCGCCTGCTGCTGACCGACGCGGGCGGCTACCGCCTCCAGCCCTGACCAGGCCATGAGCGAGCGTCGTCCGACCCCGCCGCTGGTGGCGCTTCGGGCGTTCGACGCAGCGGCGCGCCTCGGCAGCTTCCGCGAGGCCGCCGAAGAGCTGGGCGTCACGCCCGGCGCCGTCAGCCGCCATATCAAGGCGCTGGAGATGCGGCTGGGCCTGCGTCTGTTCGACCGCTTCAACCGCTCCGTGGTCCTGACCGCCGACGGCCGTCGTCTGGCCCAGGGCGTGGCCGACGCCTTCGAACGGCTGGAAAGCGCGCTGGAGGCCGTGCGACCGGGCCGCAGCCGCCAGCTGCGGATCTCGGCCCTGCCGTCGCTGGCGGGCAAGTGGCTGTCGCCGCGCCTGCACCGCTTCAGCGAGGACAACCCTGACCTCGACCTGATCGTCTTCGCCGAGGACCGCATCGCCGACCTGTCGAACGGCGAGGCCGACGTGGCCCTGCGCTACGGCGAAGGCCCCTATCCCGGCCAGGTCGCGCGTCGGTTGATGAGCGAACGTCTGATCCCGGTCTGCGCCCCGTCGCTGGCGGCGGCGCGGGCCATGCACACCCCGGCTGACCTGCTGGACGCCGTTCTGATCCATGAATCCTGGCACGACATGCCCTATTCAGATCGCATGGGCTGGAAAGCCTGGTTCGAGAGCGCGGGCGTCGTCGATCCGCGTGTCCACAACCTGCGCGGCCCGGTCTTCAGCCACAGTCACCTGGCGCTGGAGGCCGCCCTGTCGGGGCGAGGCGTGGCTTTGACGTCGGCGCCCCTGGCCGCCGACGATCTGAGAGAGGGGCGGCTGATCCAGCCGGTCGATCACGCCCTGACCAACAACCTGGCCTATTGGGCCGTGGTCCTGCCGGAACGGGCCGACGAGCCCAAGCTGCGCCGCTTCCTCGCCTGGATCGAGGCCGAGGCTCACGCCGATCCTATCGAGTGATTGAAACTCACTCGACCCAGCCTAACCGTGGTTTGTCCACAGGCGGTCGATGGACCATGTTCGGTGCATTCGGATCTCCCCGCCGAAAGGACCCAGACATGAAACTCGTGCATCCCCGCGCCGACGCCTTCTCGTTCGAAGCCGTCGTCGTCTTCACCGGCAGCGTCACCCTGATCCTGCTGGGCGTTCTGGCCGGCGCCAAGCTGCTCGGCGCCGCCTGAGACGTATAGCGAAATCGGTTCAGATGCGATCGCATCTGAACTCAGATCTTCGCGCCAGGCTCCCAGGACAGGCGGTCGCTCCCCCGACCGCCTGTCGTCTGCTCATCTGAAATCTTTAGAAGTCCAGGTCCATCACCACGGGGGCGTGGTCGCTGGGCCGCTCCCATTCGCGCACCGTGTCGAGGATGCGCGCGCTGCCCTTGACCACGGCGGGCGTCAGGCCCGGCGAGGTCCATAGGTGGTCCAGCCGCAGCCCCCGGTTCGACACCCGGAAGTCCTTGGCGCGATAGCTCCACCAGCTGGCCAGCTTGACCGGGTCCGGGATCTGGTCGCGCACCACGTCGGCGAAACCGCCGGCGTCCTGCAGCCGGCGCAGGGTCTCGATCTCGCCCGGCGTGTGGCTGACCACCTTCAGCATGAACTTGTGATTGAAGACGTCGTTGTCGCCCGGCGCGATGTTGAAATCGCCCGCCAGGACCAGGGGCCGCTGCTGGTCGCGGGTCTTCATCTCGGCGGTCAGCCGCTCATAGAAGTCCATCTTGTGATCGAACTTCGGGTTCAGCTTGCGGTCGGGTAGGTCGCCGCCGGCCGGGATGTAGAAGTTCTGCACCTCCACGCCCTCGATCAGGCCCGAAATGCAGCGGCCGTGACCTTCGCGGCAGAGGTCCAGCCTGGGATTATCGAGGATGGGCAGGCGGCTGGCGATGGCCACCCCGTGCCAGCCCTTCTGGCCGCCGATGCGCAGGTGGGGCAGGCCCATCTCCTCGAACGCCTGCCGCGGGAACTGATCTTCGGTGCACTTGATCTCCTGCAGACACAGGACGTCCGGCGCGTATTCGGCGACGAAGCGGGCGACCTGATCGATACGCAGGCGGACGGAGTTGATGTTCCAGGTGACGATGCGAAGGCTCATGACCCGGCCTTAGCATGAGCGGCTCACGAAAAAAGCGCCCGGAACGGGTCCGGGCGCTGTTCAGTTCGTCTCTCTCGCCGCCGGGAGGGGATGATTCCTTGGCGGACAGAACGACCGCCGTCGTTCTGTGGTCAGAATGTCACACGGGCGAAAAAAGTCAAATCAAGAAAAAGCGTCAGGGCTGTGCAGACCATGTGACGCTCGCCTTAGTTGCGGCTGGGACGACGGGTCGGGTCGCGCAGCTGGAACAGACTGGCGGCCAGCCCCGAGGCGGGCTGAAGCGAGGTCAGCTGGATGCGCGTGCGGGACCCTTGCGCGTCGGTGATGGTCCATTCCTGCAGCCGCAGCGGCGAACCGGCGAAGGCCAGGATGACGGAGCCCTCGGCAGGCTTGGAGGCGTCGCGGGCGGTGATGGCGAAGGCGCCCGACGCCATGCGGGTGACGCGATCGACGCGCACGCCCTGATCCAGACGAACCTCACGGGCCAGGAAGGTCGACAGCGGCGTGGCCCCCAGCGGCACCTGACGGAAGACGTTCAGGCGCGGATCATAGCGTTTGACGTTGTTGCCGTCGGCCACGACCAGCAGGCCCGCCGGCTCGGCGTATTCGAAGCGCATCTTGCCGGGGCGTTGCAGCCAGAACTTGCCGGTTCGGCGCTGGCCGCCCGGGCCGGTCTCGACGAAGGCGCCCTGGGCCGCCGTCAGGGCGGTCAGATAGGCCTGGGCCTGACGCAGGGTCGCCTGATCCTCGGCGGACAGGCTGGACTGGGCCGCGGCGGGCGCGGCGGCGACGAGGGCGAGAGCGGCGGCGCTGAAGCCGAAGGCGCGGCGTGAAATCGTCATGTCTTGTCTTCTCCCGTTCGGGACGAGGGTTCGGATGGTCATCAAGCCGCAGCCAGGCGGCGACCCCATGACCCCAGCCTGACCATATTTCGGCGGCCCGATGAAGCATCGTTCATCGTAAAGGGTCCTAACGCGCGGCTCGCGGAGCCTCGCTGCTTGAGGACATGGGCGCTTCAACGGGCGCAGAGGGCGCACGGTTCCGCAGACTGTCGCGGGTCTGGGGGCGCTGAAGCAGCGAGCGACCGCGTCGCGAGCGATAGCGCCCGGCAGCGAAGCTGCCGCTTCGGCGCAGCCGATTAGATCAAGGCGGCGGGCCGGCCAGGATGTCGCGCTTGCCGGCGTGGTTGGCGGGGCTGACGACGCCTTCCTGCTCCATGCGCTCGATCAGGGTGGCGGCGCGGTTGTAGCCGATCTGCAGGCGGCGCTGGATGTAGGAGGTCGAGGCCTTGCGGTCGCGGGTGACCACGGCCACGGCCCGGTCATAGAGATCGTCGCCCGACATGCCGTCGTCGCCACCCATGGCCCCGTCGCCGTCACCGTCCGGTTCGTCGGTGATCAGGTCGAGGTAGTCGGGCTCGGCCTGGCTGCGCAGGTGCTTGCACACCTCCTCGACTTCCTGGTCGGTGACGAAGGGGCCGTGCAGGCGGGTGATGCGGCCGCCGCCCGCCATATAGAGCATGTCGCCCTGACCCAGCAGCTGCTCGCCGCCCTGTTCGCCCAGGATGGTGCGGCTGTCGATCTTGGAGGTGACCTGGAAGCTGATCCGGGTCGGGAAGTTGGCCTTGATGGTGCCGGTGATGACGTCCACCGACGGGCGTTGCGTGGCCATGATCAGGTGGATGCCGGCGGCGCGGGCCATCTGGGCCAGACGCTGGACGGCGCCTTCGACGTCCTTGCCGGCGACCAGCATCAGGTCGGCCATCTCGTCCATGACCACAACCAGATAGGGCATGGGTTCGGGGCGGATCTTCTCGGACTCGTAGACGGGACGGCCCTGCTCGTCGAAGCCGGTCTGGACGGTGCGTTCGAAATGCTCGCCCTTTTCCTGGGCCTCGCGGGCGCGCTCGTTGTAGCTGGCGACGTTGCGGACGCCGAGCTTGGACATGCGGCGATAGCGGTCCTCCATCTCGCGTACGGTCCACTTCAGCGCCACGACCGCCTTCTTGGGATCGGTCACGACCGGCGCCAGCAGGTGCGGGATGCCGTCATAGACCGACAGCTCCAGCATCTTGGGGTCGATCATGATGAAGCGGCACTCGGCCGGACTGTGGCGATACAGGATCGACAGGATCATGGCGTTGACCCCGACCGACTTGCCCGAGCCGGTGGTGCCCGCGATCAGCAGGTGGGGCATGCGCGCCAAGTCGGCGACATAGGGCTCGCCGCCGATGGTTTCGCCCAAAGCCAGCGGCAGCAGGTGGCTCTTCTTGTCGTATTCGCCCGAGGCCAGCAGGTCGCGCAGATAGACGGTCTCGCGCTTGGCGTTGGGCAGTTCGATGCCGATGGCGTTGCGGCCCTGGACCACGGCGATGCGGCAGGCGCGGGCCGACATGGAGCGGGCGATGTCGTCGGCCAGGGCCACGACCCGGCCATGCTTCACCCCCGGCGCGGGCACCAGTTCATAGAGGGTGACGACGGGGCCGGGGCGGATCTGATCAATCACGCCGCGCACGCCGAACTCCTGCAGCACGCCTTCCAGCATCTTGGCGTTCTGTTTCAGGGATTCCTCGTCTACCGAACCGACGCGCTGTTGCGGCTTGGCCAGAATGCCGAGCGAGGGCAGGTCAAAGCCCTCGCCGGGTTCGAAGTCGAAGGCCTGCTGGTCGGCGGTGTCGCGGGGCTTGGGCGCCTTGACAGCGGCGACCCTGGGTTCGGCGGCGCGGGTGGCGCCGCGTGCGGACGGCGGCGCGATGGGGGCGACGGGGGCGGCGTCTTCCCACGGCGGGACGGAGGCGCTGGGGGCGTCGTCGTCGGCATAGGGATCGGCGGCGTAGGGATTGTCCTCGGTCGCATGGTCGGCTGGCGGGGCTTCCGGCTCAGGCGCGCGGCGAGGCTTGCGCGCAGCCGGGGCGGCGGCCTCGGCCACGATGCGGGCGTCGCCTTTGAGCGCGGTCTTGGCCGGCGTCTGGACCCTGGCGGGGCGGTCGGCGCGATGGGCCGCGTGCTTCTCGGCGGCCCAGCCGGCGGTGTCGGCGAAGTCGCGCAGGCGCAGGCCCACGGCGTAGCCCAGAGCCCAGAGGCCGAGGACGAGGAAGACGCCGCCGACGATCCAGCGTCCGCCCGGAATGTGCAGGGCCGCGAGCCCTTGCGCGGACAGGCCCGTGACGCCGTCGCCCCACAGGCCGCCCAACCCGGCGGCCAGCGGCCATCTGGCGGGCGCGGCCAGGGCCGACAGGGCGGCGGACAGGAGCAGGACGCCCGAGACCGAGCAGAAGACCTTGAAGGCCGTCGGCTGCAACCGGTGCTGCAACGCGTCGCCGATGGCGGTGGCCAGCCCGAAGGCGATCAGCAGCAGGACGGCGGGCCAGGCCGCCAGTCCCAGCGACTGCATCATCAGGTCGGCGAAGGTCGCCCCCGTCGCGCCCAGCCAGTTGGTCGCGCCTTGCGTCGAGGCGGCGTTCAGACTGGGGTCCGCCGGGTTCCACGAGACCATGGCGACCAGAAGCAGGGTCGATAGCAGGGCTTGCAGCACGCCGCGGAAGCGCACGGCGAAGGGCGCGCTCCAGACGATGCGGGCGGTGGACCAGGCGCGTTGGCCGAGCGCGAGGGCGGCGGACATGAAGGCGAACCTCAGAAGACTAGGCCTCCCTTGTCGCGCGACAGGGTTAAGGGGCTGTTTACCAGGCGGCGATCCGGCGCCCGCGACGTCTGGCCCCGTCTGTGGCCTCTGGACGCGGACGGCCATCGGCGCGACACAGGCGGCATGGCTCAGACGGACTACGACATCATCATCGCGGGCGCGGGACTGGCGGGCGCCACATTTGCGCTCGCGGCGGCGCAGGGCGGGCTGAAGCCGGTGCTGGTCGATCCCCAGCCGTTCGACGCCCAGCTGGCGCCGACCTTCGACGGGCGGTCGACCGCTGTCGCCTATTCGACCTTCCGCATGCTGGACGCGCTCGGTCTGGGCGAGAGCCTGCGTCCCCACGCCTGCCGCATGGACCGCATCCTGGTGACGGACGGCAAGCGGCCGGGCGCGGCCAGCCGGCCGCCGTCGCCGGCCTTCATCCGCTTCGACGCCGAAGAGATCGGCGACCGCAACGGCGGCGAGCCCCTGGGCTATATGCTGGAGAACCGCCGCATCCGCACGGGCCTGGCGCAGGCCGTGACCGCGGCCGGGATCGAGGTCCGCGCGCCTGCGGCCGTGGCCGCTGTCGATGTCGGGCCGGGTCTGGCGACGGTGACGCTGAAGGACGGTTCGACCATGCAGGCGCCCCTGGTCGTGGGCGCTGAGGGACGCGGCTCGACCGTGCGTCAGGCCGCCGGGATCGACACCTTCGGCTGGAGCTACGGCCAGAGCGGCGTGGTGGCGACGGTCAGGCTGGGCCGCGACCACGGCAATGTCGCCCATGAGTATTTCCTGCCCGACGGCCCCTTCGCCATCCTGCCGCTGACGGAGCAGCGGGCCAGCCTGGTCTGGACCGAAAGCACGCGCCGGGCCGAGGCGTTGAAGGCCGCCTCGGACGAAGCCTTCCACGCCCACCTGATGCGGCGCTTCGGCGAGTTCCTCGACGGCGTCGAGGTGGTGGGGCCGCGCTTTGTCTATCCGCTGTCGCTCAGCCTGGCCGAGAAGCTGGTCGCGCCGCGCATCGCCATCTTGGGCGACGCCGCCCACGGGGTGCATCCGGTGGCGGGTCAGGGGCTCAACATGGGGCTGAAGGACGCCGCCGCCCTGGCCGAGGTGCTCTCCGATGCCGTGCGGATCGGCGAGGACATCGGCTCGGAGCTGGTGCTGGAGCGCTACGCCCGCTGGCGCCGCTTCGACAATGCGGCCCTGGCGGCGGGCTTCGACGGCTTCGTGCGGCTGTTCTCGAACGACCTGCCGCCGGTGCGGCTGGCGCGCGATCTGGGCATGGCGGCGGTCAACCGCATCGCCCCCCTGCGCCGCGCCTTCATGCACGAGGCGGGCGGGGCGACCGGGGATCTGCCTCGCCTCTTGCGCGGCGAGAGCCTCTAAAAGCGAAGAGGCCCTATCGCTCGCGCCGCAGGCGCTCGCTGCTTGAGGGCAGGTCGGCGCAGCAGGTGATCAGTCGTGGGTGTGCAGCAGGACGTCGCCGCCGTCGCGGCGGTCGGCTTCCTCGACAGCGCAGCGCAGGGCCGAGGCGCGGGTCTGGAACAGGCCGAAGAAGAGCCCGTCCGAAGAGGCCAGGCGCCAGACCCGGCCCGCTCTCTGGATCTCGAACAGCACCCGCCGTGGCGGCGAGACAAGCGGTCGGGCGGTCATGACCCGGGCTCGGCGTGGTTCAGGCGGTCCGCCTGGCGCTGAAGCTGGCGGGCGATGCGCAGGGCCGCTTCCTGATCCGGAAAGGGCCGGGTGGCGCAACTGTCCAGGGTGACGCACCAGCCGCCGTCGCGGGCGACGACGCCATAGGTGCGGCAGCGATGCGGCGGGGCGGCAGACGGGGCCTCGGGGACCGAGGCGTCGGGATAGCCGGTCATCATCGCGGCCGGCTCCGATCGGCGGGGTCGCGAGGCGTGCAGCCGAGATAGAGGGCCAGCAGGGTCTGGGTCATGCGCCAAACACCGGGAGATGCGGCGCCAGACGGCGCGGCGGGGTTCAGGGACTGGTTCAACAGGGCGCGGCGGCTCATGGGGGTCTCCTTCAGAGCCTGAAGAAGACACCTTGGTCGCATAAGGGCGCGATGAGGAAAGCGGGCCGCCGCCTAAGCGCGGCGTAAGGCCGTCAGTCGAGCGGGCGGGCGTCCTCGACCAGCATGATCGGCACGCCGTCGCGGATGGGGAAGGCCAGCCTGGCCCCGGCCGAGACCAGTTCGTGGCGCTCGCGGTCATAGGTCAGGCGGCCGCGCGTGACGGGGCAGACCAGAACCTCCAGCAGGCGGGGGTCGACCGAGACGGGGGTGTTGAAGGCGTCGCTCATAATTTTAGACCCTATCGCTCGCCGCGCGGCGGCTCGCTGCTTGAGGGGGTTTAGGCCCTATCGTTCGCGACGCGGTCGCTCACTGCTTGAGGGCGTTTTAGCGCCCAGACTTGGTTGGCGCTACTTGAGCCCGTCACTGCATCGCCGGACCGTCTTCGTCGCTGTCGTCGGCGGCGTCGATGCGAAGGAGGGCGGTCAGGGCCTCGGCCCGGTCCTCCAGGGTCGAGGCCTCCAGAAGCGCCTGTTTCTCGGGCGGTTCAAAGGGCAGGGCCATGGACAGGCTGTTGATCAGGGCTTCCTGCGGCGCGATCTCGGCCGTGTCCCAATCCACGTTCAGGCCGCGGTGCTCCAGATAGGGGCGGAGCGCGTCGAGGAAGTGGTCGCGGTTGAATTCCGCGCCGGGATCGGGCGCCCGCAGGTCGGCCTCGAAGGGGACGAAATCGGCCCGCACCTGACGGTAGGGGGTCTTGACCTGAAGTTCGGTCGTCACGCGAAACCGACAGACCCCCGTAAGGGTGATCAGATAGCGCCCGTCCGAGGTCTCGTTGAAACTGGTGACACGCCCGGCGCAGCCGACGCGGGCCAGCGGGGGCTGGGGCTCCAGCGCGCTGGTCAGGGGCTGGATCAGGCCGATGATGCGGTCGCCGGCCATGGCGTCGTCGACCATGTTCAGATAGCGCGGCTCGAACACGTTCAACGGCAGCTGGCCGCGCGACAGAAGGATCGAGCCCGGCAAGGGGAAAACCGGGATCACCTGGGGCAGTTCAATCGCCTTGATATAGCCCTGAGCCATCGCCGCCCCCGTCAGGCGAACAGGATCGAGGACAGCCGGCGGCGGCCGTCGCGGGCGACCTCGCTGGCGCCCCCGGCGGCCTCGAACACGGTCAGAAGCTGCTTGCGCGCGGCCTGGTCGTTCCACTCGCGGTCGGCCTTGACGATGGCCAGCAGCTGATCGACCGCCCCGCCCAGGTCGCCGGCCGAGGCCAGGGCCAGAGACAGGTCATAGCGGGCCTGATGGTCGTTGGGATCGGCGGCGATCCGGCTTTCCAGCTCCGCCGTGGCGCCGGTCGGGGCCGAGGCGGCCAGCGACAGCTGGGCGCGGACGCTCTGCACCATGGGATCGGTGGAGTCGGCCGGGGCCATGGCGATGGTCTGGCGCGCCTGTTCCGTGTCGCCTTCGGCCAGATAGACGCGGGCCATGCCGGCGATGGCCTTGGGGTTCTCGGGCTCGATGGTCAGGACGTGGGCGAAGGCCTGGGCCGCGCCGCCGAGGTCGTTGAGACCAAGGGACTCCTCGCCCAGCGACAGCAGTTGTTCGACGTCGGTGTTGACCCCGGCGCCGCCGGTCAGCTTGTCGATGAAGGCCTTGATCTGGCTGTCCGGCACGGCGCCCTGGAAGCCGTCGACGGGCTGGCCGTCGACGAAGGCGTAGACGGTCGGGATCGACTGGACCCGCAGCTGGCCCGCATAGGCCGGGTTCGCGTCGACGTCGATCTTGACCATTTTCACCGCGCCCTTGGCGCCGCGCACGGCCTTTTCCAGCGCCGGACCCAGGGTCCGGCAAGGACCGCACCACGTAGCCCAGAAGTCGACGATGACCGGCTGATGCTTCGAGGCCTCGATCACGTCGGCCATGAAGGAGGCGTCCGTGCCGTTCTTGATCAGGTCGTCGGGCGTGTTCAGCGTCGGGTCGGCGAAGGTCATGATCGGGTCCGCGTGTGGGTCGAAGAATCGTAACGGATCAGATGGCGTCGGGATGCCTCGCCATCAAGCGCAGAAATGGACGCAGGCGCCGCCTATCCGCGCGGAGAGGCGGCGGCGGCGAAAAAACAGAGTCCAATTCGTCTGAATCGTCTGAAATCGACCGCCGCGCGGCCCGTCATGGAGTCTCGCCATAGCAGGGCGTTGCGTCAGGAAGGGTCGTTGGCGGGCCGATGCTCCATTTGTCGATCGGGGGTATCTGTCCTACGCATAGGGTCTCAAGGGGGACTCGGTCATGCGCAAGATCTTCGCCGCCACGCTTCTCTGCACGGTACTGGCTGCTTCGCCTGGCGCCGCTGCGCAGCTTGAGGCGCCAGGCGGCGTAGGAGGGTGCGTCTTCCTCGGCATAAGCCGCGAGATGCGGTTGGCGACCATGGCGGCCTATGCCCGTGGAGGCCCCTCTGCGATCGGGGAGGTTCAGAACCTCCGACGTGAAATCCAGGAACCCGCGCGACGGTGTTCGGACGGCGGGGATATCAACCGGGATCACGCGCTTTTGGCGGCCTTTCTGAGCACCGTCATGAAGAGCACGAATGCCCTGAAGTTGAGCCGGCACGGTCTCGCCCAGGCTCGGCTTGACGCCGTGTGGGCTCAGGCTGCACAGGCCGACAAGGCTCTGTTCGTCGCCCATGCCCAATCGTTTTTCGCGGGACAGCCTGCACCGGAGTTTTCTGACCAAGGGGCGGCAGGACTTGTCGATGCCCTGGCCTTGTCGCCATCTACTCGCGCCGAGGCCCACAGGGACGTTATTCACTATTTTCAAGCCGTTGCGATGAACGAAATGGCGGAAGCGCGTCTGGCGTCCAAAGCCGGTCAGTAGATGGCGGGCGGCGCCATGGCGCCAACCGGCTAGGCGGCCAGCCGCGCCTCGTCCGGGCGCAGGGTCAGGACGCGGACGCCGTCGCGGGTGACGGCGACGGTGTGCTCGAACTGGGCGGACAGCTTGCCGTCGGTGGTGACGACGGTCCAGCCGTCGTCCAGGGTGGCGACGGTGCGGCGGCCCTGGTTCAGCATGGGCTCGATGGTGAAGACCATGCCTTCGCGCAGCTTCATGCCGGTTCCGGGCTTGCCGAAATGCAGGACCTGGGGCGCTTCGTGCATTTCCCGGCCGATGCCGTGACCGCAGAAGTCGCGGACGATGGAATAGCCGTTGCGCGTCGCGTGGCGTTCGATGGCGTGGCCGATGTCGCCCAGGGTGGCGCCGGGACGGACGGCGCGGATGCCCTTCCACAGGGCCTCATAGGTGGTCTGGACCAGACGGCGTGCGGGGCGGGCCACCTCGCCGATCAGATAGGTCTTGCTGGAATCGGCGATGAAGCCGTGCTTCTCCAGGGTGATGTCCAGATTGACGATGTCGCCGTCGCGCAGGATCTCGTCGGCCGACGGCACGCCATGGCAGACGACCTGATTGCGCGAACTGTTGAGCACGAAGCCGTAGCCGTACTGGCCCTTGCTGGCGGGGCGGGCCTGCAACTGATCGATGATGAAGGTCTCGACCAGGGCGTCGATCTGCAGCGTGCTCAGGCCCGCCAGCGTCAGGCCGTCCAGATGGGTGAAGACCGAGGCCAGCAGGCGCCCGGCCTCGGCCATCAGTTCGATCTCGGCCGGGGTCTTGGTCATGCGGCGGCGGCCGACAGATCAGGGGCGCCGACGCCCGCCGCCTTCAACTCGCGCGCCATCAGGTCCTGAAACGACAGGCCGGGGTTCAGCTCGCACAGCATGCCGAGCCTGATCCAGAAGGCGGCCTGGGCGTTGATCGAGCGGCACGAGGCCTTGCTGGCCCGGCGCAGCTGCTCGTGCAGTTCGTCCTCGATGTTGACGATGCCCATGGGGCGACCTCGCATATACGTTTCGTATATGCCGTATATACAAATGCCTGGGGCTCAGTCCAGAGCGTTGAAATCCACGATCAGCGGTTCGCGGTCCAGCAGGGTCAGCATGCGGCGGAAGGCGGCCTGATCCAGGGCGGTGGTCGCCGTATTGGTCAGGGGGTGGAAGTTGACGATGTCGGCGTCCCACAGACGCTGATCCAGCACGAAGGTCACGCGACGGTCGTCGTCGTTGATCAGGCCCAGCGCCGTGACCGAGCCGGGGCGGACGCCCAGGGTCTCCCACATCAGGGTTTCGTTGCCGAAGGACAGGCGGTCCGAGCCCAGGGTCCGGTGGGCGCGCTTCAGGTCGATGACCGTGTCCTGGGCCGCCGAGATCAGCCACAGCCGGCCCTTCTTGTCCTTGAGAAACAGGTTCTTGGTGTGCAGCCCCGGCATGTCGGCCTTGAGGTCCAGCCCCTCCTCGACGCGGAAGACGGCGGGGTGGTCGTGGGTGGTCTGGGCCACGCCGTTTTCGGCCATCCAGACCAGCAGGCGGGCGCGGTCATAGGCGGGGACGGAAAGTTCGGCGGCGGTGTCGTTCATCTCGGCCTTGTCGGGCGGGCGGCGGGGGCGATAGGGAGGAGGCTGATATTGTTATCCTCGGGAGCCGCGTCTTGGAACTGGAATGCTATCCGATGAACGCTCGGCCGTGCGACCTCGTGCCGGGTCGCCAGTCGCGCAACTGGATGGACGCCTTCGCCAGCCGGCACCCCTATCGCTGCCTGCCGCTGACCATGGCCAACACCACGGGTTGGGAGATCCTGTGCCCCTTCGGCTTCACCGCCGAGTGGAACGGCGGCCCGGCCCAGTCGGACATCAAGATCACGCCGGATCGGCCGCAGCCGGAGCTGGACCATTTCGTCACCTCGCACTTCTCGCGCGGGGTGCTGACCATGCACCCCCAGTACCTGTTCAGGACGCCGCCGGGCTGGGGCATGCTGGCCCAGGGGTCGCCCAACCATGTCAAGGACGGCATCCAGCCGCTGACGGGCCTGATCGAGACCGACTGGCTGCCCTTCCCCTTCACCATGAACTGGATCTTCACGCGGCCGGGCAAGGTCAAGTTCGAGAAGGGCGAGCCCTTCTGCTTCATCCTGCCGGTCGAGCATCGCAAGGTGGAGGCCTTCGAGCCCGTGATCCGCTCGCTGGAGTCCAATCCCGGCATGAAGGGCCAGTTCGAGGCCTGGAACCGGGCGCGCACCGACTTCAACACCCGCCTGGCCTCGGGTGATCCCGACGCGGCCAAAGAGGCCTGGCAGAGGTTCTACTTCAAGGGCGAGGTGCCGGAGGCCCTGGGCACCGCCCCGGCGACCCACGCCAACAAGCGCCGGCTGAAGACGCCCAGGGTCGGCTGACATTTTTCACGGGCCTATCGCCCTTCGGGCTACTTGAGGCCGTGACCCTAGACAGCAGAACGCCCGCCTCATCGACTGAGGCGGGCGTTTTTCAGTTCTGGTCCTTATCGCTCTGCGCTCAAGCAGCGAGCCGCCGCGCGGCGAGCGATAGCGCCCCTTACTTGGAGACAGGCCGCGTGACGCGGCTGCCGAGGTTGCTGATGACCTCGCGGGCGTCGAAGGCGTTGGGGTCGCCGGCGGGCTTGGGACCGCGGCCCATGATGATCTCGGCCGTGGCCTCGTAGCGGTCGACCTGGCGGATGTCGCGGTCACGACCCCAGTAGGGATCCCAGGTGCTCCAGTAGCCGCGCTGGTAGAAGCGCCACTGGGGCCCCCAGTAGGGGCCGTAGCGGTCGTAGTAGAAAGGATCGGGCGTCGTATAGAAACGGGTGTCGCGGTCGGTGGCGCGCGTCACGGTGGCGAACCAGTCGTAGCCGTTCTCGACCGTCAGTTCGGCCGAACGCAGCAGAAGCGACATCTCGACCTGGTCACGCGAGGTGACCGAGTTGCCGGAGAAGCTGACGCTGAAGCGATTGGATTCGAGGCGCTGCTCGGCATAGCCGCCGCGCTGGCCGTTCAGGCCAGCGGGCTGATAGGGGGTCGCGGTCGCGCAGGCGCCCAGAGCGAGCATGCCCGCCACAGCGATCAGCACCGGTGTTTGGCGAAGCTTGATCATGGAAAACTCTCCTTGAGCGTTCAATGAACGCCCTTCGATCTGAACGAGGGGTGAACGGTCAAGTTCCCGGCTGTCACAGGCGTGATACGATCAGCACGGCGGCCAGGATCAACAGGCATCCGACCACTATGCCGAAACCCTTGCGGAAACGCGGCGCGGTCATCTGTCGCGCCAGGGCCGCGCCGCCGAGGCCGTAGGCGCTCATCGACAGGACATCCATGCCGATGGTGGCCAGGGCGAACAGGGCCAGCTGGGGCGCGACCGGGCGGTTGACGTCGAGGAAGGGCGGCAGGACGGCGGTGAAGAAGAGGATGGCCTTGGGGTTGGCGATCTGGACCATGAAGCCGTCGACCAGGGCGCTGCGGCCGCGACGGACCTCGACGTGATCGGGCTTGGCGGCCGTGGCGAAGGCTCCGCGCAGGGCCTTGATTCCCAGCCAGGCGACATACAGGGCGCCCAGGACGGCGATGATGCGGAAGACCTGCGGGAAGGCGGAGACCAGGGCGCCGAGGCCCAGGGCGGCGGCGCCGAACCAGACCAGGGTGGCGGCGTTCATGCCGACCACGCCGATCAGGGCCGAGGCGCGGCCCTTCTCCATGCCGGTCGCCACGGCGAACAGGTTGGCCGGTCCGGGCGTGATCGCCATGACGGCCATGACGCCCAGAAAGGCGGCGTAGAGATGCGGATCGACGGGAAGCGCGGCCATGCCCATCCCTTTCCGGCGGGCCGCTGGTCAGGTCAAGTCTTCCGCGGGGATGGCGGCGGGATCAGGCTTCGGCAGGCGGTGCGGGCGGAGCGACCGGGGCGTCGAACGCCTCGCTGACCTCTTCAATCGCGGCCTCGGACTGGCCGATGGCGTAGTCGGCCATCAGGCCGTAGGTGACCATCTGGTCGGGGTCGGCCTGGGCCCAGGCGCCATTGGCGGCCAGGCCCTGAACCAGGGGGGCGACGCCGAGCAGGGTTTCCTGGACGATGGCGTCGATATCGATCTCGGCCAGGGCCTGATTGGCGATTTCGCCGGCCTGCAGCGCCGCGACGTCGGTGAAGGCGGCCACATGGGGCTGATATTCGGACCAGAGGGCGGCGACGCGCAGGCCCTTGGCGGTTTCGCTGAGGGCGTCGTCGTCCTGAATGGCTTCGGCGCGTTCGCCGAACTCTTCCATCTTCTTTTCAAAAGCGGCGGCGGCGGTTTCCAGCTGGACCTCGGCCGAGGTCCTGGCCTCCTGCGCCACGGCGGCGGAGACGGGCAGGAGGGCGAGGGCGGCGGCGAGCGACAGGGCGCGGATCATGATGGATCTCTCCTTCGACGGACGCTGCAAGGTCCGCCGAAGGAGGGATCAGCTCAAGTGAAATCGCGGTAAGGCAAGCTGTCGCCTGTCCGGATCAGTTCGGTGCGGCAGGCGCCGCCGGGGCGGCCAGGGCCTGATCGATGCTGGCGCGAATCTGGGCCGGCGCCGCGCGAACCTGAGCCGGCCCGGCGGCGGCGGCGGCGAGGATCTGGTCCTTCTGAGCGGCGCGCTCGGGCTTGGCGGCCAGGGCGCGCATGAAGGTTTCCAGTTCAACGGCGAAGGCTTCGAACTTGGGCTCGTAACCGTCCACGATCGCGTTGGCGCGGGTCTTCTTGGTCGCATTGTCCAGAGCGGCGTCTTCCATCACCGCCTGCAACTCGACGCCCATCTTCTGGGTCTCGGCCTCGAAGGCCATGCCCTTGGCCTCGAAGGCGGCCTCCTCGGGCGACGGGGCGGGGGCGGCGGCGGCCGGGCCCTGGGCCGGAGCCGCAGGGACGGCGTCCTGGGCGATGGCGGGTGCAGCGAAGGCAAGCGCCGCCGCAGCGGCGGCGAGGGTCATGCGCAAGGACATAGAAGGAGCTCCGGCAGGGCGGGAGCTTGATACTCACCGCAGGAAATATCGACCGCGTCGATCGACGACCGACGCAGGTTGGCCTTGTCAGAAGCCAAGGGCAAGCGCCAGCATGGGACATGAAGCGATCTCATGTTCTTTTTGCCCTGACCTCCGCGCTGGGCCTTGTGGCTTTCGGGGGGCAGGCCCCTGCCCAGACCCCGGCGCGCGCCTACCTTCCGTCCGGCGAGTGCGACGGTCGGCCGGCGACGACCGTGCCCATGGCGCCGGGGCTGTGTCTGGGTCTGGTGTGGCAGGGGGCGGGCGCCGAGGGGCCGAGGATGCCGCGCGGGCTGATGCCGCTTCAGGGCGGCGACTGGCTGGTCACGGACCTCGGCGGCTGGGACGCCGGGAAGGGCGCGGTCTGGCGGTTGTCGTTCGCGTCCGACGGTGCGGTGCGCTGGCGGCGGCTGGCCGGCGGCCTGTCCATGCCGCACACCGTGGCGCGCGGGCCGGACGGGCGGATCTATGTGTCGGAGATGAACCGCATCCTGACGCTGGAGCCGGCGGCGGCTGATCCGGCGGCCAGCGTCCGGACCGTGATCGGCGATCTGCCGGACAACCGGCTGCACGACAATCGCCACCCGCTGTCGAGCTTTGTCTTCGACGGCAACGGCGACCTTCTGGTCAATGTCGGGGCGCCCAGCGACCGTTGTCTGGACGCCAAGGGAAAGCCCAGGACCAATGCGCGCGGCGCCTGCGTCGAGGAGGCGGCGACCGCCCAGGTGCGGCGTCACGCCTATTTAGGCGATGGACGTTGGGCCGAGGAGAGCACGGTCTTCGCCCGCGGTCTGAGGAATTCCATCGCCCTGGTGCGCCATGCGTCTGGGACCATCTTGCAGGCCGAGAACTCGGTCGATCTGACCACGCCCGAGCATCCGTTCGACGAGGTCAACGTGCTGCGCCAGGGCGGGCATTACGGCTGGCCCTATTGCGTCGATCTACAGACGCCGCTGCCGGGCTGGCCCGCGCGTCAGGCGCGGTGCGGCGAGCGGGACCGGCCGACAGCCCTGCTGCCGCCGCACGCGGCGCCGCTGGACATGATCTACTACGAGGGGGCGATGTTCCCCGAGCTGCGCGGGCGTCTGCTGATGACCTGGCACGGCTATCGGCGTACGGCGGGCCGGATCACGGCGGTGGAGACGAATGCTGATGGCGTTCCCCTGACCGACGTCGGCGGGCGCTACGCCATCTATCCGCGCGGGTCGCTGGCCTATCCGGCGGGGGCGCCGAGCGTGAAGGGGAAGGTGCTGACGCCGGGCTGGGACCGCGTGGCGGGGCGTCAGCCGCGCGGCTCGCCGGTGGTCATGGCGGTCGCCGCCGACGGGTCGATCTGGGTCACGGACGACCGCAGCCGGGCGATCCTGAGGATCGCCCGGCCTTGAGGCCCTAGAGATCAGCCCTTGGTGCGGGCGTCGCGCTTGGCGAGGACGCGCAGACGGAGCGCGTTCAGCTTGATGAAGCCCTCGGCGTCGTGGTGGTCATAGGCCTGGACGCCTTCTTCGAAGGTGACGAGGTCCTGGTCGTAGAGGCTGTTCTCGCTCTCGCGGCCGATGACGGTGGCGTTGCCCTTGTAGAGCTTGACCGTGACCGTGCCCGACACCTTCTGCTGGCTGTAGTCGATGGCGGCCTGCAGCATCTCGCGCTCGGGCGAGAACCAGAAGCCGTTGTAGACGAGGTGGGCGTACTTGACCGCCAGCTCGTCCTTCAGGTGCATGGCGCCGCCGTCCAGGGTGATGGACTCGATGCCGCGGTGCGCCGCCAGCAGGATGGTCCCGCCCGGGGTCTCATAGACGCCGCGCGACTTCATGCCGACGAAGCGGTTCTCGACCAGGTCCAGACGGCCGATGCCGTTGTCGTGGCCGTACTGGTTCAGGGCGGTCAGCAGGGTCGCGGGCGACATGGCCTCGCCGTTGATCGAGACGGCGTCGCCTTTTTCAAAGCCGATGGTGATGACGGTGGCCACGTCCGGGGCGGCCTCCGGCGAGATGGTGCGCTGGTGCACGAACTCGGGGGCCTCGACGGCCGGGTCTTCCAGCACCTTGCCCTCGGACGAGGAGTGCAGAAGGTTGGCGTCGACCGAGAAGGGGGCCTCGCCGCGCTTGTCCTTGGAGATCGGGATCTGGTGCTTCTCGGCGAAGTCCAGCAGGGCCTCGCGCGAACGGAACTCCCACTCGCGCCACGGGGCGATGACGTGGATGTCGGGGTTGAGGGCGTAGTAGCCCAGCTCGAAGCGGACCTGGTCGTTGCCCTTGCCGGTGGCGCCGTGACAGACGGCGTCGGCCCCCAGCTGACGGGCGATCTCGATCTGGCGCTTGGCGATCAGCGGCCGCGCGATCGAGGTGCCGAGCAGGTACTGGCCCTCATACAGGGCGTTGGCGCGGAACATGGGGAAGACGAAGTCGCGCACGAACTCTTCGCGCAGGTCGTCGATGAAGATGTTCTCGGGCTTGATGCCCAGCTTCAGCGCCTTCTCCTTGGCCGGCGCCAGCTCCTCGCCCTGGCCCAGGTCGGCGGTGAAGGTGATGACCTCGGCGTTGTACTCGGTCTGGAGCCACTTCAGGATGATCGACGTGTCCAGCCCGCCCGAATAGGCGAGGACGACTTTCTTGATCGGCCGGTCTTTGGGGGCGGGCGAGGTCATGGGTTGAAATATCCTGTCAGGGCGCGGGGAGGCGTGTCTGGCGCGCTTAAAGGACCAGACGCCCCGGGATGCAAGGGCATGATTGTGTCGTCGCCGGCAGATAGGAAAAGGGCGCCGCGACCGAAGCCGCGACGCCCTTCATGATTCAGGCGACGACTGGCGTCAGACAAGGGCCTTGAGCTGGTCGACCAGATCGGTCTTTTCCCAGCTGAAGCCGCCGTCGGCGTCAGGCGCGCGGCCGAAGTGGCCGTAGGCGGCGCTGCGGCGATAGACGGGCTTGTTCAGGCCCAGGTGCTCGCGGATGGCGCGCGGCGAGGCGCCGCCGATCAGCCTGGGCAGTTCGGCTTCCAGCACGGCTTCGTCGATCTTGCCGGTGCCGTGCAGGTCGACGTGGACCGACAGGGGCTTGGCCACGCCGATGGCGTAGCTGATCTGGATGGTGCAGCGGTCGGCCAAGCCGGCCGCGACCACGTTCTTGGCCAGGTAGCGGCAGGCGTAGGCGGCCGAGCGGTCCACCTTGGTCGGGTCCTTGCCGGAGAAGGCGCCGCCGCCGTGCGGGGCCGCGCCGCCGTAGGTGTCGACGATGATCTTGCGGCCGGTCACGCCGGCGTCGCCGTCAGGCCCGCCGATGACGAAGGTGCCGGTCGGGTTGATGTGCCACTCGGTCTCGTTGGTGATGAAGCCCTGCGGCAGCACCTTCTCGACATAGGGCTTCACGATGGCCGCGACCTGATCCTGGCTCAGGCCGTCCTTGTGCTGGGTGGAGACGACGATCGAGGTGGCGCGCACCGGGCGGCCGTCCTCGTACTGCAGCGTCACCTGGCTCTTGGCGTCGGGCTCCAGGCCCGGCTCCTGGCCCGAATGACGGGCGTCGGCCAGGGCCTTCAGGATGTTGTGGCTGTATTGCAGGGTGGCCGGCATCAGCTCGGGCGTCTCGTTCGAGGCGTAGCCGAACATGATGCCCTGGTCGCCCGCGCCCTCGTCCTTGTCTTCGCCAGCGTCCACACCTTGCGCGATGTGGGCCGACTGCGGGTGCAGGTGGTTCTGGAACTGGAAGGTCTCCCAGTGGAAGCCGTCCTGCTCATAGCCGATGGCGCGCACGACGCCGCGGACCGTGTCCTCGATCTCCTGCTGGACGCCGGGCGCCCAGTTGCCCTCGACATCCATGATGCCCTTGCCGCGGATCTCGCCGGCCAGAACCACCAGATTGGTCGTCGTCAGGGTTTCGCACGCCACGCGCGCTTCGGGGTCTTTCGACAGGAACAGATCGACGATCGAGTCGGAGATCTGGTCCGCGACCTTGTCGGGGTGGCCTTCCGAGACGCTCTCGGAGGTAAACAGAAACGACGAACGGGCCAAGGCAGGCTCCTGCAAGACGGTGAGGCGGAGAGACATATAAAGATATGCTTATACGTTCAAGTGATGACCGAAACGTAGCGCGGAATCATCGCGGGCGCGCAGCACGGCGCATCGACGGCCGCAGCCGGTCTTTTTTCAGATGTCTGATGTCTGGAAGGAAGTGGTGCCGCTTAGGTGACTCGAACACCTGACCCCATCATTACGAATGATGTGCTCTACCGGCTGAGCTAAAGCGGCTCCGGTCGGCGGCCTGACAAGCTGTCTGGGGGCCGCGCGAGGTCGGGTCTTTATACGGGAGAAACGGACTTGCCAAGCGCTGTCAGCATCGAAGCTTCATGGGGAGCGTCGGCGGTGCGGATTTCGGCGAAGCCGAGGGCGGCCAGCGGGGCTGAGGCGGCGGCGGAAATGCAGACCGCGAGGCGCTGGGCGGCGGCCTCGAGCGCGAGGCTGGCGGCGAGGGCGCGGGCGGCGCGGGGGGAGTGGACGAGCACGGCGTCGAAATCGGCGGGCGGCGTCGCGCCGGTTTCCTCTGCGGCGTAGACCGGCAGGCGCTGGATGTCGCGCTGGGGCAGGAGCGCGGCCAGATCGCCGGCGGGCTCGCGGGCGCCGGGGGCGAGGATCAGGCCCTGGATCGGGCTGGCGGCGATGAGGCGGGCCAGGGCGTGGATGTCGCCGGCGGCCGAGCGGGCGTCGGTGAAGCCCGCCGCGCGGGCGGCCTCGGCGGTGGCGTCGCCGACGGCGTAGACGGGGCGGTCGCGCAACTCGGGGGTCAGCGCAGCGAAGGCCTCCACGCCGTTGGGGCTGGTGAAGGCCAGGGCGGCGACGGTGCTCAGGTCGGGCGCAGCGCTGAGGGCCGCGGGCAGGGGCCGCAGCGTCAGCAGCGGGGTGACGACGGGGGCGAAGCCTAGCGCCGTCAGCCGCGCAGCGGTGCGCGCGGCGCCGGGCTGGGCGCGGGTGATCCAGACGCGGCGGATCACCCCCACGGCCTAGAGGTCGATCTTCTGATCGCCGGCGTCGGCGTGGACCTCGGCGCCCAGGCGCTGGCCCAGGTTGCGGGCGTGGTCTAGGGCGGTGGTCGCCGACACGCCCGAGATCTCCCCGGCGCGGCGCCATCTGGCCGAGCCGTCGGGGCTGAGCATTTCCGTGGTCAGGCGCAAGGTCTCGCCTTCGATCAGGGCATAGGCGCCGATGGCGGTGCGGCACGACCCTTCCAGCGCCGTCATGGCCCCGCGCTCGGCGGCGACGGCCAGGGCCGTCAGGTCGTGGTTGAGGGCGCGCGTCCAGTCGGCGTCCACGTCCCCTTCACGCGTCTGGATGGCCAGGGCGCCCTGACCGGGCGCGGGCAGGAAATCATCGAGCGACAGGCGCTCGCGGATGACCTCGGACAGGCCGAGACGGTTGAGGCCCGAACAGGCCAGCAGGATGGCGTCGAATTCGCCGTCCTTGAGGCGACGCAGGCGGGTGTCGACATTGCCGCGCAGCATCTCGATCTGCAGGTCGGGACGCAGGGCCAGGGCTTGCGCTTGCCGCCGCAGCGAGGCGGTGCCGAGGCGGGCGCCGCGGGGCAGGTTGGCGAAGCTGGCGAAATGCGTGCTGATGAAGCCGTCGCGGGCGTCCTCGCGTTCCGGCACGGCGGCGATGGCCAGACCCTCGGGCTGTTCGGCGGGGACGTCCTTCATCGAGTGGATGGCGACATCGATGCGGCCGTCGAGCAGGGCCTCCTCGATCTCCTTGGTGAACAGGGCCTTGCCGCCGACTTCCAGCAGGCGGCGGTCCTGAATCCGGTCGCCGGTGGTGACGATCTCGACCAGTGGCACAAGCGTTTCGATGTCAGCCTCGGCCACGCCGAGCGCCCGGCCGATGGCGCGCTGCATCATGCCGGACTGGGCCAGCGCCAGCTTGGAGCGGCGGGTGCCGATGCGAAGAAGCGGGGTCATGGGGTCGCGCAGCCGTTGCGAAAGGGGGGGCGGGCCGCTACCTCGACCCGATGAACACTGGCGCGGACTATAGCAGCGGGACCACGGGGGCAACCAAGCCGGGCTTTGACGCCGGTGAGGCCGAAGGCCGCGTGCCCGGCGTCGGGTTGACGGTTCTGGGTCTGGAGACCAGCTGCGACGAGACCGCCGCCTCGGTGGTGCGGCTGTCGGCAAGCGGGGCAGAGGTCCTGTCCAGCGTCATCTACAGCCAGATCGACGAGCACGCGGCATTCGGCGGGGTGGTGCCGGAAATCGCCGCCCGCAGCCATGTCGAGATGATCGACGGGGTGGCGCGCCGGGCCATGGCTGAGGCCGGGATCGACTATGCCGCGCTAGACGGGGTGGCGGCCACGGCGGGACCGGGACTGGTCGGCGGGGTCATGGTGGGCTTGTCCTACGGCAAGGCGGTGGCCCTGGCGCGCGGCCTGCCGCTGATCGCGGTCAACCATCTGGAGGGACACGCGGTCTCGGCGCGGCTGGGGGCGGAGACGGCCTATCCCTTCCTGCTGCTGCTGGTCTCGGGCGGGCATTGCCAGCTGCTGGAGGTGCGCGGCATCGGCGACATGAGCCGGCTGGGCACCACCATAGACGATGCGGCCGGCGAGGCCTTCGACAAGATCGCCAAGGCCATGGGGCTGGGCTATCCCGGCGGGCCGGCGCTGGAGACGCTGGCGGCGTCCGGGGACGGGTCGCGCTTCGACCTCCCGCGCGCCTTGCTGGGGCGCAAGGATTGCGACTTTTCCTTTTCAGGGCTGAAGACGGCGGCCTCGCGGCTGGCCCAGACCTGCGAGACGGATCAGGACAAGGCCGATCTGGCCGACGCCGTGCAGAAGGCCATCGCGCGCCAGCTGTCGGAGCGGACCGAGCGGGCCATGCTGGCCTATGCCGAGCAGCATGAAGCACGGCGTTTCGTCGTCGCCGGGGGCGTGGCCGCCAACAGGACGATCCGGCGCACGCTGGAGGATCTGGCGACGAAGCACGGCTTCAGCTTCCTGGCGCCGCCGCTGGTCTACTGCACCGACAATGCGGCCATGATCGCCCTGGCGGGGGCCGAGCGGCTGGAAAAAGGCCTGACGTCGGACATTGATGTCGCCGCCAGGCCGCGATGGCCTCTGGACGAGGCGCGCGCGAACGCCGATCCTGTGCACAAGAAAACGGGCCGCAAGGGCGCCAAGGCTTGATCAGCCGGGGTTCGAGCGGTGGTCGGGGGACCGGAGAAGACATGGAATTTCACACGGCAGGCGTAATCGGCGGCGGCGCCTGGGGCACGGCCCTGGCGCAGAGCGCAGCGGCGGCGGGCCTCGCGGTCGTCCTGCAGGCGCGCGAGCCCGAGGTGATCGAGAGCATCCGCACGCGCCGGGTCAACGACGCCTTCCTGCCGGGGATCGAGCTGGATTCGGCCATCAATGTCACCTCGGCCCTGGCCGATCTGGCCGACTGCGATCTGATCCTGGCGGTGCCGCCGGCCCAGCATATGCGCGCGACCCTGGCCACCTTCGCCCCCTATGCCCGGCCCGGTCTGCCCATTGTCCTGTGCGCCAAGGGGATCGAGCGCGGCTCGCTGAAGCTGATGACCGAGGTGCTGGGCGAGACCATTCCGTCGGCCACGCCCGCCGTCCTGTCAGGGCCCAGCTTCGCCGCCGAGGTGGCGCGGGGCCTGCCCAGCGCCGTGACCCTGGCCTGCGAGGACGAGGCCATGGCGGTGGCCCTGGCGACGGCCCTGTCGGGGCCGGTCTTCCGCCCCTATCTGGCCGACGACCTGATCGGGGCCGAGACGGGCGGGGCGCTGAAGAACGTCCTGGCCATCGCCTGCGGCATCGTCGAAGGCCGCGAACTGGGCCGCAGCGCCCACGCCGCCGTCATCACCCGCGGCTTCGCCGAGATCGTCCGCGTGGCCCAGGCCCTGGGCGGCAAGGCCGAGACGGTCGCCGGCCTGTGCGGTCTGGGCGATCTGGTCCTGACCTGCTCCAGCCCGCAGTCGCGCAACATGAGCCTGGGCCTGGCCCTGGGCCAAGGGATGAGCGTCGAGCAGGCCCTGGCGGGCAAGCGCTCCGTGGCCGAGGGCTATGAGAGCGCGCCCGCCGTGCGCGAACTGGCGCGCAAGCTGGGCGTCGAGACGCCGATCTGCGAGGCCGTCGCCGCCGTCCTGGCGGGCGAGACGACGGTGGACGCGGCCATCGAGGCCCTACTGACCCGGCCGCTCAAGCCCGAACGCGAATAGTGTCCGAGCCCGTCGAGACGGCCGCAGCGGCGCCGCAGGAGCGCGAGCGCGTCTGGAAGACGCCGCCGAACGTGGCCCTGTGCGCCGAGGCCGACATCGCCGACCCCGGCTCGCGCGGCTTCGTGCTGCAGATCGGCGAGGCCTTCTTCCACGGCTTCGTGGTGCGCAGGAACGGCCAGGTCGCCGGTTGGGTCGACCGCTGTCCGCACGCAGGCTTCCCCATCGCCATGGAGCTGGATCGCTATCTGACGCCGGACGGGTCGCTGATCATCTGCGGCTGGCACGGGGCGATCTTCGAGCCCCTGTCGGGCGCCTGCGTCGGCGGACCGTGCGCAGGCGGCAAGCTGACCCCCTGGCCCGTCGAGGCCAGGGGCGGCATTATCCGGACGGCCTGAGGCGCTATTCCTTGGGGACGATCTTGGGGTCCTTGGTGAAGGCGTCGTCGACCTCGTCTTCCGTGATCCGTTTGGACGGATCGCCGGGCTGGTTGAGGTTCTGCTCTTCGGTTCCGTCGCCCATCATGCCGGGATGGGGGTCGGTCTTCTTGGGGTCTTCGGCCATGTCGGGCTCCTTGCTGGACACCCGCAAGCAACACGGGCCGCGCGGCGCCGTTCCATCACGGCGACTTGACTAGGCCTTGAGGCGTTTGGCGTTGGCCACGGCGGCGGCGTGGATGGGCGACAAAGCCTTGGCCTGCATCTTCAGGACAGCCTCGCCCATGGTCCAGCTGTCGGAGAGGGCGCGCGACCACAGCCCCATGCCCCAGGCGGCCTGCAGGGCGGCAGCGCCGGCCAGGCTGTCGGCTTTCGACAGGCGGGTCATGAGGGCCGAAGCCTCGGCGCCTTCGCGGTCGGCGATGCGGCGACCCTGATCCGCCAGATCCATCGCGCCCGAGGCGACGGCGCCGGCCGAGGCCGTCAGGGCCTCGACCTTTTCCGTCCCCATCCTTCCTAGCTCGGCGTGGTCGGCGCGGAGGGGATTGGCCATGGCCTCGCCCATGATGGTCAGGCGACGGGCGACGACCTTGGCCGAGGCCTCAGCCGTCTCCTGTCCGGCGCGGACGGTGCGGGCGGCTCTATCAATGGGGTTCATGCGGGGACCGTGGGCCTGTTCAGCCGATGTAGCAAGCAGAACAGGCCTGCCGCCTCAGGGCAGGACTTCGGCGGCGAAGGCCGAGACGTCCTGGATCAGGGCCGGGATCGAGGCGTCGATGATGCGCTGACCCTTCTCCGGGCTGGCCTGGGCGGGGTCCGAACCGATGCGGCCGTCGGGGAAGCGGGCGCGGTAGTCGAGGGCGTCGCGGATCGGACCCATGGGGGCGATCTTCGGGCTGTAGTCGGCGCGCTTGATGTGGTCGGGATAGGCGGCCTGGGTCACCGCGATCTCGGACGGGGTGGCGTGGGCGCCGTGACCGACGGGGAAGATCTCCTCGCACAGCCTGTGCACGCCGGGCAGGTCCCACCAGTTGCGCAGCTTCAGGACAAACGGGGGTTGTTCCTCGACGAAGGACCAGTCGGCGTAGATTTCGGCGAAGGTCGCCTCGATGGTGGCGACATTGCCGCCGTGGCCGTTGAGGAAATAGATGCGCTCGAAGCCGTGACGGGCCAGGGACGCGACCCAGTCGGTGATGGCGGCCATGAAGGTCGAGGGGCGCAAGCTGATGGTGCCGGCGAAGGCCAGATGATGCTGGGCCATGCCGATGTTGAAGGTCGGGGCGATGATCAAGCTCTCGTCGCCCTTCTCGGCGGCGTGGGCGATGATCTCGGGGCAGAGCCAGTCGGTGCCCAGGAGGCCGGTCGGGCCGTGCTGCTCGTTCGAGCCGATCGGCACGATGACGGTCCTGGACAGGGCGGCGCCGGACTTGAGGCGCGCGTCGATTTCAGGCCAGGACGACAGGTGGATCAGCATGGGGAACTCCGCGAGGGGGCAGACAGAGGCCCGCGCTTTACGCCGATCCGGCCAAAGGGCCAAACTCGGCAGGCTGGTCCGGGGCGAAGGCGCGGATGAAGCGGCGGGCGGTTTCGCGGGCGCGGGCGGGCGCGTCGTCGGCGTCGGGGTGGGGCAGGCCGAGGACGGCGCGCAGGTGGCCATGGCCCAGCACCATGCCGGCGAACATCTCGGCGGCGGCGGCGGGATCGGGGACAGACAACCGGCCCAGCCGGTCCTGCTCGGCCAGCCAGGCGGCGATGCGGCGCACGCTCTCGCCCGGCCCGGCGTCATAGATGGCGCGGGCCAGGTCGGGGGCTTCCGGCGACATCAGGGCCACGCCCCGCAGGGAGGCGCCCTTGCCCTCATGGCAGACCTTGGTGATCAGGGTCTCGGCTATGGCGGTCAGGACGTCTTCGGGAGCCGCGCCGGATTTGAGCGGGGCGGTGACCGCGTCCGACCGCTGGGCCGCCAGCGCCCGACCGATATCGGTCTTGGTGGGGAAGCGGTTGTAGAGGGTCTGCTTCGAAACGCCTGCGCGCCGGGCGATTTCGGCCATGGAGGCCTGGGCGCCCTTCTCCACGAACAGGTCCGAGGCGGCCTGGAGGATGGCGGCGCTCTTGCGCGCGTCGATCTGACCGGGAATGCGGGGCATCAGTGCATCTCGGACGGTTCGGCCGATGGGTTCGGCTTGCCCGGCTTGGACAGCAGGGTGACGAAGGCGGCGCAGGCGCAGGCGATGGCCAGCAGGGCGAAGGCGTCGCCGAAGGCCAGGGTCGTCGCCTGCTTCTGCAACATGCCGTAGAAGGCCTTCATCGCCGAGGCCTGCGGGTCGATGGAGCCCGAGAAGCGCTGGGCCAGACCGGCGATCATGTTGCGCACCGCGACGTCCGACTGATTGATGGCGCTGGTCAGCTCGACCATGTGCAGGGCGGTGTTCTGGGTCAGGGAGGTGTTGAGGATGGCCAGGCCGAAGGCGCCGCCGACGTTGCGGCTGAGATTCACCAGCCCCGAGGCGTTCTTGACCATGTGCGGCGGCAGGGTGGACATGGTCACCTGCTGCGAGGCGATCATGGCGATCATGACGCCGCAGCCGCGCACGGCCTGAACCCCGGCGAACTCCCAGAAGCCCCAGTCGCCGGTCACCAGACGCGCGTCCCACATGCCCCAGGCGCAGAGGGCGAAACCGAGGAACATCAGGATGCGGGGATCGACCGCCCGGACCAGCCGCCCGGCGAAGGGCGCCGTGGCGAACATGGCCAGGCCGGAGACGACCATGGTGGTGCCGACCTCAGCCGCTGAATAGTCGCGCACGCGGCCGAGGAAGAGGGGCAGCAGGAAGGTGCCGCCGAACAGGGCCGCGCCGACGATGAAGGTCATGATGACCCCGACGACGAAGTTGCGGTTGGCGAAGGCGCGCAGTTCCACGATCGGGTTGTAGTAGACCAGCGAGCGCCAGACGAAGGCCGGGCCGCAGATCAGGGCCACGAGGCTGAGCAGCAGGATGTGGTCGTCGGCCAGCCAGTCGTTCTTGGCCCCTTCCTCCAGCACGAATTGCAGGCTCATCAGGAAGGCGGCCATCAGGCCCAGACCCCACCAGTCGAAGCCCTTGCTCAGGCTGGCGTCGCCCTTGTCGAAATGGGCGTAGCGGCCGACCAGGAAGAGGACGATCACGCCGGGGAAGATGTTGATGAAGAAGAGCCAGCGCCAGCTGAGCCATTCCGTCAGGTGCCCGCCCAGGGTCGGGCCGACCGTGGGGGCGAGGGTCACGATCAGACCCATGATGACGCTGGCGGTGACGCGCTTCTCGGGCGGGAAGGCGGTGAAGGCCACGGCGAAGACGGTCGGGATCATGGCCCCGCCGAGGAAGCCTTGCAGCGCGCGGAAGAAGATCATCATCTCGACCGACGACGACAGGCCGACGGCCACGCTCATGATCAGGAAGCCGATACAGGAGGCCAGGAAGAGCTTCTGCGTGCCCCACAGTCGCGACAGGTATCCCGACAGGGGGATCATCACGACCTCGGGGATCAGATAGGCGGTCTGAATCCAGCTGATCTCGTCGGCCGAGGCGCCGACCCCGGCCTGAATCTGGGGCAGGGAGGCGGCGACGATCTGGATGTCCAGAATGGCCATGAACTGGCCGATGACCATGCCGGCGAAGCCCAGCAGCAGGACGGGCCAGTTGATCTCGGGCTTGGCGTCACTGCTGACCGGAGCGCCCGCCGAAATGGCGGCCTCGGTCACCGGGCCGGGTCCAGGGATGCGGTCGCGACCTGACCCAGGTGGGCGTCGGCGAAGGCGGCCCCGCCCTGGCTCTTCAGGTCCACCTTGACCTCGACCGACAGGCCGGGACGCAGGGCGACAGGCTCGCCCGAGGCGCGGCGGTCGACGACGATGCGGACGGGGACGCGTTGGGTGATCTTGGTGAAGTTGCCGGTGGCGTTCTCGACCGGGATCAGGGCGAATTCCGAGCCGGTGGCCGGGGCGAAGCTGTCGACGTGGCCAAGGATGGACTGGCCGGGGAAGGCGTCGGCCTTGATCTCGACCGCCTGGCCCAGACGCATCCGGCCGACCTGGGTCTCCTTGAAGTTGGCGACGACATAGGTGTCCTGCAGCGGGACGATGGACATCATCTGTCCGCCGGCCTGCACCACCTGGCCCACACGGACGCCCCGCGCGCCGACGACGCCGGCGACGGGGGCGCGGATGACGGTGCGGTCCAGGGTCAGCTGGGCCTGATCGACCAGGGCTCTAGCCTGTTCGACGGCGGCGACGCTCTGGTTGCGGGTCGAGCCGAGCACGGCGGCGGTGCGCTGTTCGGCGGTCAGGGCGGCCTGGGCCTGGGCGACCGAGGCGGCGGCGGTTTCGGCCGAGGCGCGCTCGGTCTGGATGCGTTGCTGCGAGACCCAGCCCTGTTCCGCCAGCTTGCCGTAGCGATCGACCTGGGCGCGGGCCAGACCGGCCTGGGCGCGGGCCTGGGTCACGGCGGCGGCGCGCTCGGCGATGGTGGCCTGTTCCTGGGCGGCGCGGGCGTCGACATTGTCCACGGCGGCCATGACCGCCGTCAGATTGGCCTGGGCCTGCATCAGGGCGGTCTTGGCGTCGGCGTCGTCCAGACGGGCCAGAACCTGACCGGCCTCGACGCGCTGGTTGTCCCTGACCAGGACCTCGATGACCGAGCCGCTGATGCGCGGGCTGACCAGGACGGTGTCGGCCTGAACGAAGGCGTTGTCGGTCGCCTCCCAGCGCTGCTTGCCCTGCCACCAGATGACGCCCCCGACGATCAGGGCGACGCCGACGACCCCGCCGACGATCAGCGGCAGGCGTTTCTTGAGAGTGGCGGGGAGGGCCATGGGGAGACAGCTCGCTTCGATTTCGGCGCGTAAAATGGACGGGTGCGTCCAGAATACAAGAGGCTGATGCGCGATTTTGTCGCAGGTGTCGCCCGCGGGCCGCGCCGCCTAGTCGGCGGGCGGGCGGAAATTGGCGCGCGAGAAGGCCTCGCCTCGTTTCAACGTGAACCGGAGGCTTCGCAGGTTTGAGACGTCGGTGAGGGGATCCGCGGCGACGAAAACAAGGTTGGCCAGCTTGCCGGGCTCGATCGTGCCCATGTCATCGGCCTGGTTCACGGTGCGCGCGGCGGTCCGGGTGGCGGCGACGAGGACGTCGGCGGGCGTCATGCCGACGGCGTTCTGAAGCAGCACCATCTCTTCGATCAGGGCGGGCCAGGCGTCGCTGTCCGGGGTCTCGCCGTCGGTGCCGGCTGAAATGGCCACGCCGGTGCGATAGGCCTGACGCGTCAGGGCGAAAACCATGGGGCCGGAACAGATGGGCTGGCGGGCGCCGGGCGCGGCTGCGGCCCGATCCTGTTCGGCATAGACCCGGACGGTGGCGTCCAGAACGATGCCCTTGTCGCGCATCTGTTCCAGCAGGCCCTGAACCACGGCGTTGTCGCCGGCCAGGAAGGGGGCGCGGTCGATGGGGGTGCGGCTGGCGTAGCTGACGGGGCGATCCGCGGGGGCCTGGGCCTGATGCGCCAGGATGCAGGCGTGGGACATGACGTCGGGTCCGGCGTTGATCACCTCCTGCGGCGTGGCGGGATAGACCATGGCGTGGCTCCAGACCGGCATGCCCTGGCGATGCGCCTCGGTGGTGATCCGGGCCACCAGATCGGCAGGCAAATCGGCGTAGATCTTGATCCCTGTGGCGGAGGTGCCGCGCGCCATGGCCACGGCCAGCGGCAGGTCGGTGTCGGAGGTGATGGCCTGCATCCACGGCGTCTGGCCGGCGATGGCTCCGGCGCTGACGGCCTGGGTGCGGGGGTCCTTGAAGAAGCCTTCGCCGGCCATCAGGGCGGCGTAGTAGATGTCGGGGGAAGGGACTTCCCCGACCCGGGCCTGACGCGCCAGCTCGCCGACCGAGCGTAGGTCGTCGGCCATGCCGCGCACGGCGGTGACGCCCGAATAGAGCCAGCGCCGCATCTGCACCCGCGCGGTGTCGGCGTCGGGCGGGGTCGCGACATGGACATGGGTGTCGATCAGGCCGGGCAGGACGTAGAGGCCAGCGACATCCACCGTCTCGGCGGCGTCGGGCAGGGGGGCGTGGTCGAGCTGGACGGCCAGAATCCGTTCGCCCCTCGTGACGATGGTCAGGCCAGCGCGCGACGGGGCGCCCGTGCCGTCGAACAGGATAGCGCCGCGATAGGCGATGATTTTCGGCTCTGCGGGCGCAGCCAAGGCTGGCGGCGCGGCGCCGTGCCAGGCGGCGAAGGGATCATGGGCGCTTGCCGCGCTCGCCGTCAGCGTTGCAGCCAAGGCCGCCAGGGCGGCGCCTGTCCGCCAGGTCCGAATGGTCGTCATGTCTGTTTTTCCCCCGTGCTCCGCTATCCGGTTTGGGTCATGGCGCGGCGGTGAGCAAGCCGGAAGCCGTTGACGCCGCGCGCGGGGAAGGCGAAGCGGGGGCATGACTGGTCGTCCACGTCCTGCTTCAAAGATCGTCCGCGCTGCATTGACCCCGCCCAAGGGCAAGCGGTCGCGTGCGCCGAAGAAGGCGCCGGTCGGGGCCGTGATCGGCTGGCCGCCGGACGAGGACCGGGTCGAGGAGATCTTCGTCCGCCTGTCCGGGATCATGCCGGACCCCAAGACCGAGCTGGATTTCGTCAATCCCTACACCCTGGTCGTGGCCGTGGCCCTCTCGGCCCAGGCGACCGACGTGGGGGTCAACAAGGCGACCAAGGCCCTGTTCGCCGTGGCCGACACGCCGCAGAAGATGCTGGCCCTGGGCGAGGAGGGGCTGATCCCGCTAATTTCCTCCATCGGCCTCTATCGCACCAAGGCGAGGAACGTCATCGCAGCGGCGCGGATGCTGGCCGAACAGCACGGCGGCGAGGTCCCGCTGAACCGCGCCGACCTTCAGGCCCTGCCCGGGGTGGGGCGAAAGACCGCCAGCGTGGTGCTGAACGAACTGGGCGTCGAGCCGGCCATTGCGGTGGACACCCACGTCTTCCGCGTCTCGCACCGCCTCGGTCTGGCCAATGCGGCGACGCCGGACAAGGTGGAGGCGCAGCTGCACAAGGTCGTGCCCGCAGCCTGGCTGCCCAAGGCCCACCACTGGCTGATCCTGCATGGGCGCTACACCTGCCTGGCGCAGCGGCCCAAGTGCGGGGCTTGCGTGATTGCGGACCTTTGTCCGTCGCGAGCGAGTTTCGTGGGCGTTTGAGTTCTTTCTTCCGTCATCCTCCGGCACCCGCAGGGCGACCGGGGGACCCAGCGGCGCCGAAGGCGACCTTTCCGACGCAGGGGCTTTGACAGGGTCGCGCTCCCGCGCGCCGCTGGGTCCCCCGGTCTGCGCGGCTGCGCCGCTTGCCGGAGGATGACGGAAGAAGAGGTGAGGCCCTACAGCCCCAGCCGATCCGCCACGGCGCGGCCGAAGCGGGCGCCGGCCTCGGGGGCTGAGCTCAGGTAGAAGTCGGGCTGGATCAGTTCGGCCTCCATCAGCAGCCACTGGCCGTCGGCGTCGGGCACCATGTCGATGCGGGCATAGAGAAGCGGCTCGTCGATGGCGGCCAGGGTGCGTTCGGCCAAGCTCAGCGCGCCCTCGGGGGCCTGATCCAGACGCTGGTACTGGCCGCCGTACTGGACCTGGATGCGGAACTCGTCGGCGTGAGCCGGGCGCTTGTTGACCACGTGGCTGAGTTCGCCGCCGAAGAAGAGCAGGGAGGTCTCGCCCGCCGTGGCTATGGTCGGCAGGAAGGGCTGGATCATGGCGCCGCCGTCCGGGGCCTCGGTCAGCACCTGTTCCAGCAGGTCGCCGGCCGCGACCTTGAGCGTGCGCCAGGCGCCGCCTGAGACGGTCGGCTTGACGATCAACTGCTCGGCGCCGGTGGCGGCGAAGGCGGCCTCGACCACGGCGGGGCTGGCGTGGTCCGTCCAGATGGTCGGCGGGATGGCCACGCCCTTTTCCGCCAGTTTAGCCAGATAGCGCTTGTCGGAGTTCCAGCGCAGCACCTCGGCCGGATTGGCCAGGGGCGCACCGGCCTCGGCCCAGGTCACGCAGGCCTCGATCCAGCGGTCATGGTCGCGGTGGTAGCCCCAGACGATCAGCGGCAGGACCAGGGGAAAGTCCATCAAGCCATGGGCGGTCTCGACGTGATCGGTCCAGGGCGTCGGTCGCGCCTTGATCCCCGCCGTGGCGAGCGCCGCCGACAAGCGGTCCAGCACGCCCGGCCATTGCCCGGCGTAGGAGGGGTCGGCGGGGTCGGGGGTCAGAACGGCGACGTCGATCATGGCAGCGGCTCCTCGAAGGCGACCTGCATAGGCTGTTTTCGGCTGCGGCGAAAAGCCCGGCGCTGGCGTCGCGGCGTCTGGCCCGCTATGGGGCGATCATGACCCAGAACGCCATCTCCACCGCCCGCTTCGACGTCTGCGCCGTCGGCAACGCCATCGTCGACGTGCTGAGCCCGTGCGAGCCCGCCTTCCTCGACGCCCAGGGCCTGACGGCCGGCTCGATGCAGCTGGTGGACGAAGCGCAGAGCGCCGCCCTCTATGACGCCATGGCGGCGGGGGTCGAGGCCTCTGGCGGGTCGGCCGGCAACACCGTGGCGGGCGTCGGCTCGTTCGGCGGTCGCGCGGCCTATATCGGCAAGATTGCGAAAGACACCCTGGGCGAGGTCTTCAGCCACGACATTCGCGCGGCCGGCGTCCACTTCGACACTCCGGCTCTGGAAGACGGCGCAGGGCAGGGCTTCGGCACCGGCCGCTGCCTGATCAACGTCACGCCCGACGCCCAGCGCACCATGTGCACCTTCCTGGGCGCCGCCAACCAACTGACGGTCGCTGACATCGACGCCGAGCTGATCGGCGCCAGCGAGATCGTCTATCTGGAAGGCTATCTGTTCGACCCGGCCCCGGCCCGCGCCGCCTTCGAGGCCGCCGCCGCCGCCGCCCATGCGGCGGGCCGCAAGGTCGCCATCACCCTGTCGGACAGCTTTGTCGTGCATCGCTGGCGCGCCGAGCTGCTGGCCTTCATCGAGGCCTCGGCCGACATCGTCCTGGCCAATGAGAGCGAACTGCACGCCCTGTTCGAGACCGAGGACTTCGATACCGCCGCCGCCCACCTGGGCCGCATCGTCGAGGTCGCGGCCGTGACGCGCGGCGCCGCCGGTTCGGTGCTGTTCCGGGGCGACGAGCGCGTCGAGATCGCCGCCGTCCCGGTGGACAAGGTGGTCGACACCACGGGCGCGGGCGACCAGTACGCCGCCGGCGTCCTGCTGGGTCTCGCGCGCGGCCTGTCGCTGGCCGAGGCTGGGGCTCTGGGTTCGCTGGCCGCCTCGGAAGTCATCGCCCACTGGGGCCCGCGTCCCATGGTCAAGCTGGACGCCCTGGCCGCCCAGCACGGGCTCAAGCTCTGATCATCGCGACCAAGGGCCACGCGCGGGGAGCGCTTGCCGTTCTCCGTCGCGCCGCGTAATCGGCGGACCATGTTCGGCCTCGCCAATCCCGACCGCTTCATGCGCTTCACCCGCCCGGTCACGCCGGTGCTGTGGGGGCTGGCGGCCGTCCTGCTGGCGGCGGGGACCTGGCTCAGCTTCACCGCGCCCGCCGACTATCAGCAGGGCGATACGGTGCGGATCATGTTCATCCATGTGCCAGCCGCGACCCTGGGCCTGGGCGCTTATGCGGCGCTCGGTGTTTCCAGCTTCTTCGCCCTGGTCTTTCGTCATCCGCTGGCCGACGCCGCCGCCCGCGCCGCCGCTCTGCCGGGCGCGGTGCTGACGGGTCTGGCCCTGATCACCGGCTCGCTGTGGGGCCAGCCCATGTGGGGGACCTGGTGGGTGTGGGACGCGCGGCTGACCAGCGTGCTGGTGCTGTTCCTGTTTTACCTTGGCTACATGGCCCTGCGCGCCTCGATCGACGACGAGGCCAAGGCCGGCCGCGCCGCTGCGGTGCTGGGCCTGGTCGGCCTGATCAACCTGCCCATCGTCAAGTTCTCGGTCGACTGGTGGAACACCCTGCATCAGCCGGCCTCGCTGCTGCGCGCCGGGGGAACCAGTCTGGACCCGGCCTATCTGGCGCCTCTCCTGACCATGATGGCGGCCTATGGCATGCTGTTCGGGGCCATCTGGCTGACCTCGATCCGCACCGAGGTGCGTCGTCGCCGTGTTCTGACGCTGCGCGCCCGCGCCGCGCAGGAAGCCTGAAGGAGCCGCTGATGCTCGATCTCGACATGAGCCCCTACGGCGTCTTCGTCTGGTCGTCCTGGGCGATCAGCGCCTTGGCCCTGGCCGCGATCTCGCTGCGCGCCCTGGTCGCCGCCCGGCGCTGGAAGCGTGAACTGGATCGGCTGGAAGAGGCCCGCAAATGAACCGCTGGTTCGCCCTGATCCCCATCGTCGCCCTGCTGGCCGTGGGCGGGTTCCTGATGGTCCAGTTGAACACGATGTCCGGCGCGCCGGGCCAGGGGCGGGAATACAAGCCCGACGCCCTGGTCGGCCAGCCGATTCCGCTGACGGTGCTGCCGATCCTGCAAGGCGACGTCGAGACCGATCAGAGGCTGGACCTGAAGACGGCGGGCGTCGGCAAGCCGATGATCGTCAACCTGTTCGCCAGCTGGTGCGCGCCGTGCCGGCTGGAGCATCCGCAACTGCTGAAGCTGAAGGCCCAGGGCATCAACGTCGTCGGCGTGGCTTACAAGGACGATCCCGTCGCCACACGCGCCTTCCTCGACGAACTGGGCGATCCCTTCGCCCTGGTGCTGGTGGACCGCGAGGGTCGGGCGGGGCTGGACCTCGGCGTTTCGGGCGTGCCGGAGAGCTTTGCGGTCGATGCCTACGGGACCATCGTCGCCAAGTCGTCGGGGCCGGTGCTGACCGACGCCGACCTGAAGACGCTGACGGACGCGCTCAAGGCGCCGGTTCGCTAGGGCGCCTGACCAAACACGGTGAATTGGCCGTTAACCATATCTAGACCGTTTGAGCGGATCGTCGGCCCATGTCCGCGATTCCTTCAGACCGTCCGGCCTTCCCGCCTCCTGCAGGCGGCGCGGCCCATGCGCTGAGAACCTCCCAGTCCGCCTTCTTCCGCGCGGCCATGGGCATGAGCGCGCCGACGCCTGCCGCCGCTCCGGTCGTGACGCGGGCCGACACGCCGGTCCGTTCGGTGCAGACGCAGGAAACGCCCTCGGCCACGCGTTATCAGCGACCGGGCTCGCTGCTGGATATCCGGGTCTGATCCATAAAGTCCGTCACCCTCGGGCCTGTCCCGAGGGTCTATGCCGACAGCAAGGCCTGGGCTCTGCTTCCTGTATCGCGCCCGTCGCCCACGACGAGCCGAAGCGGGGGCTAGGCCTTCGCCATGTCCTTCAGCGGGATGACGACCGCTTCGGTCTGAACCGCGTCAGCCGCAGGCTCGGCGGCCTTCTTCTTCTTTTTCGGCCTGGCGCCGTCCACGGCCTTCTTTGCGGCCTTTTCGGCCTTGCGCGCTTCCTTGGCCGCCTTGCGGGCGATCTTGGCTTCGGCCCGAGCCTGTTCGGGGGCGGCGTCGGCGGCGTCGGTCAGGCTGGTCAGCAGGTCAAGGAAGCCCTCGCGCCGGGCCTTGGGCAGCAGGGCCAGGATGCGTTTGTCGGCGGCCGCGACGCGCGGACGGGCGGCTTCCAGCGCCGTCTGGCCCTGTTCCGAGAGGCGCACGGCCTTGGCGCGGGCGTCGAGCGTCGAGCGTTCGCGATCCAGCAGGCCCTTGGCGGTCATGCGGGCGACCAGATCGGCCAGGGTCGAGCGGTCGATGCCGGTGGCCTTGACCAGATCCGTCTGGGTCAGGCCGGAACGGGCCGAGACCGCCTCCAGCACCGCGAACTGGCGCTGGGTCAGGCCGTCGGGGCCGGCTTCCTCGGCGTAGATGTCGAGCGAGAGCTGCAGCACCCGGTGCATCAGGTGGCTGGGCGAGTCCGCCAGCCCGCCCTTGATTTTCGCCTGCTTGCCTGACTTGACCATGGTCCTCGATCCCCATTCCGGCGCGCCGGACATGGCGTGACAGCTAACAGTCGCGCTTTACGCTTTGACGACGATTTACCTGACGGTTTGAAGACATTTTGTCTGGGGGCCTACCGCCCTTGCGGGCTAATTGAGGGCATTGTTTTGGGGCCTACCGCGCTTCGCGCTACTTGAGGCCGCGAGGGCGTCGTTATCCCGGAAGCGGCAGAGCCGCTATCCGGGACCGCAGAGGAACGCCGCGTTCAGGCCAAGGTTGCGTCTGTGGCGGTCCCGGCTCGGCGCCCTTGCGGGCTTGGCCGGGATGACGGGGATAGGCGCTATAGCCCCGTGTCGGGCGAGATGGGGCCGGGCTCTTCGTCCTTGATCATGTTCTTCATGATCAGCGGCACCTGGCACAGGCCGAAAACGGAGGCGGCGATCCACAGGACGCCGCGGAAGCCGGTCCAGACGCCGTTGGGGTCGGGGGTTCCGAGGTTCAGCGCCGACCAGAGGGCGGTGACGGCGGTCGGGCTGCGGAAGATCTCATTGGCGACGGCGACGGCCAGGAAGTAGAGGCCGTAGCGGAAGGCCAACTTGCGCCAGGCCTCGTCCGTCACCTTGATGGCCGAGCCGAGCAGGGCCTTGAACGGGTACTTCTTCAGCGGGATGGAGCCCAGCAGGACGGCCGCCAGCAGGCCGTTCTGCACCGTCAGCTTCAGCTTCACGAACAGGTCGTCGTCGGTCAGGATGGTCAGGGCGCCGAAGACCAGGGCGAAACCGCCGGTGATCAGGGGCATGGGGGCCAGGCGGCGCTCCAGCACGAAGCCGACGGCCAGGGCGATTATCGAGGCGATGACCAGGACCCAGGTGGCCTTGATCATGTCGCGGGTGATGAAATAGGCGGCCATGAAGGCGATCAGGGCGCCGAAGTCGACGGCCTGACGGATCCATTGCGGGCGTTTGGTTTCGACGGCTTCACTCATACGCTCTAGTCCTCAAGCCCGACCAGTGATCGGGAAAACGCGCGCGCGTCGAAGGGTTGCAGGTCGTCGACGCCTTCGCCGACGCCGATCAGCTTGATCGGAGCGTCCGAGGCCTGGGCCACGGGGACCAGGACCCCGCCGCGCGCCGTGCCGTCCAGCTTGGTCATGACCACGCCGGAGACATAGGCCGTGCGGCCGAAGACCTTTTCCTGTTCCAGGGCGTTGCGGCCCACGGTGGCGTCCAGCACCAGCAGGGTTTCGTGCGGGGCCTCGGCGTCGACTTTTTTCAGTACGCGGACGATCTTCAGCAGTTCGTCCATCAGGGCGGACTTGTTCTGCAGCCGCCCGGCGGTGTCGATCAGGACCACGTCGTAGCCCTCGGCCCTGGCCTTGGTATAGGCGTCGAAGGCCAGGCCGGCGGCGTCGGCGCCGTCGCGGCGGCTTTCGAAATCGGCCCCGGCGCGTTCGGCCCAGACTTTCAGCTGTTCACGGGCGGCGGCGCGGAAGGTGTCGCCGGCGACGATCATGACCTTGGCGCCCTTGGCGGTCAGGTCCGAGGCGATCTTGCCGAGCGTCGTGGTCTTGCCCGAGCCGTTCACCCCGACGAACAGGACGACATAGGGCTTGGGTCCGTTGAGGGGATCAAACGTCGCCTGACGCGGCAGCAGTTCGGCCGCCACGGCCTCGGCCAGGGCCTCCTTGATCTCGCGCTCGTCCGACGTCTTGCCGAAGCGCAGCTCGCGGAAGCGCTCGACGATGCGGGCAGAGGCGGCGGGGCCCAGGTCGCTCTCGATCAGGTGCTCTTCCAGCCGCTCCAGCGCCTCTTCGGACAGAGGCTCCTTCACGAAGGTCGAGACGACCTGTTCGGTCATCTGTTTGGAGGAGCGGGACAGACCCGCGCTCAGTCGCTGGAACCAGCCTTTTTTGGGCGTATCGCTCATGGCCTGAGCCTTAGCCGACGCCGGTTCGCAGGTCACGAACTTCCCGCTGCCCGCTCATCCCGGCGGAGGCGGAGACCCAGAGCTTTGGCTTCGGGGCGCAACCCTATATTGATCGAACGGTCTTAGAGATCGGGCGCCGCGCCTCGCGGCTCTCACTGGATCCCGGCGTCCGCCGGGATGAGCGGATGGATTGATGGCCTCGAACAGTTCCTTCCACGCCCCGCGCGCCCACGGCTTCGTGCGCGTGGCCGCCGCGACCCCGGTGGTCCATGTCGCCGATCCGGCCGCCAACGCCGAGGAGCACGCGAGGCTGATCCGTCAGGCGGGCGAGGCGGGCGTGGACCTGCTGGTCTTTCCCGAACTGTCGCTGAGCGCCTACGCCATCGACGACCTGCTGATGCAGGCGGCCCTGCTGGAGGAGGTCGAGCGCCAGGTGGCGCGGCTGGCCGAGGTGGCGGACGAGGCGGGCGTGATCGCCGTGATCGGCGCGCCGATCCGCAACGGCGACGCCCTGTTCAACTGCGCCGTCGTATTGGGCGGCGGCGAGGTGCTGGGCGTCGTGCCCAAGACCTACCTGCCCAACTACCGCGAATACTACGAGAAGCGCTGGTTCGCGCCCGCCGCCAGTCGGTCCGAGGACGCGGTCGTCCTGAACGGTACGAGCGTCGATTTCGCGCCGGGTCTGATCTTCGAGGCCGCCAACCGGCCGGGGTTCGTCTTTGCGGTCGAGATCTGCGAGGACTTCTGGGCGCCGCAGCCGCCGTCGACGCGGGCGGCGCTCGCGGGGGCGCGCATCCTGTGCAACCTGTCGGCCTCCAACATCGTCATCGGCAAGGCGGACGAGCGGGCCCTGCTGTGCGCCAGCCAGTCCAGCCGCACCCTGTCGGCCTATGTCTTCGCCGCCTCAGGCTGGGGCGAGAGCACGACGGACCTGGCCTGGGACGGTCAGGCGACCATCCACGAACTGGGCGTGCGGTTGGCCGAGGGGGAGCGGTTCGCGCTGGCAAGCCATCTCACGGTCGCCGACGTGGACGTGGACCGTATTGGTCTGGACCGCCTGCGCAACGGCACCTTCGCCGACTGCGCCCGTCTGGAGGGCGAGGCCGCGACCGTGGTTCCGTTCGAGGCGGGGGAGGGGCCGAACGACGCCCTGATCCGTCCGCTGGACCGCTTCCCCTTCGTCCCCGACGACGCCGCGCGCCTGGATCAGGATTGCTTCGAGGCCTTCAACATCCAGGTCCAGGGCCTGATGCGACGGATGACGGCGACGGGGTCCAAGACCCTGGTGATCGGTGTCTCGGGCGGGCTGGATTCGACCCAGGCCCTGCTGGTGGCCTGTCGCGCCTTCGACCGGCTGAAGCTGCCGCGCACCGGGATTCTGGCCTTTACGATGCCGGGCTTCGCCACGTCGGAGGGGACCAAGTCCAACGCCTGGGCGCTGATGACGGCGCTGGGCGTCACGGGGGCCGAGATCGACATCCGCCCCGCCGCCGAACAGATGCTGCGCGACATCGGCCACGCCTTCGCGGACGGTCAGCCGGTGCACGACATCACCTTCGAGAACGTGCAGGCGGGGCTGCGCACCGACTATCTGTTCCGACTGGCCAATCAGAACCACGGCTTCGTCCTGGGCACCGGCGACCTGTCGGAGCTGGCGCTGGGCTGGTGCACCTATGGCGTCGGCGACCACATGAGCCACTACAACGTCAACGGCGGGGTGGCGAAGACCCTGATCCAGCACCTGATCCGCTGGGTCGCCGAGGGCGAACTGATCGGGGCCGAGGCCGCGCCTATCCTGCACGCCATCCTGGCCACCGAGATCTCGCCGGAGCTGGTCCCGGCGGGCGCAGACGGGGCGATCCAGTCGACGCAAAGCATCGTCGGCCCCTATGCGCTGAACGATTTTTTCCTGTTCTACATCAGCCGGTTCGGCCTGAAGCCATCCAAGGTGGCCTATCTGGCGCATCAGGCCTGGGGCGACGCGGCGACGGGGAACTGGCCTGCCGGTCTGCCCGAGGCGGAGCGGGTCGCCTATGACCTTCCGACCATCAAGGCCTGGCTGCGCAAGTTCCTGATTCGCTTCTTCCAGACCAGCCAGTTCAAGCGCTCGGCCCTGCCGAACGGACCCAAGGTGGTGACGGGCGGGTCGCTGTCGCCGCGCGGCGACTGGCGGGCGCCGTCAGATTCCTCGGCGCGCGTCTGGCTGGATGAACTGGACGCCAACGTTCCTGATTGAGTAGGACCGTCATCCCGGAGATCACGGAGCGATCATCCGGGACCGCAACAGACGCCGGTGTTCCCGGCGGTCCCGGCTCTCCGCTTCGCTGCGGCCGGGATGACGAGGAAGAGACCATGACCGACGACGTGACCAAGGACTCCAACGGCAACATCCTGGCCGACGGTGACAGCGTGACCTTGATCAAGGATCTGAAGGTCAAGGGTTCGGGCGGGGTGACGCTGAAGCGCGGGACCCTGGTCAAGAACATCCGCCTGACGGGCGACACCGACGAGATCGAGGCCAATGTCGACAAGGTGCGCGGGCTGGTGCTGCGGGTCGAGTTTGTGAAGAAGGCTTGATGCTGGGGCCTACCGCGCTTCGCGCTACTTGAGGTCAGACCCTCCTGCCGTCACCCCGGAAGCCCGCAGGGCTATCCGGGGCCCAGGCGGTTGAGATCAACACCAGGCGCCCCAGGTTTGCACAACCGCCTGGGTTCCGGGTTCGGCTGCGCCGCCCCGGAATGACTGAGGGGCGGCGTCAGGCCACGCCCGCCAGAAACTCAAAGATCGCCGACCGCGCTTCCGGCTCGTCCAGCATGGGGGCGTGGCCGACGCCCGGCACTTCGGCGTAGGCCATGGCGGGCGCCGCCTTCCTCATCTTGGCGACGATGGCGGGGCTGAGCAGGTCCGAGGTCGCGCCGCGCAGCAGCAGGGTCGGCTTCTTGCGAGCCAGCGCCCGGAAATAGGGCCAGAGGTTGGGGATCAGGGCCTTGGCGCCGCCCGCCTTGATCGGGGCCGAGATGTCGGGGTCATAGTCCAGCACCGGGGCGCCTTCGGTCCCCTCGCGGAAGGTGCGGCGGGCGAAGGCGGTCCAGTCGGCGTCGGTATAGTGGGGCAGAGCCGTCTCGTTTATGCGTCGGGCGTAGGCGGCGGCGTCGTCCCAGGTCTCGATGACGAGCGGCTGGCCGGCGTAGGCGGCGATGCGGCTCAGGCCCTCTGGGGCCAGTTCCGGCCCCACGTCATTGATGATGGCGGCGGCGATGGCCTTGGGCTTGATCGCGGTCAGGGCCATGGTGATCAGCCCGCCCATGGAGGTGCCGAGGAAGACGGCCTTCTCGACGCCGGCCTGGTCCATCAGGGCCACGACGTCCTTGGCATAGACGTCGGGCGTATAGGTCATGGGGTCGGGCGCGCGGTCGGAGCGTCCGCGTCCGCGCACGTCCACCGCCAGGACGCGGCGACCGCTCTGGGCGATCAGGGCGGCGATGACCTCGAAGTCGGCGCTGTTGCGGGTCAGGCCGTGGATGGCGATGACCGGCAGCCTGGCCGGGCCGTCGGCGGGGGCGTAGTCTCTTGCGAACAGGGTCAGGCCGTCCGGCGAGGTCCAGCGGCGGTCAGCATAGGTCATCGGGCGTCTCCAGGGTTGAGATAAGCCTAATTCACCAGATGCAGAATTGCGATCAGGCCGAGAGGATCGACGCCACGAATTGATCGAGGTCGCCATTCTCGAACCTATACCCCGCGACGCCTGCACGCGCCGCCGCCTCCATGTCTGAGGGCTTGTCGCCGATCATCAGGGATCGCCCAGGGTCCAGATCGTGCTCGGCGATGGCCTTGAACAGCATGCCGGGATTGGGCTTGCGATCAGGATGATCCGGGTGGCGGTAACGCTCGTCGACGGCCTTGGCGTGGTGCGGGGCGGCGTAGACCGCGTCGATCCGGGCGCCCGCCTGCGCCAGGCGTTCGACCAGCATGCGGTTGAAGTCGTGCATGGTCTCCTCGCTGAACATGCCCCGCGCCACGCCCGACTGGTTGGTGACGATGACCGTGACATAGCCGGCGTCGTTCAGCCGCTTCACCGCCTCGGCGGCGCCGGGGATCAGCACCAACTGGTCGGGGCGGTGGGGAAATCCGCTGTCGACGATCAGGACGCCGTCGCGGTCGAGAAAAGCAGCCGGGCGGCTCATGCGGGTTCCGTCAGCAGGACCGAGAAGGCGGTCATCAGGTGATAGAGGGTCGAGGCGGGGACCGAGGCGTCCTGCGGCCGGCCCTGCGCGTCATAGCTGTCGATCCACAGGCCGGGCACAGGCGTCGCCAGGTGGGTCTCGAACAGGCGCTGGGTCAGATGGGCCGCTCTGACGTGTTCGCCGCGCGTCGTCAGGGTGCGCAGAAGCTCGGTCTGTGCCCACAGACGGACGCCGCCGTCGCGGACCTGTCCGATCCGGCTGATCTCGCGCACGGCCAGGCCGTCAGGGCGGAGTCCGCAGGTCAGGGCGCTAGTGTAAAGGGCGCGGGCGGCGGAACTCAGGTCCGGCAGGCCCAGGCGCGCAGCCTCGCCCAGAAGCCAGACCCATTCCATATGGTGGCCCGGCTCGATGCACTGGCCCTCCGAGCCCGGACGCACGGTCCAGTCGCGATCATAGAACTCGCCCAGCATCAGATGTTCGCGGTCGAAGAAGCGTCGGTCGAACAGGTCCAGCACGCGGCGCGCCGCCGCATCGAAAGCCGGGGCGGGCGCGACGGCCTGCCAGGCCAGCAGGGCCTCCAGCATATGCATATGCGGGTTCTGGCGACGCGGCAGCACAGGGGGCAGGGCTTCCTGCCAGCCGCCATGGACCGGGTCCGCCATCTGCGCCTCGATGACGGCCAGCGTCTCCAGCGCCAGGGGGCGGGCGCGCTCGTCCTTCAGTACGCGATGGGCGGCGGCCAGGGCGAACAGGACGAAGGCCAGGTCATAGAGGTCGGGCGTGGCGTCGATCACCGCGCCCGCGTCATCGACGCTGCGCACCCACAGGCCGTCTGCACGATGGTGGTCGCGGATCAGGGCGTCCAGCCCGCGCCGAGCGACGGCCTCGCCCTCGGCCCAACCCAATGAGGCGGCTTCGGCGAAGACATAGACCTGACGCGCCTGCACACGGGTTCGGCGCGGCAGGCTGGTGATCGGGCGGCCGTCGAAGTCCAGCTTTTCGAAGAAGCGGCCCTCGGCGTCGATCCCGCCCTGCGCCCATAGCGGCAGGGCCTGGCGGAACAGCCAGTCGCGGACCCGGATCTGTGTGCTCGACAACGTCATCTTCTGTGGGCTTAGGCAGGGTCGCGGGCTTTGCCAAGCGCAGGTTTGGTTGCAACCGGCAACGCGAAGTGACCCTCGCGGGTTTGGTCATGGGCGGCGGCTTTGATAGGAGGCCGCAACGACATAACCTCCTCCCTGTCCGCGCGCGGTGTCGCGCAGGGCGTCACCGAGAGAGTCTTCATGACCATTCCCTTCATCGACCTTCAGGCCCAGCGCCTTCGCCTCGGCGGCAAGATCGAGGCCGCCGTTCAGGAAGCCGTCGTCGGCGGCGCCTGGGTCATGGGCCCGCAGGTGCGCCAGTTCGAGGCCGATCTGGCCGCCTTTGGTCAGGCCAGGCACGCCCTGGGCTGCGCCAACGGCACCGACGCCCTGGCCCTGCCGCTGATGGCCTGGGGCGTGGGCCGCGGCGACGCGGTCTTCGTGCCCAGCTTCACCTTCGCCGCCACAGCCGAGGTCGTGCCCTGGTTCGACGCCGAGCCGGTCTTCATCGACGTGGAGGAGGCGACCTACAACATGAGCCCCGCCCATCTGGAGGCCGCCATCGAGGCGACGCTGAAGGAAGGCCGTCTGAAACCGCGCGTGGTCATCGCCGTCGACCTGTTCGGCCAGCCCGCCGACTATCCGGCGATCAAGGCCGTCTGCGACAAGTACGGTCTGAAGCTGATCTCGGACTCGGCGCAGGGCTTCGGCTGCACCATCAATGGCGAGCATCCGCTGAAGTGGGCAGACATCACCACCACCAGCTTCTTCCCGGCCAAGCCCCTGGGTTGCTACGGCGACGGCGGGGCGGTTCTGACCAATGACGACGATCTGGCTCAGCTGATCGATTCCATCCGCGTGCACGGCAAGGCGGTGGCGATCGACCTGAAGGACAAGACCTTCGACCACGACCCCAAATACCTGAACATGCGCATCGGCCTGAACAGCCGTCTGGACACCATCCAGGCCGCCGTCCTGATCGAGAAGCTGAAGGTCTTTGGTCAGGAGATCGAGTGGCGAAACGCCGCGGCCGCCCGCTACAACGAAGGCCTGCGACCCCACGTCGCCGCCGTGCCGGACGTGCCGGCGGGCAATGTCTCGAACTGGGCGCAATACACCATCGAGCATGAGGACCGCGACGGCCTGGCCGCGCACCTGAAGGCCGAGGGCATCCCGACGGCGGTCTATTATCCGATCCCGCTGCATCTGCAGCCTGCCTACGCCCACTATCCGCGCGGACCCCAGGGCCTGCCGGTGACGGAGCGCCTGATGGAGCGCGTCATCAGCCTGCCGATGCACTCGGACCTGGACGAGGCGACGCAAGCCCGCATCATCGCCGCCGTCGCCAGCTTCAAGGCCTGATCCTCATGACCCAGCAGACCCCCCTCAAGATCGGCGTCGCCGGCGCCGGCGTCATGGGCCGCAACCATGCCCGCGTCCTGTCCGAACTGCGCGACGTCGAGCTGACGACCATCTTCGATCCCGACGCCGTGACGGCCGAGGGCGTGGCCGCCGCCTATGGCGCGACCGCTGTGACCACCGCCCAGGCCTTTGTCGCCGCCGGTCTGGACGCCGCCGTCATCGCCACGCCGAACCGCTTCCATGCCGAACTGGGCGTGGCCCTGCTGAACGCGGGCGTTCATGTGCTGGTCGAGAAGCCCATCGCGGCCACGACCGCCGACGCCCAGGCCATGATCGACGCGGCCAGGGCCAACAACCGCGTCCTGATGGTCGGCCATGTCGAGCGCTTCAACCCGGCGGTGGACACGGTCAAGCGCGCCATCGACGGCGACGAGATCATCTCCATCCAGATCACCCGCGTCGGTCCCTTCCCGCCGCGCATGGGCGAGGTCGGCGTCGTCATCGATCTGGCCGTCCACGACATCGACATCATCCGTCACCTGACAGGCTCGGAAGTCGTCGAGGTCCAGTCGCTGCTGGGCCACGCCCATGCGTCCCGCGAGGATTCGGCCCTCCTGCAGTTCCGCATGGCCAATGACGTGATCGCCCACATCACCACCAACTGGGTCACGCCCTACAAGACCCGCACCCTCCAGGTCGCGACCAAGAACCGCTTCATCGTCGCCGACCTGATCACCCGCCAGGTGACGGAGTATTTCGGCCAGCAGCCCGACGGCTCCTATTCCACCCGGATGCTCAACTCCTGGCCGGCCGAGCCGCTGAAGAAGGAGCACGAGGCCTTCGTCCACGCCATCCGCACCGGCGAGACGGCGGCGGTCTCGGGCGAGGACGGCCTGCGCAATCTGGAAGTCGCCCTGCGCTGCCTGGGCGAAACCTAGGCTTTCCGAGGGTCGCCGGGTCGGAAGATCAGGCGGCAGTGCAGACCGCCCCCGGCGTAGTCCATGCTGGCCGACCCCCGCAGCGTGCCGCGGACGCTGGTGTCGATCAGGCGCGAGCCAAAGCCCGAGCGGGTCGGCGGGGCTACTGGCGGGCCGCCGCGTTCGATCCAGTCCAGGGTGATCCGGCCCTCTTGGTCGGCGGGCGTCCAGATCACGTCAATGCAGCCGGCGGCCTCCTGCGGGCGGCTGAGGGCCCCGTACTTGGCGGCGTTGGTGACCAGTTCGTGCAGGATCAGGCCCATGGACAGCGCCTGTTCCGCCTCCAGGGTCAGGTCCGGTCCCTGCATCCTGAGCCGATCCTCGGCGTAGGGGCGGAACTCCTGAAGCACGAGGTCGCGAAGGCGCGCCCGTTCCCAACCATTGGCGGTCAGCAGGTTGTGCGTATCCGACAGGGCGATCAGCCGGGCTTCGAACAAACGCATGAAGTCCTCCACGCTGGTCGACCGCCGGGCCGTCAGGGCCGCGATCGACTGTATCGTGGCCATGGTGTTCTTGACCCGGTGGTTCAGCTCGTTGATCAACAGGCGCTGGCGGTGCTCGCTGGTGGCCAGGGCTGAAAAGGCCTGGTGACGGTCGGTCACGTCCGTGATGACCCCGGCAAGCTTCATCGGTCGGCCTGACCGCGAGCGGATCAGTCGGCCTCGCACCTGGAGCCATCGTCCGCTGTCCCGCATCTGATATTCAGCGGCGTAGTCGCCCTCGCCCCTGAGGGCTCGCTCCAGGGTCTCTGTTCGCCGCGCCATGTCCTCGGGCTTCAGCTTGCGGGCGAGATCGCGAGCCACGAAGGGTTCGCCGCGCGCCAGGCCGAGGTATTTGCGCGCCCGGCCCGACAGCCAGAGGGTCTGGGCCGGCAAGGTCAGCTCCCAGTAGCCGACACCGCCGGCGTCGATGATGGAGATCAGCTTGTCACGCTGTCCCATCATGGAGGCCGCCAGGGGCAGGAGCAGGATGAGAATGGTCACGGCGGCGACGCCGACGGCCAGGATCAAGGGAGGCGCGCCGGGCGGATCGAACATGGCGGCGGTCTGCGGCGTCACCGCCAGGGCCGCCATGGCCAGGTGGTGCATCCCGGCGACGGCCAGGCCCAGGATCAGGGCCGCCGTCATTCGCCATGGCGCCGAGCGCTCCTGTTGCACCGCGACCAGGGCTGCGATCGAGGCGATCAGCGCGACCGCCGCCGAAAGGGCGACCAGACCGGGCGCATAGCTCAGGCTCGCGGACGTCCTCAGCGCGGCCATGCCGACATAGTGCATGGCGCAGATCCCCACGCCCATGACGAGGCCGGCCAGAAACATGCGGCTGCGATCCGAGCGACCGGCGGCGATGAGGAAGGCGAAGCTGGACCCAGCCGCGGCCAGCAGGAAGGAGACGACCGTCAGAATCGGATCGTAGCGAACCGGCGCCCCGGCATCGAAGCCCAGCATGGCGATGAAGTGCATCGACCAGATGCCGCCGCCCATGGCGAGCCCCGCCGTGGCCAGCCAGGCCAGACGCGCGCCGCCCTGGTGCGCCCGCACGTGCTGGAACAGGTCGAGCGCCGTCCAGGCCGCAAAGACGGCCACGACGAAGGACAGGCCGTCGAAAACGGAAAGCATGTGTAGGTGCACGGTCCAGCCTCCCTAGATCTGACGTGCGCGGCGCTTCATGGCCTAGGGAGCGCTGTTATCCGGGTCTTGTCCAGCGTCAGGAAAGGGGAAGGGGCTCAGGTCTTCACCATCTGCATTCCCAGCCATTCGGCGATCAGGGCCGGCTTGTCGGCGCCCTCGATCTCGACGGTCAGTTCGTGCTTGAGCAGCCAGCGGGTCACGCCGTCCTGCGCGCCCTTGTCCTCGGCGGACAGCAGCCTGAAGCGGCCGCGGACCCTGGACCCGGCCGGGACCGGGGCGAGGAAGCGCAGCTTGTCGAAACCGTAGTTGACGCCCATGACCACGCCCTCCAGCGGGGCGACGGCGTCATAGCTCATGGCCGAGGCCAGGCTGAGGGTCAGGAACCCGTGGGCGATGGTCCCGCCAAAAGGGGTGGCCCGGGCCCGCTCGGGATCGACGTGGATGAACTGCTCGTCCTCGGTGATCCGGGCGAAGGCGTCGATGCGCGCCTGATCGACCGTAATCCAGCGGCTGAGGCCGACCTCCTGGCCGATCAGGGATTGAAGCTCGCTCGGTTTCGTCATGACGCCCTCCCGTTTTGCGCAGCCTTGCGCGCGTTTCAGGCGGGCGCAAGAGGGTGTGGGGTCAGCCCCTGAACCGCCCTTCGATGACCTCGCTGAACAGGCCAGGATCGACGTTGCCGCCGGACAGGACGATGCCGGTGGTCAGGCCCTTGGCTTTGACCTTGCCGGACAGAAGCGCCGCCAGCGACACGGCGCCGCCCGGCTCGATGACCAGCTTCAGCCAGCGGAAGGCGAAACGCATGGCCTCGGCCGCCTCGGCGTCGGTGACGGTCGCGGCGCCCGCCAGACGTCGGTTGATCGGCCAGGTCAGCTCGCCCGGCATGGGCGACATCAGGGCGTCGCAGATCGATGGGGCGCCTTGCGGATGGGCCGTGCGTTCGCCCGCCTCCAGCGAGCGGCGGGTGTCGTCAAAGGCCTCGGGCTCGACCACGATGACGCGGGTGTCGGGGCTCTGTTCGGCCATGACCAGGTTGAGCCCGGCGATCAGCCCGCCGCCTGAGGCGCCGCACAGCAGCTGGTCCATCGGAATGCCCGCCTGCTCCAGCATCTCCAGCCCGACCGTGCCCTGGCCCTCGATGATGAAGGGGTCGTCGAAGGGCGGGACCAGGATGGAGCCGCGCTCGGCCGCGATCTCGGCGCCGATGGCCTCGCGGCTCTCGGTCCAGCGATCATAGAAGCGCACCTCGCCGCCGAAGGCGCGCACGCCCTCGACCTTCACCGTGGGGCTGTCCGACGGCATGACGAGCAGGGCGCGGGTTCCCACGGCCTGGGCGGCGGCGGCCACCCCTTGCGCGTGGTTGCCCGAGGAATAGGCCACGACGCCGCGCGTCTTTTCCTCAGTCGTCAGGCGGCTGATGCGGTTGTAGGCCCCGCGAAACTTGAAGGCGCCGGCGACCTGCAGCGTCTCGGCCTTCATCAGAACGCGACCGCCGACCGCCGCGTTCAGAGCCGGATGCTCGATCAGCGGCGTGCGCACGGCGGCGGGGGCGATCTGGCGGGCGGCGTCGAGGACGCCGGAGAAGGAGGGCGTGTGCATGAGTTTCCTCTTACGCGGGCGCGCAGGCTCTGCATAACTCACATCATGCAAGCGAACATGATCCTCGCCATCGACCAGGGCACCACCTCGACGCGGGCCATCGCCTTCGAGGTGTCGCCGTCCGGTTCGTTCAGCGCCGTCGCCGTCAGCCAGATCGAGTTGGCCCAGCACTTCCCGCGCTCGGGCTGGGTCGAGCATGACGCAGCCGAGATCTGGCGCGCGACCTTGCAGACCTGTCGCGAGGTGGTGCGCAAGGCGGGTGGGGTGGATCGCTTCGCCGCCGTGGGCATCACCAACCAGCGTGAGACCTCGGTGATCTGGGACGCGACGACCGGCGAGCCGCTGCACCGGGCCATCGTCTGGCAGGACCGGCGCACGTCGGACGTGACCACGCGGCTGGCGGCCGAGGGGCATGAGGCGGAGGTGCAGGGCGCGACGGGCCTGATCCTCGACCCCTATTTCTCGGCCTCGAAATACGCCTGGCTGCTGGACGCCGTGCCGGGGGCGCGGGAACGGGCGGCCAAGGGCGAGGTCAAGCTGGGGACCATCGACGCCTGGCTGATCTGGAAGCTGACGGGCGGGCAGAGCCACGTCACCGACGCCACCAACGCCAGCCGCACCAGCCTGATGGACCTGGCGACTCTGCAATGGCGCGAGGACCTGTGCGACCTGTTCAATGTGCCGATGGCGGGGCTGCCCGAGATTCGCGGATGCGCCGATCATCTGGGCGACTGCGACGCCAGCCTGTTCGGGCGGGCCCTGCCCATTCACGGGTCGGCGGGGGACCAGCAGGCGGCCCTGGTCGGACATGGGGCGCTGGCGGCGGGCGACGCCAAGATCACCTATGGGACGGGCGCCTTTCTGGTGGCCAACGTCGGAGAGGCGCCGGTGGCGTCGACCTCGCGGCTGCTGGGGACCCTGGGCTACGCCGCGGATGGTCAGGTCGCCTATGCGCTGGAGGGGTCGATCTTCTCGGCCGGGTCGGCGATCCAGTGGCTGCGCGACGGGCTGAAGGTGATCTCGGACTCGCGTCAGTCCGAAGCCATGGCCCAGACCCTGAAGGACAACGGCGGGGTCTATCTGGTGCCAGGCTTCACCGGCCTGGGCGCGCCCTGGTGGAAGCCCGAGGCGCGCGGCACGGTCATCGGCCTGACCCGTGACAGCGGCCCGGCTCACTTCGTCCGCGCGGCGCTGGAAAGCCTGGCCTTTCAGACCCGCGACCTGCTGGACGCCTTGGCCAAGGACGGGGCGCCGCCGCTGACGCGGCTGAAGGTCGATGGCGGGGTCACCGCCAACGCCTTCGCCATGCAGTTCGTCGCCGACATCTGCGAGGTCGAGGTCGAGCGGCCGGCGTTTCAGGAGATGACGGCCATGGGGGCCGCAAGGCTCGCGGCCTTCGGCGTCGGTCTGACGTCCGAGCTGTGGACCGCCCCGCTAGAGGCGCCCGCCGTCTGGCGCCCGCGCATGGGCGAGGCGGAACGGGCGCGGCTGCTGAAGGGCTGGCGCGGGGCGGTGAAGGCCGCCATCATCGCCGCAGAGTGATCGCACGCACGCCCCAGAGCGTCGGCGGGGGAGACGAGACATGACCGATCAAATGGACGCCCAGTCCGCCTTTTCCGGCACGCGCGAGGTGGACGAACGCTATCGTCTGGACGAGGCGTCGCTGGACGCCTGGCTGTCGGCGAACGTCGAGGGCTACGCCGGGCCGCTGACGCTCCGCCAGTTCAAGGGCGGCCAGTCCAACCCCACCTATGAGCTGACCACCCCGGGCCGGACCTATGTGCTGCGCAGGAAGCCGCCGGGAACCCTGTTGGCCAGCGCCCACGCCGTGGACCGCGAGTTCACCGTCATCTCGGCCCTGCACGCGAAAGGCTTCCCCGTGGCGCGGCCATACGCTCTGTGTACGGACGAAGGGGTCATCGGTTCGATCTTCTATGTCATGGACAAGGTCGAGGGCCGCGTCTTCTGGGACCTGAAGCTGCCGGGTCTGGCTCCCGCCGAGCGCCGCGCCGTCTATGAGGCTCAGACGGATACGCTGGCGGCCCTGCACGCCTTTGATCCCGCCGCCATCGGCCTGTCGGACTACGGCAAGCCGGGCAACTACTTCGCCCGTCAGGTCGGACGCTGGACCAAGCAGTATCGGGCCAGCGAGATCGATGCCGTCCCGGCCATGGACCGGCTGATCGCCTTCCTGCCCGACAGCCTGCCGCCGGAGGGGCCGACGCGGATCGTCCACGGCGATTTCCGCCTCGACAACATGATCCTCGACCCGGTCGAGGCGAAGGTGAGGGCTGTGCTGGACTGGGAGCTGTCGACCCTGGGCGATCCCATGGCCGACTTCTCCTATCTGCTGATCGCCTGGGTCATTCCGGCGTCTTTGCGCAACGGACTGGCGGGGGCGGACCTGAAGGAGCTGGGCGTTCCCTCGGTCGAGGCGACGGTCGAACGCTACGCCGAAAAGACGGGCACGGCGCCGCCGCAGAATCTGGACTGGCTGTTCGCCTACAACCTGTTCCGGCTGGCGGCCATCTGTCAGGGCATCGCCGGCCGGGTGCGCGACGGCACCGCCGCCAGCGCCCACGCCAGGAGCATGGCGGCCCAGGTCGGCCCCCTGTCGGAAGCGGCCTGGAGCTTCGCCCGCAAGGCCGGGGCGTGAAGCTTGGCGGTAATTAAAACAGTTTTTGTTGCGGTTGGATTTGTGAAACGGCGCCTGAACCCCTACCTTCCGGTCTGGAGCATTGATCAAGATGTCTGACAGCCAAAAATTCCCCGTCGCGGCCCACGCCCTGGCCTATCTGGCCCACAAGGGCGCCTATTCGGCTGCGGACGCGGCGCCCAGCGCCGTTCTGGCCGCCTCGGTGCCGACCAATCCGGTGGTGATCCGCCGGGTGACGGCCCTGCTGGCCAAGGCAGGCCTGATCGCCACGCGTCCCGGCGCCTCGGGCGGCTCATGGCTGCTGCGTCAGCCCGACACCATTTGTCTGGACGAGGTGTTGAAGGCGGTGAACGGCTGCGCCCACCTGGGCTCGACCCCCGCCGGGGCCAAGGGCTGTCCTGTGGGTGAACATATTCCCCGTCAGGTGGCCAAGGCCCTGACCGCCGCGGATCAGGCGGCGGGCGAGGCCCTGGCCAAGATCACCATCGCCGACCTGCTGGAGGCCGACCCGGCCTCGCTGCGCGACTTTGCGCCGCACAGCTCCTGCCCCGTCGCCGCCTGACGCACGTCGCTTGGGGGCGCAACGTAGAACCATTCTGATCACGGGGGCCAGCGCCGGTATCGGCGCGGCCTTGGCGCGCGAGTGCGCCCGGCGTGGTCATGACCTGATCCTGACCGCGCGTCGCGAAGGACCCTTGCTGGCCCTGGCCGAGGACCTGACGGCGCAGCATGGCGTCCTGGCCAGCGTGGTCACCGCCGATCTGGCCCAGCCCGGGGCGCCTTCGCGTCTGGTCGAGGCGATCAAGGCGCGCGGTTTGAGCGTCGACGGTCTGATCAATAATGCAGGCTTCAGCCGCACCACGGGCTTTCTGGTTACGGACCCCGCCGACCACGCCGCCATGATCCGCGTCATGCTGACGGCGCCGGTGGAGCTGTCCCGCCTGCTGCTGCCCGACATGGTCGCGCGCGGCTGGGGGCGGGTGCTGAACGTGGCCTCTCTGGCCGGGCAGATGCCCGCGACCGGCGGCGACACCCTGTACGGGCCGATCAAGAGCTTCCTGATCAAGGCGTCGCAGGGGTTGTGGCTGGAAACGCAGGGGACCGGCGTCCACGTCACCGCGCTGTGCCCCGGCTATACCTATACCGAGTTCCACGACGTCAACGGGTCGCGCGAGCAGGTGTCGAGCGCCTATCCCGAATGGATGTGGATGGAGGCCGACCGGGTGGCCCGCATCGGCTGGGACGCGGTCGAGGCCAATCGTCCGCGCGTCACGCCGGGCTTCATGAATAATGTACTGGCGGCCCTGGGCGGGATGCTGCCCGACAGCCTGGCGCTGAAGATGGTCGGCGGCCACGCCAAACGGCTGGACCGGCTTTAGCCACCCGTCATCCCGGAAGCGGCGAAGCCGCTATCCGGGACCGCTCAAGGCTCAGCGGCTAGTGTGTGTGGCGGTCCCGGATAAGCGCTCCGCGCTTTCCGGGATGACGGTTGAGTTCAGTGACCGCCGGCGGGGTAGGGCGCCGTTACGCCGATGCTGAACATGCCCGGGATGGCCTCGCCCAGACCGGCGATGATGAACTGGATGGCCAGGGCGCACAGGATCAGGCCCAGGACCCGCACCACGATGGCCATGCCGACGTCGCCCAGGATACGGCTGATCGGGCCGGTGCAGGCGAAGCAGACGAAGGTGACGACGCAGGCCGCGACCATGGCGGTCAAGGAGGCGGCGGTGCCCGCCGCGCCCAACTTTTGCGCCTCGCCCGCATTGATGATGATGGCCGAAATGGCGCCCGGGCCGATCATCAGCGGGATAGCGAAAGGCACGATCAGGCGTTTGAAGCGACGCTTGGCGTAGCCGCGCACGTCCTTGGCGTCGGTCACGGCGTCGGCGTCGGCGAAGATCTTGAGGAAGTCCTCACGCGCCATGTCGAGGCCGAGCAGCAGCAGCAGGATGCCGCCGGCGATGCGGAAGGCGGCCAGCGAAATGCCGAAGAACTGCAGCAGGCCGAGGCCGGTGAAGAAGAAGAAACCCAGGAAGACGGCGGCGAAACCGCAGATCATGGCCGAGACGGTGATGCGCTGACGCAGCGAGGCCCCGGCGGTGGCGGCGGCGAAGATCGGCACATTGCCAATGGGGTCCAGCAGCGCGAACAGCGCCACGAACAGGTTGACCCCCAGATCGACCGCGTTCATTGCTTCGTCCCGCCCTTAAATCCCGCCGCGCACCCCGCGACCCTTGGTCTCACCTATCGGGGCATCCGCGCGCGCCTGCAACCCGCCGAGAGCCGGAAATGTCGCCAGACCAACCCATTGGCCATCCCAACCGTCCCTTCGATCCGCGCGTTATCTGCGCCCTCGACGTGCCGACGACCGACGAGGCGCGGGCTCTGGTCGAGCGGATCGGCGACGCGGTCGGCTTCTACAAGGTGGGACTGCAGCTGTTCGCCTCTGACGGCATGGGTCTGGCGCGCGAGCTCAAGGCCGCCGGCGCCCAGGTGTTTCTGGACTGGAAGCTGCACGACATCGGCGCGACGGTGGAGAAGGCGACCGCGGTGCTGGCGGGGGCGGGCTGCGACCTGCTGACCGTTCACGCCCGGCCCCAGGTGATGGCGGCGGCGGCGCGGGGAGCGGCCGGTTCGGACCTGAAGATTCTGGGCGTCACCGTCCTGACCAGTCTGACCGAGGATGATCTGAAGGCGGATGATCACAGCCTGTCGGCGGCGGAACTGGTGGAACTGCGGGTGCGTCAGGCGCTGGACGCCGGCGTCCACGGCGTGGTCTCCAGCCCGCATGAGGCGGCCCGGGTGCGCGAGATCGCCCTGGCGGCGGGCCGCGACGACTTCCTGATCGTGACGCCGGGCGTGCGGCCGGCGGGTGCGGCCCTGGACGATCAGGCGCGGGCGGCGACCCCGGCCAGCGCTTTGCAGGCGGGCGCGACCCATCTGGTGGTGGGGCGTCCGATCACAGCCTCGGCTGATCCCCGCGCAGCGGCTCAGGCTATCTCTCGGGAGATCGCGCTCGTCTAACAGCGTGGGTGGAAGCGTCGCCGCACGTCTGGCCGCCTAAGGCTTTGATCCACGTGAAACAATAGGGTTTGCGCGGGTCAGCCTCGCTCGCCTCGCTCCTGCGTATAGGGCCGTTCCGTGCCCGACAGAGGCGGGGGCGGAGGCGGGGGCGGCGGAGCGCTCGGCACGGCGTAGTAACCCTGCTCGAAGTTGACGACCGGCGGGGCTGCCTCGACCCGGGCGGGCTCCATATAGACCTGGGGCCGGGCGACCTCGACCTGGGCCGGAGCGACGCGGACGTCAGCGGGCGCGACATGGACCGGCGGCGGCGAGACGTAGACACGCGCGGGTTCGACATAGACCGGGGCCGGCTGAACATAGACCGGGGGTGATTCTACATAGACAGGAGGCTGTGAGACGTAGACCGGGGGCTGGCTGACATAGACGGGCTCGGGCCGGTAGGCCTGCTGCGGGGCGCACCGACAGCCCGGGTCGTAGCCGCCCTGATAATAGGCCTGCTGATACTGGCCCTGATACTGGCCCTGGCCATAACCGCGCGCCCACGGGTAGCGGCCATATCCATCGACGGTGTAGCCAAACGGCATGGACCGGGTGACGCCGCCATAGGCGTATCCCTGACGGATGGGGACCTGTTGCGGCGCAATCACGACAGGGGGCTGCTGGCCCGCGCCGCCATAGCCGTAACCGTAGCCATAGGCCTCGACCGGGCCATAGCCGCCCTGCCAGCCGGTGTCGCTGTAATAGGTCTGGACCCGGCTGCCCGCCACGGAGCCATACGGAGCATAGCCCTGCTGCGCATAGCCGGAGGCCGCGTTCTGACGGACCAGCTGCTGTTGCGCCTGGGCGGTTCCGGCGACAAGCAGGCTCGATGCGACCGCAATATACAGAACAGCCTTCATGGCCACGCTCCTTGTTTCAGCCGCAAAGGTTAATGCGGTTTGGGCCGAAGCGTTCAATATTCTCCCCTGGCGCGAGCATGAGAGGCTGACTCTACTCAGAAGTCGACGGCCAGACCCTTCTTCTCCCAGTCGCCGTAACGGGTCGGCTCCGGGCCGCGCGGGCCGCCGTGTTCAGTTTCCAGGATGGGCTCCCGAACCGCCTCTTCGCTCGCCTTGCGACGTTCGGCCGCTTCCAGCAGCGCGCGACGCGCAACCGCGCTGAGGGGACGCGCGGGCGTTGCGTGGGGCACGTCGGCGTTGAAGGCGGGCGCCTTCTCGGCGTCGTCGGCGGCGGTCGGGGTGGGCTGTTCGGTCACAGGGGAGCTGCCTTGAGGGCGAGGATACAGGGCCTCACATAGACGTTCAGGCCTTCTTCGCCACCCCTGACGACGCCCGGACCCGATGAACCACCTCAAGACCTTCGCCCTCTTGGCCGCGATGACCGCCCTGTTCATGGGGATCGGCTATCTGATCGGCGGCGCCATGGGCATGATGATCGCGCTTGCCGTGGCGGCGGCGATGAACCTGTTCAGCTACTGGAACGCCGACAAGATCGTGCTGAAGATGTACAAGGCGCAGGTGGTGGACGAGACCCACCCCAACGCCGTGGTCCGCGCCTATGTCGCCGACGTCAAGCAGATGGCGATGGCCGCGGGCCTGCCGCAGCCGGTCATCACCATCATTCCCAATGACCAGCCCAACGCCTTCGCCACCGGGCGTAATCCGCAGAACGCCGCGGTCGCCGCGACCAGCGGCCTGCTGGACATGCTGACGCGCGAAGAGGTGAGGGGGGTGATGGCGCATGAACTGGCCCATGTGAAGAACCGCGACACCCTGACCATGACGGTGACGGCCACGGTGGCCGGGGCCATCGCCATGCTGGCTAATTTCGCCTTCTTCTTCGGCGGCGGCGATGACCGGGAGCGGCCGGGCGGCATGATCGGCGCTATCGCCCTGATGGTGTTGGCCCCGATGGCGGCGGGCCTGGTGCAGATGGCCATCAGCCGCGCGCGTGAATACGAGGCCGACCGGGTCGGGGCCGAGATCGCCAATGATCCCCACGCCTTGGCCTCGGCCCTGCAGAAGATCGAGGCCTATGCGCGCGGCGCGGTGAATGCGCCGGCCGAGCGCAATCCGGCCACCGCCCATATGTTCATCATTAATCCGCTGAACGGGAAGGGGGCGGACAACCTGTTTTCGACCCACCCGGCCACAGGCAATCGCGTGCGCGCCTTGCTGGATCTGGGGACGAGAATGGGCATGAGCCGGCGCCCGGCGACGGCTTCCGTCCCGCCTGCGCCGAAGGCCGGGGCGACCGGCGCCAGCGTGCCCGTCACGCCCCCGGCGTCGCCGCGAGGTCCCTGGGGCTGAGCGGGTCGATGAACTTTGCGCGTGCGAGCGGAAACCGCTAGAGCGCGCGCCATGACCGACAAGTCCGACCTCCCGCCCGCCGACCTGCCCGCCTTCGACAGCGACCGCCCCGAATGGGCCCAGGCCCATGGCCCGCTGCGCTCGTTCGGCCGGATCAAGTCGCGGCCGATCAAGGCGCGTCAGGCGGCCCTGTTCGACACCCTGATGCCCCAGATCGCGGTGCCGGATCCGACCAAGGGGCCGATCGATCCCCTGACCCTGATGCCCGAGGCGAAAGAAGTCTGGCTTGAGATCGGGTTTGGCGGCGGCGAACATCTGGCCGAGCAGGCGACGCGCCACCCGGACGCCCTGATGATCGGCTGCGAGCCCTTTCTCAACGGCGTGGCGTCAGCCCTGCGTCATGTGGAGGAGGGCGGTCTGAAGAACGTCCGCCTGCACGCCGACGACGCCCGCGCGGTGATGACGGCTCTGCCGGCCGCCTCGCTGGACCGGGTGATGATCCTGTTCCCCGATCCCTGGCACAAGGTGCGCCACAACAAGCGGCGGCTGTTGCAGGACGAGACGGCGGTCGAGATCGCCCGCCTGCTGAAGCTCGGCGGCCGGGTGCGCTTCGTCACCGACTGGCTGGACTATGCCGAATGGGCGCTGGAACGGCTGGCGCGCACGCCGGGCCTGACGCGGATCAAGGCTGAGGGCGAAGACTGGTTTGCCGTTCCCGCCGACCACGTCGTCACCCGCTATGAGGAGAAGAAGCTGGGCGACACCACGCCGATCTTCCTCGAGTTCGAACGCACCACGTCCCACATATAGGGAATTTTACGCACTTCCGATTTTCCGTCGCGTTTACCGGCCGTCGTTATCTCCCGTCTCCATAGTCAGGGGATATGACGTGATGCGTAGTTTGACGATCGGCGGGCGGGTGAACCTGCTGTCGGTGCTGGCGGTGGCCGGCCTGCTTCTGGTGACGGGTCTGTCGTTGATGAAGCTCGACGGGGTGCTGCGCCAGGAGATCGCCGAGCGGACGCAGAAGACCGTCGAGGTCGCCCACAGCGTGGCGGCCCACTATCAGGCGCAGGAGCAGTTGGGCGTCATGACGCGCCCCCAGGCCCAGGCGGCCGCCCTGTCGACCCTGCGCGCCCTGCGTTACGGCCAGGACGACTATTTCTGGGTCAACGACATGCAGCCGCGCATGGTCATGCACCCCTTCAGCCCGCAGCTGGAAGGCCAGGACCTGAGCACCAAGACCGACGCCGACGGCGTCTTCATGTTCCGCGAGATGACCGATGTGGCGCGACGCGACGGCGCCGGCTTCGTCCACTATCGCTGGGCCAAGCCGGGTCAGGAAGAGCCCGCCCCCAAGATCTCCTACGTCAAGGCCTTCAAGCCCTGGGGCTGGGTGATCGGCTCGGGCGTCTATACCGACCAGATCGTCGCCGCCGTCGGCGCGGCGGCCCTGGGGCTGGGCGGCATGGCGTTGCTGGTGGCCCTGGCCATGGGCGTGGCGGGCTGGCTGCTGGGGCGCTCGGTCGCCGGGCCGGTGGCGGCTCTGGCCGACCGGATGAAGCGACTGGCCGAGGGCGACAAGGGCTCGGCCATTCCCGGCCTGGCGCGACATGACGAGATCGGCCGCATGGCCGGAGCGCTGGAGGTGTTCCGCGACGCCGCCATCGCCAACGACCGCCTGGAAGTCGAAGCCGTCGCCGCGCGTCAGGCCGCCGACGAGGAGCGTGCGCGCGGCGAGGCTGAAAAGACCCGCATCGCCGAGGAGGATCGCGTAGCCGTCACCGCCCTGGGGCAGGGTCTGCAAGCCATGGCCAACGGCGATCTGACGCATCGCATGACCGCTGAGGTCGCCGCCCGTTCGGAGCAGCTGAAGACCGATTTCAACACCGCCATCGCCCAGTTGGAACAGGCCGTGGCCGTCGTTGTGGACAATGTCACCGCCATTCGTTCCGGCGCCGGCGAGATTTCGCAGGCTTCGGACGACCTGTCGCGTCGCACCGAGCAGCAGGCGGCCTCGCTGGAAGAGACCGCCGCCGCCCTGGACCAGATCACCGCCACGGTGAACAAGACCGCCGACGGCGCGCGTCAGGCCTCCGGAGTGGTGCAGTCCGCACGCGGCGACGCCGAGAAGAGCGGTCAGGTGGTGCGCGACGCCGTCGCCGCCATGAGCCAGATCGAGCAGTCGTCCAACCAGATCGGCGACATCATCGGCGTCATCGACGAGATCGCCTTCCAGACCAACCTCCTGGCCCTGAACGCCGGCGTCGAGGCCGCCCGTGCGGGCGACGCCGGCCGCGGCTTCGCCGTCGTGGCCTCGGAAGTCCGGGCCCTGGCCCAGCGCTCGGCCGAAGCGGCCAAGGAGATCAAGACCCTGATCTCGGCCTCGGGCCAGCAGGTCGGCGCGGGCGTCAGCCTGGTCGGCCAGACGGGCGAGGCCCTGCAGCGCATCGTCAACCGCGTGGCCGAGATCGACAGCCTGGTCTCGGAAATCTCGGCCTCGGCCCAGGAGCAGGCCACCGGTCTGCAACAGGTCAACACCGCCGTGAACCAGATGGACCAGGTCACGCAGCAGAATGCGGCCATGGTCGAGCAATCCACCGCCGCCAGCCATTCGCTGGCCCAGGAGGCCGACACCCTGGCCGCCTCGGTGTCGCGCTTCCGCACCGGCCAGGCCGCCGCCCCGACCCACCGGCCCGCGGCGGCGCCTGCCCGCCAGCCTCAGCCTGTGGCCCAGACCGTCGCTGCGCTGCGCAGCGGCGCCGGCGTCGCACGCAAGCCGGCCCTCGCCCTGGTCTCGGACGGCTGGGAGGAGTTCTGAATCGGACAGGTCGAAAGCGGGGGCTGACACGGCCCCCGCTTTCGCCTATATGACCGCTCACATCGTTAGACCGGCGTCCAACGGCGTCGTTTCAAGCGGCGGCCCGGACGGACCGCCGCTTTTGTTTTCTGGATCCATCCGGCGCCTGCGTGGCGGCCGGACAAAGAGTGAAGCCTTTGCGCGCCAAGACCGCTGAAGACCGCGCCCTGCTGGAGATGATCGACCCCGTGGCCGAGAGCCTGGGGCTGGCCGTCGTGCGCGTGCGCCTGATGGGCGGGACCCTGCGTCGCCGCCTGCAGATCATGGCCGAGCGCGTCATCGACAACGACATCTCGGTCGAGGAATGCGCCCGTCTGTCGCGCGCCGTGTCGGAAGTGTTCGACGCCGCCGACCCGATTTCGGGCGAATATCTGCTGGAGGTGTCGTCGCCCGGCATCGACCGGCCGCTGACCCGCCTGCTGGACTTCCAGCTGTTCGAAGGCTTCGAGGCGCGCCTCGAGACCGACCGGATGGTCGAGGGCCGCAAGCGTTTCAAGGGCCTCCTGGCCGGCGTCGAGGGCGACAATGTCGCCATCGATCTGGACGGTGAAGACGACACGGCCCTGATTCCCTTCGAATGGGTTTCGGACGCCAAGCTGGTTCTGACCGACGAGCTGCTGAAGCGGGGCGCGGCCCTGCGTGCGGCGCGCGGCGAACCCGAAGACGACGGCCTGCCGGAAGGCGAGGCTGAGACTGACGACACGACCAACACTCCGACCTCGACCAAGGACAAAGCCTGATGGCCGTCACCGGTATTTCCGCCAACCGCCTCGAACTGCTCTCCATCGCCGACGCCGTCGCGCGTGAGAAGAATATCGACAAGGAAATCGTCATCGAGGCGATCGAGGAGGCGATCCAGAAGGGCGCCAAGTCGCGTTACGGCGCACACCACGACATCCGCGCCAAGATCGACCACAAGACCGGCGAACTGTCGCTGACCCGCCACGTCACCATCGTGCCGGACGACTGGCAGCCGGAAGACGAGCTGGAGGAGTTCAACGACAGCGCCATGGTGCGCCTGAACGACGCCTCCAAGCGCGACCCGGAAGCTGAGGTCGGCAAGGAGTACGTCGAGACCCTGCCGCCGTTCGAGTTCGGCCGCGTGCAGACGCAGATGGCGCGCCAGGTCGTGACCGGCAAGGTCCGCGAGGCCGAGCGCGCCAACCAGTACGAAGAGTTCAAGGATCGCGTCGGCGAGATCGTCAACGGCACGGTCAAGCGCGTCGAATACGGCAACACCATCGTCGACCTGGGCCGTGGCGAAGGCATCATGCGCCGCGACCAGTCGATCCCGCGCGAAGTGTTCAACGTCGGCGACCGCGTCCGCACCTACATCTACGACGTCCGTCCCGAGGCCAAGGGCCCGCAGGTCATGCTGAGCCGCGCCCACCCGGGCTTCATGGCCAAGCTGTTCGCGCAGGAAGTGCCGGAAGTCTATGACGGCGTGATCGAGATCCGCGCCGCCGCCCGTGACGCCGGTTCGCGCGCCAAGATGGCCGTCCTGTCGAACGACAGCTCGATCGACCCCGTCGGCGCCTGCGTCGGCATGCGCGGCAGCCGCGTTCAGGCGGTCGTCGCCGAACTGCAGGGCGAGAAGATCGACATCATCCAGTGGAACGACGACGAGCCCACCTTCATCGTCAACGCCCTGGCCCCGGCTGAAGTCGCCAAGGTGGTCATGGACGAAGACGCCGACCGCGTCGAAGTCGTGGTGCCCGACGAGCAGCTGTCGCTGGCCATCGGCCGTCGCGGCCAGAACGTGCGTCTGGCCTCGCAGCTGACCGGCTGGCAGATCGACATCATCACCGAGTCGCAGGACTCGGAACGTCGTCAGAAGGAGTTCGCCGAGCGAACCGTCCTGTTCCAGGAAGCCCTGGACGTCGACGAGACCATCGCCCAGCTGCTGGTCACCGAAGGCTTCGCCACGGTCGAGGATCTGGCCTTCGTCGACGCCTATGAAGTCGCGGAGATCGAAGGCTTCGACGAGGACACCGCCGAAGAACTGCAGACCCGCGCCCGCGAGTTCCTGGATCGCAAGGCCGCCGAACTCGACGCCAAGCGCGTGGCCCTGGGCGTCGAGGACGACGTCCTGGCCGTTCCGGGCGTGACCGGCGCCATCGCCGTCGCCCTGGGCGAAGGCGGCGTGAAGACAGTCGAGGATCTGGCTGACCTGGCCACGGATGAAATCCGCGGCGGCTACGAGGTCAAGAACGGCGAGCGGGTGAAGCTGCCGGGCGTGCTGGAAAGCTTCAACCTGTCGCAACAGGACGCCGAGCTGCTGATCCTTCAGGCTCGCGTGGCCGCTGGTTGGATCGACGCCTCGGAACTGCCGCAGGTGGAGGAGCCCGAGCCCGAGTATGAGGAAGAAATCTTCGCCGAAGCCGGTGAAGAGGCCGCCGAATACGAGGTCGAAGCCGTTGATGTCGATGCGGAGGTTCTCGACGAGGACCTCGAGCCGACCCAAGACGCGTGATGGGAGCCGCAGCTGTCCATGAACCCGAACGAGGCGCTGATCGATAGAGACCGTCAGGACCTGGTGACCCGCCAGGTTCTCGATGAATCTCGCCTGATCCGCTTCGTGCCGGCGCCGGACGGCTCGGTGGCCCCCGATCTCGCACGCAAACTGCCCGGCCGCGGTCTCTGGGTCGCGGCCGACCGCGCCTCGATCGAGACGGCGGTGAAGAAAAACCTGTTCGCCCGTTCGGCCAAGGCGCCGCTGAAACCGGCGGCGGACCTGGCCGACATGGTCGAAAAGCTGCTGGTTCGGCGCTGTCTCGACCAGTTGGGTCTTGCCCGACGCGAAGGCGTGCTTATCTCTGGCTTCGAAAAGAGCGCCGCCGCCATTCGTGGCGGTCGGGCGGCCTGGGTCGTCGAGGCGTCGGACGGCGCGGCGGACGGCCGTGGCAAGCTTCTGGCCCTGGCGAAACACCCGTCCCCGGCGCCCAAAATCTGCGGTGCTTTCACGGCGGACGATTTGAGTTTGGCCCTTGGGCTGGAAAATGCGATACACGCCGTCCTGCTGAAGGGCGGGCGAGCTGATCGCTGGACCGTAGAGGTCGAGCGACTGGCGGGATTTCGACCTCTCCGTCCGGAGAGCTGGCGCCGGGTTGGCCCCGGCGACGGCGCTGGGGACGACCGGGGCGAGACCCCGGAACGAGAGCCTGAGGCTTTTGGCGGGCGAGGACCTGTTTCCTGACAAGGAAGCGGGACCACGCCCGGCTATGGGTGTTTGACGAGACGACGGCGGAATTCTCCGCCCCGAGTAAAGCGACCGGATGAGCGACGAAAACGACAAGACCGAAGACGGCAAGACCTCCGCAGACGCGCCTTCTCAAACGGGGCCGCGCGCTCCGCTGAGCCTGAAGCCGCGCGCCGCGGGATCGGTCTCGACCGGCACCGTGAAGCAGAGCTTCAGCCACGGCCGATCCAAGACCGTGGTCGTCGAGACGAAGCGCCGCGCCGGCGCAGTTCCCGGACATCAACGTCCGCAGGGCTTCGACGTCTCACGTCCGCGTGCTGATCAGGGCGGCGCCAACGCGCCGCGATCGAACGCGCCCCGCGGCGGTCCCGCCGGCGGCGGGCTGTCGATCGAGGAACAGGAGGCGCGTCGCCGCGCCATCGCCCTGGCCACGCAGGCGCAAGCCGAGCGGGCCCGCGCCGCCGACGCCGAGAAGGCCGCCCGCGAAGCCGCTCAACGCGATCAGGCCGCCGCCGCCGAGAAGGCCGCCAACGCCGCTCGCGCCGAAGCCGCCGCCGCACAGGCCGCTGCTGACGCCGCCCGCGCCGAGGCTTCCAAGCTGACGGCCGCCGCGCCGCCCGCCGCTTCGGCCAAGCCTGTTCCGCCCAAGGTGGAACTGCCCAAGGTGGAACTGCCGAAGCCGCTCGTGGCCGCCCCGACGCCAGCACCCGCCCCGGCGCCGGCCGCTCCGGCTCCGCGTCCGGCCCCGCCGGCGCGTCCGGTGGTCAACTTCGGCCAGCGCACGCCCAAGATTCCGACCGGCCGCGCGCCGATCGAGCGTCCCGCCTTCGGCGGCCGTTCGGCCCGTGAACAGGCCATGGGCGAGGGCGAACGCCCCGCGTCCGACCGGCCCCAGGTCTCGGACCGTCCGCAAGGCGCTCGCCCCCAGGGCGATCGTCCGCAGGGCGGCCGTCCGGCCGCCAGCCAGACCGTCCGCTATTCGGCGCTGAACCCGAAACCGGCGCCCGGCGCCGCCCGTCCGGGCGCTGCGCGCACCGGTCCCGGCGGTCGTCCCGCCCCGAACGCGCCCCCGGCCACGCCCGACGTGGCGCGTCCCAGCCGCGCGCCGACGACCGGCTTCGGCCGTCCGATCCGTCCCGAGGATGACCGCGACAAGCGTTTCTCCGACGCCGGCAAGGCCGTGTCGCGCACCCGCGGCGAACCCAAGCGCCGCGAAGGCCGCTTGACCATCCAGTCGGTCGCCGGCGACGGCGACACCGCCGAGCGCATGCGCTCGCTGGCCTCGGTCCGCCGGGCTCGTGAACGCGAGAAGGAAAAGCGCAAGGGCGGGTCCACCGACGCGCCGCGCACCGCCCGTGAAGTCGTCGTCCCCGACGTCATCACCGTGCAGGAACTGTCCAACCGGATGGCCGTCCGCGGCGTCGACATCATCAAGTTCCTGATGCGTCAGGGCCTGATGATGAAGATCAACGACGTCATCGACTCGGATACTGCCGAGCTGGTGGCCGACGAGTTCGGCATGACGGTCAAGCGCGTGTCGGAATCCGACGTCGAAACCGGCTTCATCGCCGAGGCCGACGACGAGGGCGCCACCGCCCTGCGTCCGCCGGTCGTGGCCATCATGGGTCACGTCGACCACGGCAAGACCTCGCTGCTTGACGCCCTGCGCACCACGGACGTCGCCGGCGGCGAAGCCGGCGGCATCACCCAGCACATCGGCGCCTATCAGGTGCGTCTGGAAGACGGCCAGCGGGTCACCTTCCTCGACACCCCGGGCCACGCCGCCTTCTCGGCGATGCGGGCGCGCGGCGCCAACGTCACCGACATCGTGGTTCTGGTCGTGGCGGCCGACGACGGCGTCATGCCGCAGACGATCGAAGCCATCCGTCACGCCCGTGCGGCCGGTGCCCCCCTGATCGTCGCGGTCAACAAGATCGACAAGCCCGACGCCAACTCGCTGAAGATCGTCAACGAGCTGCTGCAGCACGAAGTCATCGCGGAAAGCCTGGGCGGCGAAACCCAGATCATCGAGGTGTCGGCCAAGAACCGCATCAACCTCCAGGGTCTGCTCGACGCCATTCTGGTCCAGGCCGAGGTCATGGACCTGCGGGCCAACCCGGACCGTTCGGCCGAAGGCGTGGTCATCGAGGCCAAGCTGGACAAGGGTCGCGGCCCGGTGGCCACCGTCCTGGTCAAGCGCGGCACGCTGAAGCGCGGCGACATCGTCGTGGCCGGCTCCGCCTGGGGCAAGGCGCGCGCGCTGCTGGACGAACGCAACGCCCAACTGACCGAAGCCGGTCCCTCCGTTCCGGTCGAAATCCTCGGCCTGTCGGAAGCGCCGTCGCCGGGTGATGTCTTCGCCGTCGTCGAAAGCGAAGCCCGCGCTCGTGAACTGACCGAGTATCGCGAGCGTGCGCGCCGCGAGAAGAATCAGGTTTCGGGGGGTTCGGCCTCGCTGGTCGACATGATGTCGAAGCTGCAGTCCAAGAAGGTCAACGAACTGCCGGTCCTCATCAAGGCCGACGTTCAGGGCTCGGCCGAGGCCATCGTCGGTTCGCTGGAGAAGATGGGCAACGACGAGGTCCGCGCCCGCACCATCTACTCGGGCGCCGGCGGCATCACCGAAAGCGACGTCAACCTGGCCAAGTCGGCCGGGGCGCCGATCCTCGGCTTCAACGTTCGGGCGTCCAAGCAGGCGCGCGATCTGGCCGAGCGTGAAGGCGTCGAGATCCGCTACTACTCGATCATCTACGACCTGCTGGACGACATGAAGGGCGTGCTCTCGGGCATGCTGCCGCCGCTCCAGCGCGAAACCTTCCTCGGCAACGCCAAGGTGCTGCAGGTCTTCGACATCACCAAGGTCGGCAAGATCGCCGGTTGCCGTGTCGCCGAAGGCGTGGTCCGCAAGGGCGCGCGCGTCCGCATCATCCGCGACGACGTGGTGGTGCTGGAACTGGGCGTGCTCAACACGCTCAAGCGCTTCAAGGACGAGGTCAACGAAGTCCCGTCGGGCCAGGAGTGCGGCATGCAGTTCCAGGGCTTCCAGGACATCAAGGAAGGCGACTACATCGAGTGCTTCACCGTCGAAGAGGTCAAGCGCACCCTCGACTAGGGGATGCTGGACTGACGAAAGCATCAGGGCGCGGTCTCGAAAGGGGCCGCGCCCTTTGTCTTGGGCGCGACGGCGAGAAGGCTTCACCTGGGGCGCGCGGGGTTCTAGGGTCGCGTCGTCGCCGGGGGGCGTTCATAGAGGGTCGCCATGCGCCGCCAACTTCTGATCTCGACCCTTGTCGCCGCATCCGCCGTGGCGGGAACGGCGGCCGCCGACACCCGCTTTCTGGCCTTTGACGCCCGCGACCGCACGACCCAGGCCCTGACGCGCGGCGTGACCCTGGAGATCGAGCGCGGCCTGTTCGGCGCCGTGGCGGTCCGCAACCTGTTTTCCAGCACCTCGCGCGGGTCGGCCAGGTTCGAGCGCGGCGGTCCCGACGCCGTGCGCCGCGCCCTGCCGGCGGGCGCCAGCGAGAGCGGCGTCTATTCCATCGTGCAGGAGGGCGACGGTCGCGGCCTGGCCCGCGCCCTCTGCCCCGGCGCCGACGAAACCTGGCTGGTGATCGGTCGCGTCAAGGCCGGGCGGCCCATGACCATGCAGGCGGTCGGGCGCTGGAGCGACGGCCAGTATCGCCACTGCGTGCAACTGAACTACGACTATCGCGGGGAATGGGCGACCCAGGCCGGCCCCGGGCCGGCGCGGGATGCGCCCGTGGCCTACGGCCCCAACTGACCGGAATGCCCGGCCGGTTTCTGATCGCGGCCCTGATCGGCCTGATCGCCGCCCTGGGGACCCTGACCCGACCGGGCGATCCCGCCCTCTATCCGGCCAGACCTGACCAGGCGAGCGTGACGGTCTATCTGCTCGACAATGGCTTCCACACGGATCTGGCCGCGCCGCGCGCGGCCTTGATGGAAGGAGGAGGGCCGTTGGCGGAGGCCCTGACCACCCTGGCGCCGGGCGACTGGGTCCTGATCGGTTGGGGCGACGCGAGCTTCTATGTCGATCAGAGCCCGATCCAGGGGCGGCTGCTTGACGGGGCGCGGGCCTTCTTCAAGCCCGGCAACGCCTCGGTCGTCATGATGGACCCCCAGGCTGCAGACCCGACAAGGCGATTCAGGCCAGAGGACCGCCAGGCGCTGATGCTGTCATTGGCGGGCATGGCGGCCCTGCGGGCGCGGGTGCAGGCCTCGCTGATGACCGATGAAGCGGGGCGTCCGGCCCCGGCGGCGGCGCGACCCGGCGACGACGCCCGTTTCTTCGCCAGCCGCGAAACCTTCTGGATCGGCCATCTGTGCAATCACTGGACGGCGGAGCTTCTGTCAGCGGCGGGCCTGCCGATCCGGCCCTTCCGAACGGTGACTTCGGGCGAGGTCATGCGGACGGCGGGTCATGCGGCCAAGCTGGACTTGAAGCCCGTCCGCGACTAGACCGCGCCCTTCGCTTTTTCAGCCGGCGTCCGATCCCCGGCGAGCGAACAAGGGAGGCGCGCCATGAGCCGCAAACAACATACCCGCAACGCCACCGGTCCCCAGGGGCCTTCGCAGCGCCAGCTGCGCGCCGGCGAGCTGATCCGTCACGCCCTGGTCGACGTCCTGCGCGAGCACGGCATCCACGACGAGGCCTTGGCCGGCGTGTCGATCACCGTGACCGAGGTGCGGCTGTCGCCCGACCTGAGGCACGCCACCTGTTTCGTCGAGCCCCTGGGCGCCGGCGTGGAAAGCGCCGAGACGGCGGGCCAGGAGTCGGTGATCATCAAGGCGCTGAACACCCACGCCAAATTCCTGCGCGGCCAGCTGGGCCGGCACATCGACATGAAATTCACCCCGGATCTGAAGTTCCGCCACGATGAGAGCTTCGACGCGGCCAACTATATGGATCGTCTGATGAACGATCCGCGCATACGCGCCGATCTGGAACGTCCGGAAAGCGACGACGAAGGCCAAGCTTGATGGCGCGCCGCAAGAAGGGCGAGATCGTCAACGGCTGGGTCTGCCTCGACAAGGCCTATGAGATGGGCTCGACCGAGGCGGTGACCAAGGTCCGTCGCCTGTTCGGCGCCCAGAAGGCGGGTCACGCCGGGACGCTTGACCCTCTGGCCTCGGGCGTCCTGCCCATTGCGCTCGGCGAGGCGACCAAGACCGTCCCCTTCATGATGGAGGCCGAGAAGGTCTATCGCTTCACCATCCACTGGGGCATCTCCACCGACAGCATCGACCGCGAGGGCGAGATCATCGGCCGCTCGGACGTGCGGCCCTCGGTCGAGGCGGTCAAGGCGGCCCTGCCGAGCTTCGTCGGCGAGATCGATCAGGTTCCGCCGCAGTTCTCGGCCATCCGCGTCAATGGCGAGCGCGCCTATGACCTGGCCCGAGACGGGGCCGAGTTCGAGCTGGAAGCCCGCAAGGTGACCATCCACGAGGCGGCGGTGACCGACGCCCCGGACGCCGACCACGTCGAAATCACCATGCGCACGGGCAAGGGCGTCTATGTCCGCTCGCTGGCGCGCGACCTGGCCGCCATGCTGGGCGCCGAGGGGCATGTTTCGGCCCTGCGGCGCGAGCGGGTGGGGCCGTTCTCGACCGAGAACGCCGTCACTCTGGATTTTCTCGTCGATCTGGCGCATAAGGGCGCCGCCTTGGAAGGCTTGCTGCCCGTTTCGACCGCTCTGGACGACATCCCGGATCTGGCCGTCACGGAACAGGACGCCTTCTCGCTGAGGCAGGGACGGCCGATCGTTCTGCTCCCCCGTCAGGTTGAGACCTTGAAGAGCCAGCTTTCAGCCGGTTCGCGCACGGTGTCGGCCTTCGTGGGAGAGACCCTCGTCGCACTCTGCACCATGCGGGCCGGACGGCTAGAACCCGACCGTGTTTTCAATCTCCCCTAGCGCTCGTTTTCGAGCGGCGCGACAGGGCTCCAACATGGAGACTCTCGATGTCGATTACGGCTCAACGCAAGGGCGAAGTCATCGCTGACAACGCCCGTTCGGCTGCAGACACCGGCTCGGCCGAGGTTCAGGTCGCGATCCTTTCGGAACGCATCGCCAACCTGACCGAGCACTTCAAGACCCACAAGAAGGACAACCACTCGCGTCGCGGCCTGCTCAAGATGGTCTCGCAGCGTCGTCGTCTTCTTGACCACCTGACCAAGGTTGATCGTGAGCGTTACACCGCCCTGATCGCCAAGCTGGGCCTGCGTCGCTAAGGCGGCCGACCGGCAGCGGATAGATTTCTCGAGGCGCGGGCGGACACGTCCGCGCCTCGTTCCGCACCTAAGAGCCTTTTCCGAGGCGGACGCGGTCCGCTTCGAGAAGCGCTCGGACCAACGAGCTTCCTGCGCGCCGCAGGTCTTGAAACGGCGCAGACGCGAGGGCCATGAAGGCGGTCCTCACTCCACCCGCCCGGCCGCGAAGCGCCGCCGGGTTCATCGGGAACCGTGGGACGATAAAGCCTGCCGCTCCGCCCCCGCCGGGAATACGCCCGCCGGGATCTGAAAGAAGAAAAATGTTCGATATCAAACGCAAGACGATCGAGTGGGCCGGCCGCCCGCTGACGCTGGAAACCGGCCGCATCGCCCGTCAGGCTGACGGCGCCGTTCTGGCGACCTACGGCGAGACCGTGGTTCTGGCCACCGTCGTCTATGGCCGCCAGCCCAAGCCGGGCCTGGACTTCTTCCCCCTGACCGTCAACTATCAGGAAAAGACGTTCGCCGCCGGCAAGATCCCGGGCGGCTACTTCAAGCGTGAAGGTCGTCCGTCAGAGAAAGAGACCCTGGTCTCGCGCCTGATCGACCGTCCGATCCGCCCCCTGTTCGTCAAGGGCTTCAAGAACGAGACCCAGGTCGTCATCACCGTGCTGCAGCACGATATGGAGAACGACCCGGACATCGTCGGCATGGTCGCCGCCTCGGCCGCCCTGACCATCTCGGGCGTGCCCTTCATGGGTCCGATCGGCGCCGCGCGCGTCGGCCTGATCGACGGCGAGCTGGTGCTGAACCCCGCCATCGACACCCTGGCTGATTCCACGCTCGACCTGGTCGTCGCCGGTACGCAAGACGCCCTGATGATGGTCGAATCCGAAGCCAAGGAGCTGTCGGAAGAGAAGATGCTCGAGGCCCTGATGTTCGCGCATGCGGGCATGCAGCCGGTCATCGACGCCATCATCGAACTGGCCGAACACGCCGCCAAGGAGCCCTTCGACTTCCAGGCTGAAGACCACTCCGACGTCGTCGCCTCGATCAAGTCGCTGGTCGGCGAGGACATCAAGTCCGCCTATGCCCACCCGGGCAAGTATGAGCGCCGCTCGGGCGTCGACGCGGCCAAGAAGACCGCCGCCGCCAAGCTGGTGAAGACCGACGAGAACCCCGAGGGCGTTGACTCGTCCAAGTTCTCGGCCGCCTTCAAGGAATGCGAAGCCGACGTCCTGCGTCGCGACATCATCGAGAACGCCCACCGCGTCGACGGCCGCGCCCTCGACAAGGTCCGCGCCATCGTCTCGGAAGTCGGCGTCCTGCCGCGCACCCACGGTTCGTCGCTGTTCACGCGCGGCGAAACCCAGGCCCTGGTCGTCGCCACGCTCGGCACCGGCGAGGACGAGCAGTACATCGACAGCCTGTCGGGCACGTACAAGGAATCCTTCCTGCTGCACTACAACTTCCCCCCCTATTCGGTGGGTGAAGCGGGCCGCATGGGTTCGCCCGGCCGTCGCGAAATCGGTCACGGCAAGCTGGCCTGGCGCGCGATCCGTCCGATGCTGCCGACCAAGGAAGACTTCCCCTACACCATCCGTCTGGTCTCCGAGATCACCGAGTCCAACGGCTCGTCCTCGATGGCCACGGTCTGCGGTTCGTCGCTGGCTCTGATGGACGCCGGCGTGCCGCTGATCCGTCCGGTCTCGGGCATCGCCATGGGTCTGATCCTGGAGCCGTCGGGCGAGTTCGCCATCCTGTCCGACATCCTGGGCGACGAAGATCACCTGGGCGACATGGACTTCAAGGTCGCGGGCACCTCGGAAGGCATCACCAGCCTTCAGATGGACATCAAGGTCGCCGGCATCACCAAGGAGATCATGGAACAGGCCCTGACGCAGGCCTCGGCCGGCCGCCTCCACATCCTCGACGAAATGTCGAAGGCCATGGACGCGCCGCGCGCCGAGCTGGGCGAGCACGCGCCCAAGATCGAAACCATCAAGATCCCGGTCGACAAGATCCGTGAAGTGATCGGTTCGGGCGGCAAGGTCATCCGCGAGATCGTCGAGAAGACCGGCGCCAAGATCGACATCGGCGATGACGGCACCATCAAGGTCGCCGCCAACGACCAGGAGAAGATCGACGCCGCCAAGGCCTGGATCCAGTCCATCGCCTCGGAACCCGAGCTGGGCATGATCTACTCCGGCAAGGTCGTGAAGGTCGTCGACTTCGGCGCCTTCGTGAACTTCTTCGGCGCCAAGGACGGCCTGGTCCACGTGTCCCAGATCGCTCTGGAACGCGTCGCCAACCCGGCCGACGTGCTGTCGGAAGGCCAGGAGGTCAAGGTCAAGTTCCTGGGCTTCGATGATCGCGGCAAGACCAAGCTGTCGATGAAGGTCGTCGATCAGGAAACCGGCGAAGACATCACCGACAAGATCAACGCCGAGCGCGCTGAACGCGGTGAGCCGGCTCTGTCGGACGACACCGGCGGCCGTCCCAAGCGTGAAGGCGACCGCAACGGCGGCGACCGCGGCCGTCGCCGTCGCGACTAGGCCTCGACCTTACGGTTGAACTGAAGAAGGCCCCGCTGGAAACAGCGGGGCCTTTGTCGTTTGACGGTTCTGCCGGTATCTGTGGCGCATGACGCAGGATGAAGACGGGCGAGACGCCGGATCGGACGACTACAGCCGGGGCAAGGGCGGTCAGGCCCTGGGCGCGCGACTTCGCCGCCTGTCGGAGCGGATCGACAGCGACGGCACGCGCATCTACGCCGCTCGGGGCGTGGTGTTCGAACAGCGCTGGTTCGGCGTGCTGAACCAGATGATCCTCAAGGGGCCCACCACGGTCGGCGAGATCGCAGCGGCCTTGCAGATCACCCACGTCTCGGTCAGCCAGTCGTGCCGCTCGTTGCAAAAGGCGGGGATCATCCGCTCGGCCCCCGACCCGGTCGACGCTCGGCGACGCACCCTGTCCCTGACCCCGGCCGGCGACGCCCTGGTCGAACGGCTGACGCCGCTGTGGGAGGCCTTCAACGCTGCAGCGGCGGAGCTCAACGAAGAGGCCGGCAATGTCGTGGCGCTGCTCGACCGGCTCGACGACGCCCTTGCGCGAAAATCCATGTTCGAGCGCATCAGCGAGCGCATTGACGGCCGTTCTTCCAACAGAAGTTGACGAACTATGTAGCTGCCTACATATTTCTCGTTGCGGACGAACCGCGTGTGAATGAGGCGAGCTTCATGACCTGGACCACCCACCGACGCGCCTTCCTTGCGGCCTCCGCTGCTGTGGCGCTTGCGCCCAGCGTCGCGCGCGCCGCGCAGGCAGCGCCAACCGGGAATGACGAGATCGCGCGCCTCTATCGCAGCGCCATGGTCATCGACGGCAACCTGGTCGGCCCGTTCGACGATGCGGCTCCGCTGGACCGCGCCACGGCGGATCAGGTGCTAAGCTCGGGCCTGACCGCCTTCAAGATGAGCATCGGCGGATCGTCCGGCGAGTTCGATGCGGTCAACAGCGACATCGCCGCCTTCGACAAGGCGATCGCGCTCAGCCCGGACGTCTACATGAAGATCGCGACGGCCGAGGACCTGCTGGTCGCCAAGCGAACCCGACGGGTCGGCGTCATCTATTCTTTCGAGGACGCAGGCATGTTGGACGGCAAGCCGGCCAATATCGACCACTTCAGCGCCCTGGGCGTGCGGGTCATGCAACTGGGCTACAATGGCGTCTCGCCCTTCGCTTCAGGCGTCATGGCGCCTCAGCCCTCGGCCGGTCTGACCCCCCTGGGACATGAGGCGGTCGGCCGCATGAACGCCTGCGGCGTGACGCTGGACCTCAGCCATGCCGACGAACGTTCCAGCCTGGAGGCCGTGGCCGCCTCGACCCGCCCGGTCGCCATCACCCACGCCGGTTGCCACTCGGCCTACGCCCATCCCCGCAACAAGAGCGACGCTGTGCTGCGCGCCGTGGCCGAAAGCGGCGGCGTGGTCGGCATCTATGGGCTCAGCTACATCAGCGCCGGCCCCGAACAGCAGTCGCTGGACGACTACATGGCCCACATGCTGCACGCCCTGTCGGTGTGCGGCGAGGATCATGTCGGCATCGGCAGCGACGCCATTCTGACCCCGTTCGACACCTCGCCCGAGAGCATGGCCGAATGGGACGCCTCGATCGCCGCCCGCAAGGCCGCCGGGGTGTCCGCGCCCGGCGAAGGTCGTCCGCCGTTCGTCACCGGCCTGAACAGGGCCGACCGGCCCGCGGTCATCGCCCGCGCCCTGCTGGAGCGTGGCCAGCCCGTGCGGGTCGTTGAAAAAGTGCTCGGCGCCAACTTCCAGCGGGTCTTCTCCGAGACCTGGCGAGCTTAGGCCGCGCATTCCTTCGGCTTGGTCTCGTCCGGGCCGTACATGGCGCAGGATCGGTCGATCTCGCCCTGGATCATGGCGCAGGGGTTGGCGACGTTGCAGGGCGGGCGGGTGGCGGGGCTGACCTGGATGCAGCGTTCGACCAGACGTTTTGCGCGGGCCTCGCCGATCTCGGCAAGGCAGGAGCCAGGCTCGCCCGCAGGTTCGGCGGCGGGTTCGGAGACGACAGGCTCTGGCTTGAGTTCGGTCTTGGGCTTGGGCGGCGCGGCCGGGGCGGGCGCCGGCGTCGGCTCGGCCGTGTAGGGCACAGCGTCGATCGGCTCTTGCGACAACTTGGCGTCGGCGCCTGCGCTCGAGGTATCGGCGGGGGCAGGCTGCGGCTGGCCGCACCCGGCCAGAGCGAGCGACAGGGCCAGAAGGGAGGCGGCGAGGGCGGGGCGCTTCATGGGGGGCATGGGGCGGGGGTCTCCGTTCGCAGAAGGCCCCACCATGCCTTGATCGGCCCTCGCGGCCTAGTCCTTGGTTAGCGTCCCGGCCTACTTGCCGAGCGCCGCGCGTTGCAGGGCGAACAGGTCGGCGCAGCCGATCTCGGCAAGTTGGAACAGGCGGTCGAACTCGGGCCGGCTGAAGCCGCGCTTCTCGCCCGTGGCCTGGATTTCGACGATGCCGCCGGCGCCGGTCAGGACGAAGTTGCTGTCGGCCTCGGCGGTGGAGTCTTCCTCATAGTCGAGGTCCAGCACCGGCAGGTCGTTGAAGATGCCGCAGGATACGGCCGCCACCTGATCAAGGACGGGGTTGGTCTTCAGCACGCCCTCGTCGGTCAGATAGTTGAGGGCCGCCGACATGGCGACCCAGGCGCCCGTGATCGAGGCTGTGCGGGTGCCGCCGTCGGCCTGGATGACGTCGCAGTCGATCAGGACCTGACGCTCGCCGAGCGCCTTCAGGTCCACCACAGCGCGGAGAGAACGGCCGATCAGGCGCTGGATTTCCTGGGTGCGGCCCGACTGCTTGCCGGCGGCGGCTTCACGACGACCGCGCGTGTGGGTGGCGCGGGGCAGCATGCCGTATTCGGCCGTTACCCAGCCCTGGCCGGTGTTGCGCATCCAGCCCGGCACCTTTTCCTCGATGGAGGCGGTGCACAGGACCTTGGTGTGGCCGAACGAGACCAGGCACGAGCCCTCCGCGTAGCGGTTGACGCCGGTTTCCAGCGTGACGGCGCGGAGTTGTTCGGGGGTGCGTTCAGACGGGCGCATGGGATTTCCTTGGAACCTGAGTGGCGCGTGCTTATCCTGAAACGGTGAGCCTGTATGCCCCCCACCCGTCGCCGTTCGGAAGCGCCCCCGCCGGGTTGGGGACGCTGGACGCCCGTGCGCGCGATATCTTCCGTCGCATCGTCGAGACCTATCTGGAAACGGGCGAGCCGGTCGGATCGCGCACCATCTCGCGTGGGGGGCTGGCGCTGTCGCCCGCGTCGATCCGCAACACCATGCAGGACCTGACGATGGCGGGCCTGCTGGCCTCGCCGCACACCTCGTCCGGACGGGTGCCGACCCATGCAGGTCTGCGCCTGTTCGTCGACGGCCTGCTGGAGGTCGGCGACATCGGTCAGGACGAGCGACGCGAGATCGACGCGCGTCTGGCCGGCAAGGGGCGGAATTTCGAAGAGGCGCTGGACGCCGCCACCAACCTGCTTTCCGGCCTGGCCGGCGGGGCGGGCATCGTCGCCAGCCCGGTGCGAGACGCAGGCGTCAAGCACGTCGAGTTCGTGGCCCTGGGCCATGATCAGGCCCTGGCGGTTCTGGTCGGCGACGACGGCACCATCGAGAACCGGCTGATGCCCCTGTTGGCGGGGGTGACGCCCTCGACCCTGACCGAGGCCTCCAACTTCCTCAACGCCCGGCTGAAGGGCCGCCCCCTGGCCGAGGCGCGCACCGAGATGAGCGCCGAGCTGGACGCCGCCCGGCGCGAGCTGAACGTGGCCGCCGCCCGTCTGGTCGAGGACGGTCTGGCCGCCTGGTCCGGCGGGGGCGAGCGTGATCGCGCCCTGATCGTGCGCGGCCGGGCCAACCTGTTGCAGGACGCCCAGGCCGTTGAGGATCTGGAGCGGGTCCGCGTCCTGTTCGACGATCTGGAGCAGAAGGAACAGTTGATCGGCCTGCTCGACGGGGTCGGCGCGGCCCAGGGGGTGCGCATCTTCATCGGCGCCGAAACACGCTTGTTTTCGCTTTCGGGTTCCGCCGTGATCGCGGCGCCCTATATGACGGGTCGGCAGCGGATGCTGGGCGCCATCGGCGTCATCGGCCCTGCAAGACTGAACTATGCCCGTGTCATACCGTTGGTGGACTATACCGCCCGGGTGCTGGGCCGGATTCTGGACGGACAAGAGACGTGAACGACATCAACGACGAGACCCGGGACCAACTCGAGCAGGACATGGGAGAGGCCGCCATCGACGCCACAGTTGAAGGCGCGGACGACGGCGACATGGCCGTGGTCGACGCCCTGATCGCCGAGCGCGACCAGTGGAAGGACCGCGCCCTGCGCGCCGTGGCCGACGCCGAGAACACCAAACGCCGCGCCGAGACCCAGGCCAACGACGCCCGCGCCTACGCCATCCAGCGCTTCGCCAAGGACCTGCTGGGCGTGGCCGACACCCTGGAGCGCGGACTGATGTCGGCTCCCAAGGTGCTGGAGACTGCTGAGGCCGACAGCGCTGCGGCGGCCATGGTCACCGGCCTGGAGCTGACGCAGAAATCCCTGCTGTCGGCCTTTGAATCCAACGGCCTGACGCGCGTCGCGCCCGAGCCGGGCGAGGCTTTCGATCCCCATCTGCATCAGGCTGTGATGGAGCAGCCGTCGGACAGCGTGCCGGGCGGCACGGTGATCCAGACCCTGCAGCCCGGCTACGCCCTGTTCGGCCGCACCGTGCGCGCCGCCATGGTGGCGGTCGCGGCCAAGGGCTCGGGCCCGGCCTCGGGCGGCGCCTATTCGGAAGCCAATACGACCGGCGGGAATTTCGACGCCAAGGCGTGAGCTTCGGTTGATTGAGAACGGGAAGGCCCGGAGCAGACGCTCCGGGCCTTTTTCATTTCGGCGGTTCCCAAACCCCGCTCACCCCGGCGGACGCCGGGGTCCAGTTCTTTGGCTTCAATCTGTGTGCGTGGCTCTCACTGGATCCCGGCGTCCGCCGGGATGAGCGGTAGAGGTCAGTGCTTCAGCTTCTGCTCGAACAGGGCCAGCAACCTTGCCCAGCCGTCCTTCGCGTCCGCCTCGCGGTAGCTGGCGCGGTAGTCGGCGTGGAAGCCGTGCGGGGCGTCAGGATAGAGGATGATCTGGCTGTCGGTCTTGCCGGCGGCGGCGAGGGCGTCATTCGTCGCCTTGACCGTGTCGTTGGGGATCCCGCCGTCCTGTCCGCCATAGAGACCCAGGACCGGGGCCTTGAGGTCGGCGGCCAGATTGGCGGGCCAGGGGCGTCCGGCGGCGGCCTGCGCTTCGGTGGCCGTGGCGGCGGGGGCCAGACGGCCGTACCAGGCGACCCCGGCGTCCAGCGCGGGGAAGCGGGCCACGGCCTGCCACACCACCTTGCCGCCCCAGCAGAAGCCGGTGATCCCGACCTTGCCCGCATTGGCCCAGGACTGAAGGCCGATCCATTCCAGCGCAGCGGCTACGTCGCCCATGACCTGTTCGTAGCCCGCGGTCGCGACGATCTGCTGGATGCGCGCCATGTCGCTGAGCGGGGCTGGGTCTTCCTCACGCACGAAGAAGGCGGGGGCGATGGCGGCGTAGCCGGCCTTGGCCAGGCGGCGGCAGACGTCGCGGATGTATTCGTGCACGCCGAAGATCTCGGACACGACGATGACGACGGGGAAGGGGCCCTCGCCCTCGGGCCGGGCGACGTAGGCGGGCAGGTCGAAGCCGTCGGGCGCGGGCCAGGAGACGGTCGCGGTGGTCAGGCCGGCGCTGTCGGTGGTGATGGGACTGGCCGCCTGGCTCAGGGCGGCCGGAGCATAGGCCGCGAAGGCGACGCCGCCGAGGGTCGCCATGCCCAGGCTGCGGCGGCTGGGAGCGATCTGGTCGGCGCTCAGGCCCTCGGGCCGGGTGATCAGGGTCATCGCGGGTCTCCGGTGCGCGTCAAAATGAGGTGGGGAATGTGACCCGGCTTTGACGTCGTCGTCGAGTCCTGATCAGCGGGCACGCCTCAGCGTCAGATTGATCCGCCCGCCGCCGGGAACCAGTTGCGACGACCCCGCCAGCAACCGGTCGATCCCGTGCCGCGCCAGTCGGGCCGGCCCCGTCAGGGCGCAGACGTCGCCCGAGGCCAGCTTCAGGCTCTGGGTCCGGCCGCCCTCGGCGGGACCGATGCGGAACACCGCGGTATCGCCCAGCGACACCGACAGGACCGGCGCGTGCAGGTCGGCCTCGTCCCGGTCCTGATGCAGGCCCATCTTCGCCTGGTGGCGATAGAGGTTCACCAGACAGGCGTCGGGCGGTTGGGGCCAGCCGGTCAGGGCGTCCCAGAGGTCGAGCAGGGTCTGCGGCATCGGCGGCCAGGAATGGTCGGTGATCGGATGGGTCGGCTGATAGCGATATCCCGCCCGGTCCGAGACCCAGGCCAACGGCCCCATCCCCGTCATCTCGACGGAAAAGGGCCGACCGCCGGGTGTGACAGGGCGATAGAAGGGCGCGGTTTGCGCCGCCGCCAGCACCTCGGCCAGCAGGGCCTGTTGGGCTTCTGCGTCCAGTGCGTTGGGCCACAGGCGAAAGCCGGGCAGGCCGGTCGGGGTTTCGCGAGGCGAGGGCATGCTCACCATTTAAGACCCTTCTCCCAATGGGAGAAGGTGGCCCGAAGGGCCGGATGAGGGTTGAGGGCGTCCGTCGGCGCAAGCCGTCGCAGAGCAATACGGCTGACGCCGACTGACATCTTAGCCCCTCACCCTTTCGCCTTGCGGATCGCCTTCGGCTCTCCGAGGCTCAAGCCCTCTCCCAACGGAGAGGGTTGGATAGGGAAACGGCGCCGAATCCGCCCCGAACCGCACGAAACCCTTGCAGCCCCTGCGGTCTTTCCCATATCCGGGCCTGTCCGGAAGAAACCCCGAAATTCTTGGGGCTTTCGACCGAAACCATTCAACCCGCCCGACCGGATGTCCGGGACGGCTTTCAGCCCAACTGGGGGCGGTCACGCGCGGCGCTTTTCGAAGGCCGCCGCATCGCCCGCCGCAAGGAGTGAAAAGACAAGCTCATGGCCAAGATCATCGGCATCGACCTCGGCACGACCAACTCGTGCGTGGCCGTCATGGACGGCAAGAACCCCAAGGTCATCGAGAACGCCGAAGGCAACCGCACGACCCCGTCGGTCGTGGCGATCCAGGACAGCGGCGAGGTCCTCGTCGGCCAGCCCGCGCGTCGCCAGGCGGTGACCAACCCGACCAACACCTTCTTCGCCATCAAGCGCCTGATCGGCCGCAATTTTGATGACCCGGTGGTGGCCAAGGACAAGGGCATGGTGCCCTACGAGATCGTCAAGGGCCCGACGGGCGACGCCTGGGTGCGCGCCCACGGCAAGGATTATTCGCCGCAACAGGTTTCGGCCTTCACCCTCGGCAAGATGAAGGAGGCCGCAGAGGCCTACCTCGGCGAGACCGTGACCCAGGCCGTGATCACCGTTCCGGCCTACTTCAACGACGCCCAGCGTCAGGCGACCAAGGACGCCGGCAAGATCGCCGGTCTGGAAGTCCTGCGCATCATCAACGAGCCGACCGCCGCCGCCCTGGCCTATGGCCTGGAGAAGCACGAAGGCCAGAAGATCGCCGTCTATGACCTGGGCGGCGGCACCTTCGACGTCTCGATCCTGGAGATCGGCGACGGCGTCTTCGAGGTGAAGTCGACCAACGGCGACACCTTCCTGGGCGGCGAGGACTTCGATCTGCGTCTGGTCGACTACCTGGCCGACGAGTTCAAGAAGGAGCAGGGCGTCGATCTGCGGACCGACAAGCTGGCCCTGCAGCGCCTGAAGGAAGAAGCCGAGAAGGCCAAGAAGGAGCTGTCCTCGACGGCTCAGTACGAGGTCAACCTGCCGTTCATCACCATGAACGCCTCGGGCCCGCTGCACCTGAACATCAAGCTGTCGCGCGCCAAGCTGGAAGCCCTGGTCGACGACCTGATCCAGCGCACGATCGAGCCCTGCAAGAAGGCCCTGGCCGACGCTGGTCTGAAGGCTGGCGACATCGACGAGGTCGTTCTGGTCGGCGGCATGACCCGCATGCCCAAGGTCGTGGAAGCCGTGAAGGCCTTCTTCGGCAAGGAGCCGCACAAGGGCGTGAACCCTGATGAAGTCGTGGCCCTGGGCGCCGCCGTTCAGGCCGGCGTTCTGCAAGGCGACGTCAAGGACGTGCTGCTGCTGGACGTGACCCCGCTGACCCTGGGCATCGAAACCCTGGGCGGCGTCTTCACCCCGCTGATCGAGCGCAACACCACCATCCCGACCAAGAAGAGCCAGGTCTTCTCGACCGCCGACGACAACCAGTCGGCCGTGACGATCCGGGTCTTCCAGGGCGAGCGCCCGATGGCGTCGGACAACAAGGTCCTGGGTCAGTTCGACCTGATGGGCATCCCGCCGGCGCCGCGCGGCATGCCGCAGATCGAGGTCGCCTTCGACATCGACGCCAACGGCATCGTGCACGTGACGGCCAAGGACAAGGCGACCAACAAGGAACAGTCGATCCGCATCCAGGCCAACGGCGGCCTGTCGGACGCCGACATCGACAAGATGGTCAAGGAAGCCGAGGCCAACGCCGCGGCCGACAAGACCCGCAAGGAACTGGTCGAGGCCCAGAACGGCGCCGACAGCCTGATCCACTCGACCGAAAAGGCCCTGTCGGAACACGGCGACAAGGTCGACGACGCCACCAAGGCGACCATCCAGTCGGCCCTGGACGACCTGAAGTCGGCCAAGGACAGCTCGGACCCGGAAGCCATCCGCGAGAAGACCAACACCTTGGCCCAGGCCTCGATGAAGCTGGGCGAGGCCATGTACGCCTCGCAGCAGGGCGCCGGTGAAGACGGCGCTTCGGCCGACGCCCCCGCCGACGACGGCGTGGTCGACGCCGAGTTCGAGGAAGTCTCGGACGCTGACGACGACAAGAAGAACGCGTAACGAAACGCGGCTCATGACGACCGGCCCCGCTTGCCAGACGGCAGGCGGGGCCGTTTCATAAAACTTGCATCATTCGGCCGGGCGCCCATGTCAGCAGGCATGGCCATCTGGTCATCCGCGACCGCCTGATCCTCGGCTCAACCGGGACGGCGGACGCCGCGATAAAGTAAGAGGACGAACGCCTGATGGCGCAGCGTGACTATTACGAAATTCTGGGGGTCGAGCGGACCATCGACGCGCCGGGCCTGAAGTCGGCCTATCGCAAGCTGGCCATGATCCACCATCCGGATCGCAACGGCGGCTCGGAAGAATCCCTCGCCCAGTTCAAGGAGATATCCGAGGCCTATACGGTCCTGTCGGACGATCAGAAACGCGCGGCCTATGACCGGTTCGGTCATGCGGGCGTGAACGGCGGCGCCGGCGGCGGCGACCCGTTCGGGCGCGGCGGCGGCCAGGGCTTCCACGACATCAACGACATCTTCTCCCAGGTCTTCGGCGACGCGTTCGGCGACGCCTTCGGCGGTCGAGGCGGCGGACGCCAGCAACAGGCCGGCCCGCGTCGCGGCTCGGACCTGCGCTACGACCTCGAGATCACCCTGGAGCAGGCCTACAAGGGCGCCGAGGTCGAGATCGCGGTCCCCACTACCATGACCTGCGAGATCTGCGACGGGTCGGGCGCCAAGGCCGGGACCAAGCCGACCATCTGCTCCACCTGCGGCGGCGCCGGACGCGTGCGTCAGGCCAACGGCTTCTTCCAGGTCGAGCGCACCTGCCCCCGCTGCGGCGGTTCGGGCGAGATGATTTCGGACCCCTGCAACGCCTGTCACGGCCACGGCCAGGTCCGCAAGAACCGCCAGCTCAGCCTCAAGATCCCCGCCGGCGTCGACGACGGTTCGCGCATCCGTCTGTCGGGCGAGGGCGAGGCCGGCCAGCGCGGCGGTCCGCGCGGCGACCTCTATGTCTTCCTGTCGGTGCATGACCACGAACTGTTTGAGCGTGACAACCTGGACCTGCTGGTCACGGTCCCGGTGCCGATGACGGTGGCGGCCCTGGGCGGAACCGTGGATGCGCCCTGCCTGGTGTCCGAGGCCTGCGACGGCAAGTGCCGGGCCCCGGTCGAGGTGCCGGCCGGCGCCCAGACCGGCAAGACCATCCGCATCAAGGGCAAGGGCATGCCCCACCTGAACGGCCGCCAGCGCGGCGATCTGGTGGTCGAGCTCTTCGTCGAGACCCCGACCGATCTGACCGCACGCCAGAAGGAGCTGATGCAGGAGCTTGCAGCCTCGTTCGGAGAGAGCCAGAATCCACGCAACTCCAGTTTTGCCGGCAAGGCCAAGCGTTTCTGGGCCGATATTCTGGGCGGCGACGCTGACAATCCGAAAGAGAATGCGTGAGCGATATCTTCCACGCCGGCATCTCCGGCGCCCGGGGCCGCATGGGCCGCGCTGTTTCGCTGGTCCTGGACGCCCGCGAGGACGTGGTGGTCGCGACCCGCTTTGATCGCGGCGAGACCCCCGACTTGCAGCTGTGCGACGTCGTCATAGACTTCTCGACGCCCGAGGCCTCGGTTGAACTGGCCCGCGCCTGCGCCGAGCGGGGCGGCCCGGCCCTGGTCATCGGCTCGACCGGCCTGTCGCCGGAACAGGACGCCCTGATCGAGGCGGCCGCCGAGAAGATCGCCATTGTGCGCAGCGGCAACTTCTCGCTGGGTCTCAACATCCTGATCGGTCTGGTGGAGCACGCGGCCCAGCGTCTGGACGGCCGCGACTGGGATATCGAGGTCCTGGAGACCCATCACCGACGCAAGGTGGACGCCCCCTCGGGCACCGCCCTGATGCTGGGCGAGGCCGCCGCCAACGGCCGGGGTCGTGATCTGGAGGACCTCAAGACCGCCCCCTATGACGGCATCACCGGCCCGCGCGAGCCGGGCAAGATCGGCTTTGCCTCCTTGCGCGCCGGCGGCGTCATCGGCGAGCACACGGTCCTGTTCGGATCGGAAGACGAGCTGCTGACCCTGTCGCATTCGGCCATCGACCGGTCCCTGTTCGCCAAGGGCGCCGTGGCCGCCGCCGCCTGGGTCCGCAACCGCCGCCCCGGCCTCTATGACATGCAGGACGTGCTCGGCTTCCGTCAGGCCTGAGGGCGTGATCCGACACGGGACGAGCTATGGCATGGTGCTGCGGGCCGCCGCCGCCCTCAGCTTCTCCCTGATGTTCGCCCTGATGAAATGGGCAGCGACGCTCGAGCCCGTCTCGGCGGGCGAGATGGTCTTCTTCCGCTCGCTCTTCGGCCTGCCGGTCGTGTTGATCTGGGTTCTGAGCGCCGGGGGCGGACTAGCCTCGCTGTCGACCCGCCGCCCCATGGTTCACGTCTGGCGTTGCGCCTTGGGCGTGACGGGCATCGTGCTGATCTTTCAGGGTTTGCGGCTGCTGCCCTTGGCCGACGCCACGACCATCGGCTTCACCTCGCCCATCTTCGCCACCCTCTTGTCCATCCTCTTCCTCAAGGAGAAGGTGGGCCGCCATCGCTGGACGGCGGTGGGTCTGGGCTTCCTCGGCGTGCTGGTCATGGTGCGCCCCGGCGCCGAGGGGGCGCCGCCCCTGGTCGGTCTGTTGTTCGCGCTTGGCGGCGCCTTCGTGGCGGCTTCCGTCACCGTCACCTTGCGTCAGTTGGGCAAGACGGAATCGGCCACCGCCATCGTCTTCTGGTTCTTCGTCGCCTGCGCCGCCGTGGGCGGGGTTCTGAGCCTGATCGACGGCCATAGTCACAGCTGGGCGGTCCTGGCCATCCTGGCGGCGGGCGGACTGGCCGGCGGTCTGGCGCAACTGCTGATGACCACGTCGTTACAGCACGCCCCGGTCTCTGCCCTGGCGCCGCTGGACTATCTGCAGATGGTCGGGGCGGTGGTGCTGGGTTGGCTGTTGCTCAGCGACGCGCCGACCCTGCCGACCCTGTGCGGGGCCGCCCTGATCGCCGGCAGCGGTCTCTACACCGCCTGGCGCGAGCGGGTTCTGCACCGTGAGATCACGCCGCCGTCGCCCTCGGTCTGAAAGCCTCTAGCGCCCGGTCGAGCCGAAGCCGCCGGCGCCGCGCGCGGTCTCGTCCAAGGCCTCGACCTCGGCCATGACGGCCTGGGCGTAGGGCGCAATCACCATCTGGGCGATGCGTTCGCCGCGCCGGATCTCGAAGGCGACCTGGCCGTGGTTGATCAGGATGACCCCGACCTCGCCGCGATAGTCGCTGTCGATGGTGCCCGGCGAATTCAGGCAGGTGACGCCGTGCTTCAGCGCCAGACCCGAACGGGGTCGCACCTGGGCCTCATAGCCCGGCTCCAGCGCGATCTTCAGCCCGGTCGGGATCAGCCTGCGCTCTCCGGGGGCCAGAACGATCGGCTCGAACTCGGCCACGGCGGCGCGCAGGTCCATGCCCGCCGATCCTGCCGTCTCATAGGCGGGCAGGGCCAGGCCCTCGGCGTGGGGCAGGCGTTCGACGCGGACGGTGGTCATTACGGTAAGTCTCTCAGGCCTTGAAATGATCGGCGATGCGCTGGGCGATCTTGCGCGCCACATCGGTCTTGGACTGGCGCGGCCAGGGCTCGGCGCCGTCACGGGTGAACAGGGTCACGGCGTTGCCGTCGGAACCGAAGACCTCGTCGGACACGTCGTTGCCGACGATCCAGTCGCAGCCCTTCCGCGACAGCTTGGCGCGGGCGTTGGCCTCCAGGTCGCTGGTTTCGGCGGCGAAGCCGACCACCAGCCTGGGACGCTTCGGTCCTGGCGCGGAGACGCCCGCGAGAATGTCGGGGTTCTCGATCAGGGCCAGCGACGGCGGTCCGCCCGGCTTCTTCTTGATCTTGCCCGAGGCGACGCCGTCCACGCGCCAGTCGGCCACGGCGGCGCTCATCACGGCGATGTCGGCGGGAAGCGCCGCCTCGACGGCCGCCTTCATCTCGGTCGCCGCCTCGACCCAGACGCGGGTCACGCCGACGGGCGCCTCCAGTGCTACAGGGCCGGAGATCAGAGTCACCTCGGCGCCCAGCTCGGCCAGGGCGGCGGCGACCGCATAGCCCTGCTTGCCGCTGGAGCGATTGGTCAGGCCGCGCACCGGGTCGATGGGTTCGAAGGTCGGCCCGGCGGTGACGATGGCGGTCCTGCCGGTCAGGGGGCGACCATCCGGCCCGGCCAGCAGGCGGGCGATCTCGTTCAGGATGGCGGCGGGCTCGGCCATGCGACCGGGACCGAATTCGCCGCAGGCCATCTCGCCCTCGTCCGGTCCGACCACGGCGACGCCATGGAAGCCGTCAAAGCTCTTCAGCCGCTCGACATTGGCCTGAACCGCCGGGTGCAGCCACATCCGCACATTCATGGCCGGGGCCAGCAGCACCTTCTTGTCGGTGGCCAGCAGGGTGGTCGAGGCCAGGTCATCGGCCAAGCCGTTCGCCGCCTTGGCGATCAGACCCGCCGTGGCCGGCGCCACCACCACCAGGTCGGCCCAGCGCGACAACTCGATATGGCCCATGGCCGTCTCGTCCTCGGGCATGAACAGGTCCTGCCGCACCGGATGTCCGGTCAGGGCCGCCAGCGACATGGGGGTGACGAACTCGGCCCCGGCGGCGGTCAGCAGGCTCATCACCTCGGCCCCGGCCTTCTTGAGCAGGCGCGTCAGCTCCAGCGCCTTGTAGGCGGCGATGCCGCCGCCGACGATCAGCAGGACCTTGCGGCCGGAAAGCGAGGATGCGGTCATGGGGAATCTCTAGCGGGGCCGCATGACGCCGTCGAGACAGGGCCTTGTTCAAACAGAAATGTCAGTAGGAACATTGCGGGAACGCATCGTCTGTGTATACCTGTGTTCGGCGGGTTCTTCAGGGAGGGTGACCCATGCGAATGCAGATGGCGACGGCGGCTCTGGCGATGCTGGTCCTGGCGGGGTGCGACAGCGGCGGCTCGGCGGTGGAGACCCGTGAGCGAACGGCGGCCGAGCCGGTCGCCCTGATCTCGGCGGCGGCGCCCGACAGCGAGATGGAGGCGACGCCTGAGGCCAAGCCTCCGGTCACCGCCAACCGGCGGGAGACCGCGGACGCCAAGGTCCAGCGCCTGTATGAGCGTAACGGCGCGGCCTTTGGGGCGAAATCGGCCGACGACTACCTGACCAAGGTGCGGGCCTTTACCGACAGGGCGCCCAGCGGGACCGAGACGGTCAAGCGCCCCAACGGCGACACCCTCTATTATCAGGCCTCGACCAACACCTTCGCGGTGGTGGATCGCAACGGCGTGCCGCGCACCATGTTCAAGCCCGACGACGGTCCGACCTACTGGGCCCAGCAGAAAGAGCGGGCCCCGACCTTTGGTCAGCGCCGGCCTTCCACGCGATCCTCCGAATAGTCAGGCGGCGTCGAACGTCAGGGGCGCGCCCCAGAAGCGGGCGATCAGGTCCGACTGCGGTCCAGGCGTTCCGGTGGTCAGGAAGTCGCGGCGGGCCGAGTTCCCGAGCTCATATTCCGGGTGGCGCGCGAAGTAGCGTTCCAGCGAGTCGGCCACGGCGGTCGGCTGGCTGATCACCTGGACCCCGGCGGGCAGGGCGGCGGCGAACAGGTCGGCGACGATCTCGTAGTGGGTGCAGCCCAGGATGGCCTTGTCCGGGTGACGGCCGATCCGGCGGCGCAGGGCGTCGACGTGGTCGTCGACCACCACCTTAAGCTCCTCGGCGGGGGCGCCCAGTTCGATCAGGCCGGCCAGACCGGGGCAGGGCTCGGTGAAGACGGCCAGGTCTTCGCGGCGCTTGTCGATCTCGATCTCGTAGACCCGGCTCATGGCTGTCGCGGCGGTGCAGAAGACGCCGGTGACGTCGATCGCCTCCTTCTTCTGGCCTTCGTTGCGGCCGTTGCGCTCGGCCTCATAGGACCAGGGCAGGCCGGTGGCCGCCTCGATGGTGGGAACGATGATGCCCAGGACGTTGACCGGGCGGCCCAGCTTTTCGCGCATCCCCGGAATCCAGGTCTGCTGCAGGCGACGCAGCGCAATGGCCGAGGCCGTGTTGCAGGCCAGGACCACGACCGAGGCGCCCGCCTCGAACAGGCGTTCGCAGCCCGCGCGCGTCAGTTCGACGATGTCCTCACCGCCGCGCCCGCCATAGGGGGCGTGCCCCTGGTCGCCCAGATAGATGAAGTCCCGCGTCGGAAAGCGGGACACAAGTTCGCGGTGAACCGTCAGTCCGCCCACGCCGGAGTCAAAAACGCCTATCGCCATGACGCGGCCTTTAGACCCGTGGGGTTCCGTCGTCCAATGGTTAGGATTACATCAGGCGCATCAGACGGTCCGGGCGAGCACGCCGGGGGATGTCAGAAACAGCTATGGTTGGGAGACCTGGATGCACAGACGCCATCTTCTCATCGGGGGCGCGAGCCTCTTCGCCCTGACGGGTTGCGCCTCCGCCGGCGCCATGGAGAACGGAATGACCGGATCGGCCACGGCCCTCTCGACTGCGGATGAAGCCCGCATCGGCCGCGCGGTCCTGCCGGCCGCCGCGCCGCGCGCCGAACTGCTGCAGCCCTGGACCGGCCCCTATGAGGGCGTGCCCCCCTGGGACAAGGTGACGGCGCCCAAGATGCGCGAAGCCATCCTGGAAGGCATCGAGCTGCAACGCGCGGACATCGCCGCCATTGCGAACAACCCGGACGCCCCGACCTTCGCCAACACCCTGGTGGCCATGGAGCTGGTCGGCGAGCCGCTGGACCGGGCCATGAACGTCTTCAGCGTCATGACCTCGAACATCGGCGGCGAGCAGTGGGACGTGCTGGAGACCGAGCTGTCGCCGATCCTGTCGGCCGCCTCGGACGAGATCACCTTCAACGAGAAGCTGTTCGCTCGTATCAAGGCCGTGGCCGACGGCGCCGACGCGGCGGGCCTGAACGCCCAGCAGAAGCGTCTGGCCGAGCGCAGCCGCGACGCCTTCGTGCGCAACGGCGCCGCCCTGGACGCCGCCGGCAAGGCCGAACTGGGCCGCATCAACACCGCCCTGTCGAACGCCTTCACCGGCTTCGGTCAGAAGGTGGTGGCCGACGAGAACACCTGGACCGTCATCACCAACGAGGCCGGCCTGAAGGGCCTGCCTGAATCCAACAAGGCCGCCGCCGCCGCCGCTGCACGCACGCGCAACGTCCAGGGCTGGGCCATCGTCAACACCCGCTCCAGCGTCGATCCCTTCCTGACCTTCGCCGACGACCGCGCCCTGCGCGAACAGGTGTGGAAGAAGTTCGTCAAGCGCGGCGACAACAACGACGCCAACGACACCAAGTCGACCATCGCCCAGATCGTGGCCCTGCGTCAGCAGCGCGCCAAGCTGCTCGGCTTCGGCAACCATGCCGAATGGCGCATGCAGGACACCATGGCCAAGACCCCGGCCGCGGCCATGGAGCTGATGCAGCGCGTCTGGACCCCGGCCAAGGCTCGCGTGGCCGAAGAGGTCGCCGACATGAAGGCGATCGCCGGTTACGACATCGAGCCCTGGGACTACCTCTACTTCGCCGAGAAGGTGCGCAAGGCCAAGTACGACCTCGATCAGAACGAGCTGAAGCCCTACTTCGAACTGCACGCCGTCCGCGCGGCCTCCTTCTACATGGCCGAGCGCCTGTACGGCTTCGTCTTCAAGGCCATCCCCAAGGGCACGGTCTCGACCTTCGAGCCGGACGTGACCACCTATGAGGTCACCGACAAGGCCAGCGGCAAGCTGATCGGCCTCTATTACGCCGACGACTTCGCCCGTCCGGGCAAGCGTTCGGGCGCCTGGATGACCACCTATCGGTCCTTCTCGACCCTGACCGGCGCCAAGCCGATCCTGGCCTCGAACAACAACAACTTCGTCAAGGCCGAGGCCGGTCAGCCCCTGCTGATCTCGCTGGACGACGCCGAGACCCTGTTCCACGAGTTCGGCCACGCCCTGCACTACTTCTCGTCGGTGGTGACCTATCCGTCGTTCGGCAATACGCCGCGCGACTTTGTGGAATATCCGTCGCAGGTGCACGAGCACTGGGTGCTGAGCCGCCCGATCCTCGACGGCTACATGAAGCACGTCGAGACCAAGCAGCCGATGCCGCAGGCGCTGGTGGACAAGATCGAGGCCTCCTCGACCTTCAACCAGGGCTACGCGACGGTCAGCTACCTGTCCTCAGCCCTGGTCGACATGGACCTGCATACGCAGGCGACGCCGCCGACCGACATCGCCGCCTTCGAGAAGGCCTCGCTGGACCGTCTGGGCATGCCCAAGGAGATCGTGATGCGGCACCGCCTGCCGCAGTTCAACCACCTCTTCACCTCGGACGCCTATTCGGCCGGCTACTACTCCTACCTGTGGTCGGAAGTGATGGACGCCGACACCTGGGCCTACTTCGAGGAGTCGGGCGACGTCTTCAACCCGGAGATCGGCGGCCGCTTCAAGTCGATCATCCTGGCGCCGGGCAACACCACGGATCGCGGCGACGCCTATCGCCAGTTCCGCGGCCGCAACCCCGACGTGGCCGCCCTGCTGAAGGTGCGCGGCTTCCCTACCTCTTAAGGGGCCTATCGGCCTTCGGCCTACTTGAGGCCCGTTAGGCGCTGAAATTGGAAGGGGCCCGGTGGAGTGATCCTCCGGGCCTTTTCCTTGTGCTTCGCCTTATCTTCCGCCGTCACCCCGGACGACCCGTAGGGGCGATCCGGGGCCCAGGCGTTTGATCGGGCAGGGGGAGTCGGCGCCTGGGTTCCGGGTTCGCTGCGCGCCCCGGAATGACGGCGAGGAAAAGCCTTGTCGGCAAGCCCATTCTGTTTCCGGCTGAGGTGGCGTAAGCCTTGGCCATTCGAATGAAGGAGTGCCCATGAGCGTCGTCGCCTCCTATGTCTACAAGGACGGCAAGCGGGTTCGCGAGGCGCCGCTGACCGATGAGGGGCTGCGGCTCAAGCCCGGCGAATATCTCTGGATCGGCCTCTACGAACCGACGAGCGAGGAGTTCGAGGCCCTCGTGCGGCGCTTCCGTCTGCACCCCCTGGCGGTCGAGGATGCGCTGGCGGCGCATCAGATGCCCAAGATCGAGGTCTATGGCGGCGAGCTGTTCATCGTCGCCCGCACGGCGCAAAAGGCCGACGACGCCATCTGGTACGGCGAAACCCACGTCTTCGTCGGGCCGCGCTATGTCATCACCATCCGCCACGGCTCTGCGCGCGCCCACACCCAGCTGCGCGCCCAGCTGGAGGCCTCGCCGCTGCAGCTGAAGCATGGCGCAGACTTCATCCTGCACGGGGTGCTGGACTTCATCGTCGACGCCTATGTCCCCATCGTCGACGACATCGAGGACAGCGTGCTGGAGATGGAGCAGCGGGCGCTGGACAGCTTCCTGTCGCGCGCCGACCTCAAGCGCCTGTTCCAGCTTCGTCGGGAACTGCTGAAATTCAGCCGCGTCCTCGGACCGATGGAGGAGGTGGCCAACAAGTTGCAGTCGCTGGACCTGCCCTGCATCGACCGCGAGGTTCGCCCCTATTTCCGCGACGTGGCGGATCATGTGCGGCGGGTTTCCAGTCGGGCGGCGGTCCTGCGTGACATCCTGTCGTCGGTGTTCGAGGTGTCCAATCTGCTGGAGCAGCAGCGACAGGGCGTCATCACCCGCAAGCTGGCTGCCTGGGCCGCCATCCTGGCCACGCCGACGGCGGTGGCGGGTATCTACGGCATGAATTTCGAGCACATGCCGGAGCTGCGCTGGACCTATGGCTATCCGGCGGTGATGGGGCTGATCTTCGCCATCTGCCTGGGCCTCTACATCACCTTCAAGCGCACCAAGTGGCTGTGATCAGCCGCTGTTTCTGAGGCCCGCCGCCACGCCGTTGATGGCCAGCAGTATGCCGTTGCTGACGCGGGGATCGTCGTCGCCGGCGCGACGTCGGCGGATCAGCTCGATCTGCACATGGTTCAGCGGCTCGACATAGGGCATGCGCTGGCGGATCAGCCGATCCAGCTCGGGCTGGCCGCCCAAGAGGTCGTCATGGCCGGTGATCGACAGGACGGCGTCGCGGGTGCGGTCCCACTCCGCGCGGATCTCGCCATAGATGCGGCCCGCCAGCGCCGCGTCGGGCACCAGCTTGGCGTAGCGGCGGGCGATGGCCATGTCGGCCTTGGCCATCACCATCTCCATGTTCTGGACCACGGTGCGGAAGAAGGGCCAGGCCTGGGCCATGGCGCGCAGCTCGTCCGGGTCCTCGCCCTGAACCGCCGAGCCGAAGCCGTACCAGCCGGGCAGCATGACCCGCGACTGCGACCAGCTGAACACCCAGGGAATGGCGCGCAGGTCCTCGATGGCCGTAGAGGTCGAGCGCGAGGCGGGGCGCGAGCCGATCTTCAGGTCGGCGATCTCGGCGATGGGGGTGGCGGCGCGGAAATAGTCGACGAAGCCGGTCGTCTCATAGACCAGGGCGCGATAGGCCTTCATCGAAGCCGCCGACAGGCGGGCCGCCGTGGCGCCGTGCTCGGCGCTGTAGCCGCCGTCGGTCTGCGGCCCCAGCGAGGCCAGCAGGGTCCCGCAAGTCAGGGCGTCGAGGTTCCTCTGCGCCACCTCCGGCTCGCCGTACTTGTTAGCGATGACCTCGCCCTGTTCGGTGACGCGGATGCGGCCGGCGACTGTCCCGGCCGGCTGGCCCAGCACCGCCGAGAAGGATGAGCCGCCGCCGCGCCCGACGGCGCCGCCGCGACCGTGGAACAGCTGCAGTCGCACCCCCGCCGCGCGGGTTACCTCCAGCAGGGCGCGCGAGGCCTCGTGCAGTTCCCAGCCCGAGGTCAGATAGGAGCCGTCCTTGTTGCTATCGGAATAGCCGATCATGACCTCCTGCACCCCGCGCGCGGTCGCTACGGCGCGGGCAGACGGTTCGGCCAGCACCCGCTCCAGCGTCGGCTGCGAGGCGCGCAGATCCTCGATGGTCTCGAACAGGGGGGCGGCCTGGACGGGGCAGGCGGCCGGGTCGGCCGGGTCGTAGAGGCCGACCTCCTTCAGCAGCAGGTAGACCTCCAGCATGTCGGACGCCGCATCGGTCTTGGACACGATATGGGTGCGGATCGCCTGGGGGCCGAAGGCGGCCAGGGCGGCGGCGGCCGCTTGCAGGATGGCGCGCTCCTTCAAGGTCTCGGCGTCATAGTCGGCATAGGGCGAGAAGAGGGGGCGGGGGCTTTCCAGTTCTCGAGCCAGCAGGCTCAACCGGGCCTCTTCGTCGAGGCCGGCGTAGTCGGGACAGACGCCCGCCACCTTCAGCAGGTCGGCCACGACCCGTTCGTGCACGTCGGAGTTCTGGCGCAGGTCCAGGGTCGCCATGTGGAAGCCGAAGATGTCCGCCGCCGTGATCAGCCGCGTCAGCCGGTCGTCGGCGAAGGCCGCGCCGTGGGTGCGCACCAGGCTGTCGTGCAGCACAGCCAGCTCGGCGCGGAAGGCGTCAGGGCTTTCATAGCCGGGAGCCTCGAACGAGGCGGGCAGGGGCGCACGGCCCCCGGTCAGGACCAGATGGGTCGCCGACAGCCGGGCGTAGATTTGGCTCAGGGCGCGGCGATAGGGCTCGTCCGCCCGCTGGACAGAGGCGTCGACCGAGGCCTGGGCCAGGGCCGCCAACTCCGGCGTCACGGTGGTCAGCTCGGCCGAGAGGCTCAGCTCTTCACCGAGCGCGTTCACCTCCTCCAGATAGAAGCGCAGCACGGCGCGCGACTGGGTGCGGAAGGCGGCGGCCAGAACCGTGGCGTCCACATTGGGATTGCCGTCGCGATCGCCGCCGACCCAGGTGCCGATGCGCAGGAAGGGCGGCAGGTCGGGCGCATCCAGCAGGGTCCGCCACTCGGCCAGCTGGGCCGGGGCGACGTGCAGGAAGATACGCTGCAGCCAGTCGGTGACGGTGTTGATCTCGTCCTGCACCACCAGGCCCGAGGCGCGGGTCAATCGCGTCGCCCACAGGATGACGATCTGACGGCGCAGTTCTGCCTTCAGCCGGGTAGGCGAACAGGCGATCCCGTCGCGGTCGCAGCCGTCCAGCAGACCGCCGACGGCGCCGATGCGGTCGATGACGCTCTTGCGCCGGACCTCGGACGGGTGGGCGGTCAGGACCGGCGAGATGAGGGCATGGGCCAGCAGGTCGCGCACCGCCGCCCGGTCCACCCCCGCCGCATCCAGCCGCTTCAGCGCGCCCTCGGGCGTGTCGGCGCGTTCGCCGGCCACGGCCTGTTCCCGCGCGCGGCGCTTGCCCGCCCGGTCCTCGGCGACATTGGCCAGCAGGGAGAAGGCGGCGAAGCCGTGGGTCAGGCCGATGGCCTGATCCAGCGACAGATCGTTCAGCAGGGCTTCCAGCTTGGACGCCCCGTGCGAGGCCGGGTCGCGGTGATAGGCCACCGAGGCCTGACGCACCGCCTCGATCCGGTCGTAGAGTTCCTGACCGCCTTCGTCGCGGATGACCTCGCCCAGCAGGGCGCCCAGAAGGCGAACCTCGTCACGCAGTCGGTCGTCGGCGGCCTGGATCATCGCATCATCCTTCAGCGGGGAGGCTGGGAGCGGAACCGTATCAGCGGAATCCGACCCGGCTAGTCCCCAAGGTCAACGCTGAAACCCTTTGTGTGGTTTTCGGCCGCGCGCCGCAGAGTCGACATTTGCTCGCGGATGCTCCATAAGCCGCGGCTTCCGGCGCAATTGAACCTGCGCCTCCTCCATCACGACAGCTTTCTTGGTCGTGCTACCGCGCTGAGCGCTACTTGAGCACAGCCCATTCGGGCTCAAGTAGGCCGACCGGCCGATAGCCCCCAAAAGAAAGAACGAGGATGGCGAGGACCCTCTGCCGACGTGATCGTCGCCAGAGGCCGTTTCTCTATGGAGGTCAGGGTTCGCGCATGAAAGGTTTTGAATGTTCGAGGCTCTGAACGAGCGACTGACAGGCGTCTTCGACCGGATCACCGGCCGCGGCGCCCTGTCCGAAAAGGATGTCGAGGAAGCGCTGCGCGAAGTCCGCGTCGCCCTGCTCGAGGCCGACGTCGCCCTGCCGGTGGTCAAGGACTTCATCAGTCGCGCCAAGGAGGCGGCGACCGGCGAGGACGTCATCCGTTCGGTCAAGCCGGCCGATCAGGTGGTCAAGATCGTCTATGACGGCCTGGTCGAGATGCTGGGCGGCGAAGAGCCGACCCCGATCAATATCAACGCGACGCCGCCGGCCGTGATCCTGATGGCCGGCCTGCAGGGCTCGGGCAAGACCACGACCTCGGCCAAGCTGGCCCTGCGCCTGACCAAGTTCGACAAGAAGAAGGTCATGATGGCCTCGCTGGACACGCGTCGTCCGGCGGCCATGGAGCAGCTGGCGACCCTGGGTCAGCAGATCGAGGTTGCGACCCTGCCTATCGTGGCGGGCCAGTCGGCGGTCGAGATCGCCAAGCGGGCGCTGCAATCCGCCAAACTCCAGGGCTTCGACGTCCTGATCCTCGACACCGCCGGCCGCATCACGCTGGACGAGGCCCTGATGGCCGAGGTGGCCGAGGTCGCTCGCGTCGCCAATCCGGTCGAGACCCTGCTGGTCGCCGACAGCCTGACCGGTCAGGACGCGGTCCGCACCGCCGCCGCCTTCCACGAACGTCTGCCGCTGACCGGCCTGGTGCTGACCCGCGCCGACGGCGACGGTCGCGGCGGCGCCATGCTGTCGATGCGCGCCGTCACCGGCCTGCCGATCAAGTATCTGGGCGCCGGCGAAAAGGTCGACGCCCTCGACGTCTTCGACGCCCGCCGCGTCGCCGGCCGCATCCTGGGTCAGGGCGACATCGTCGCCCTGGTCGAAAAGGCTGCGGGCGAGCTGGACCAGGCCAAGGCCGAAAAGATGGCCCGCAAGCTGGCCAAGGGTCAGTTCGATCTGGACGACCTGGCCGCCCAGCTGCAGCAGATGAAGAAGATGGGCGGGCTTCAGGGCATCATGGGCATGCTGCCCGGCGTGGCCAAGCTGAAGGCCCAGATGGCCGACAGCAACGTCAACGACAAGATGATCGCCCGTCAGGAAGCCATCATCAGCTCCATGACCAGGGCCGAGCGCAAGAAGCCCGACCTGCTGAACGCCAGCCGCAAGAAGCGCGTCGCCGCCGGCGCCGGCGTCGAGGTTCAGGACATCAACCGCCTGCTGAAACAGCACCGGCAGATGGCCGACATGGTCAAGTCCCTGTCCAAGGGCGGCGGCAAGAACCTGCAGAAGATGGCCGCCATGATGGGCGGTCTCGGCGGAGGCGGCGGCGGAATGCCCGGCCTTCCCGGCATGGGCGGCGGCCCCGACATGGCTCGCCTCAAGGCCCTGGGCGGCGGCAAGATGGCCGAACCCAGCGCCGACGAAATGAAAGCCATTCAGGACCGCCTCGCCGGACTGGGCGGCGGACAACTTCCGGGGGGCCTTCCGGGCCTGCCGGGCTTCCCGAAAAAGAACTGATTTCGACCTTCTAGAAAGAGACTGAAAATGCTGAAGATTCGTCTGGCCCGCGGCGGCGCCAAGAAGCGCCCCTACTACTACATCGTCGTTGCTGACAGCCACGCTCCCCGCGACGGCAAGTTCATCGAGCGCGTCGGCAGCTACAACCCGATGCTGCCCAAGGACAGCGCTCAACCGCGCGTCACCCTGAAGGCCGACCGTATTTCGGAATGGCTCGCCAAGGGCGCTCAGCCGACCGACCGCGTCGCGCGCTTCATCAGCCAGTCGCAGGACGAGGCCCTGGTCGGCAAGGTCGCCTGGACCCAGTCGAACAACCCGAACAAGGGCGCTCCAGGCAAGAAGGCCCAGGAACGCGCCGCCGAGCGCGCCCAGCGCGAAGCCGACCGTCTGGAAGCTGAAGCCGCCGCCAAGGTCGAGGCCGCCGAAGCCGCCGCCCGCGCCAAGGAAGAAGCCGCCGCTGCTGCTGAAGCCGCCAAGAACGCTCCGGCTGTCGAAGAAGCTCCGGTTGAAGCCGCTGCCGAAGACGTCGCTGCTGAAGAAGCTCCGGCTGAAGCCGCTGCTGAAGCGACCGAAGAAAAGGCTGAAGGCTAAACCCTTCGGCTTCCCGGTTTCGACCGGGACGCGAAATGGAAAGCAGCGTCCGATCCCGGGCGCTGCTTTTCTGCTATCTGGCGCTTGGAAGTACGAAACGGAGCCTGTCGATGAGCGACGACAACAAGATGATCCTCGTCGGCCAGGTCGGCGGCGCCTTTGGCGTCAAGGGCGAGGTGCGCATCACCGCCTTCACCGCCGACGCCATGACCCTGATGAACTATCAGCCGCTGCTGAAGGCGGACGGCACGCCGGCCCTGACCCTGCTCTCGGCGCGGCCGGACAAGGCGGGCGTGGTCGCCAGGGTCAGGGAGATCGCCACCAAGGAAGAGGCCGACGCCGCACGCGGGCAAAAGCTGTTCATCCCGCGCGACCGCCTGCCCGAGCCCGAGGAAGACGAGTTCTACCTGACCGATCTGGTCGGCATGGAAGCGCGCGAGCTCGACGATACGGCCGTGGGCACGGTCAAGTCGGTGCAGAATTTCGGCGCCTCGGACATGCTGGAGATCGCGCCCAAGGAAGGGGGGCCGACCTGGTACCTGCCCTTCACCCGCGAGGCGGCGCCGGACCTGCGCATTTCCGAAGGCTGGCTGCGCATCGTGCGCCCGACCGAGGTGGATGAGCGCGACGAGGGCTGATCGACATAGGATGAGCGAGATGGCTCAGTCGAACGTGTGCATTCTCCAAAGTAGATAATCTCACGGCGGCATCCCGATATGAGCGACCTGTTTGTCCGTCTTGCGCGCTCTACACGGCTGGCTTTGTTCGAGACCGACTATGAAGAATGGCAATACGCCTCGCATGGCGGAACGGTGTTCGTGGTTTCGTATGGGGACAAGCCCTACGGGGTAACCGCCCGGCACATCGCCAAAGATTTTCCATGGAAGCGGCTGTGCATTACAAATGAGAAGACGGGCACCAAGATCGCCGGTCTCAAAGCCCTCAGCTACGCAAGCGATCTCCGCAAGGCGGCGAGCGGCACAGACATTGGCGACATCGCGGTCATCGAGTTTTCCGATGACATCGGGGTCGAGTTCTTCGGTGAGGATTATTATCCTCTAGATAGCAGCACAGTCGTTGGCTCCCAGGCAGGGGACGAGCTAACCGTCTACGGCGCACTCAAAGAAGAGTTGCGCATTGAGGATCGGACAATTCGGCCGACCTTTGCAAAGCTCGACTTTGACGATGACGGGCCGCTTGCATACGACCCTTTCCTTCGTACGTGCTCGGCGTTCTGGAAGAACGTTGGGTTCTCTTCAATAGCCGGTATCAGCGGCTCGCCAGTGTTCAATAATACGAGGCAAGGGCTGACGGGCGTGATGTTGAGAGGCGGCGTCGATGGAGCCGGACAGGCAAGGGGAGCTTATCTCGATTTCGACGACGTAATCCGCATTCTGATGACGATCCACGCGGGCGCATCAAGCGCCGACTATGTCAAAGTGGTTGAACAAACCCGCCGGCGCTAAGCTGAGATCGTCTTTGGCGCCCGACCGAGGTGGACGAGCGCGACGAGGCCTGATCGACCGCCACCGACGCGGTGGCTATTGCGGCGGGCGGGGCGGCTTCCAACATGGAAGGTTCAACCCGCCCGGAGCGCCCCATGGCCGACCTGTCCGCCTTTCCGATCACCCGCCAGTATCCGCCGGCCCATACCGACCGGCTTCAGCTCTATTCGTTTCCGACGCCGAACGGGGTCAAGGTCTCCATCCTGCTGGAGGAGCTGGGTCTGGCCTATGAGCCGCATCTGGTGGACATCGGCCAGAACGAGACCTGGACGCCCGACTATCTGTCGCTGAACCCCAACGGCAAGATCCCGGCCATCATCGATCCCGACGGTCCGGGCGGCAAACCTCTGCCCCTGTTCGAATCCGGAGCCATCCTGGTCTATCTGGCCGAGAAGACGGGGCGCTTCCTGCCCGCCGATCCGGCGGCGCGCTATGAGGCCCTGCAGTGGGTCTTCTTCCAGATGGCGGCCATCGGCCCGATGTTCGGCCAGGTCGGCTTCTTCCACAAGTTCGCCGGGCGGGAGTTCGAGGACAAGCGGCCGCGCGACCGCTACGTCGCCGAGTCGAAGCGTCTGCTGGGCGTGCTCGAAGCTCGGCTTGAGGGCCGGGACTGGATCATGGGCGAGGACTACACCATCGCCGACATCGCCAGCCTGGGCTGGGTGCGTAACCTGATCGGCTTCTATGAGGCCGGCGATCTGGTCGGGTTTGCGGACTTCCCCAATGTCGCCGCCTGGCTGGAACGCGGTCTGGCGCGACCGGCGGTGCAGCGCGGGCTGAACATCCCGGCGCGGCCGTAAAAGAGATGACGGGGGCGCGTGTGTCGCGCCCCCGAAAGCCTTAGACTTCCTCGGTCGGGGCGTCGCCGACGTGTTTCTTGATCGACTCGATCGCGCGCTTGGCGCCCGACTTGTCGGAATAGCCCTCGGTCGAGAAGATGATTTCCGAGTTGTACTTGAACCGGACGCGGAACTCGCCGGCCTTGTCCTGATAGACTTCGAACTTGTGAGCCATGGTCGCCTCGCTGTGCAGGCCCGGGTCGGCCCATGGTCAAGCTGCCACAGCCAAGCCCGTCGTCAATCTGGCTTGGAACACAGGCGCGTGAGCGGGAGCCCGGACATGGCGGACCCGTTAGGCTGTCATGCCTTCCAGCGTCATCCGTCTCTACAGCTATGACGAAGCCGCCCGCCGGCTGAGGATCAGGTTCGTTTCCGGGGCCGTCTACGACTACGAAGAGGTGCCGCCAGACATCATCGAGGGGCTGGCCTCAGCCGGATCGAAAGGGCAGTTCTTCGGGGCCAATATTCGGGATCGCTTCCCCTTTCGCCGCGTCTTCAGCGGGGCCTGATCCAGCGCCGCGCCGCCAGGGCGACGAAGCCGATCGTCAGGCCCCAGAAGGCCGAGCCGACCCCGAACAGGGCCACGCCCGACGCCGTGGCGGCGAAGGTCAGCACCGCCGCCTCGCGATCCTCGGCCACGCTCATCATGCCGGCCAGCGACCCCGTCAGCGGCGCGATCAGGGCCAGGCCGGTGATGACGGCCAGGGCGCCGGTCGGCATGGCGATGAACAGTCCGGCCAGAGGCGCGGCGAACAGGGCGACCACCAGATAGACCAGGCCGTAGAGGACGCCGACGGTCCAGCGCCGGTCATGATCGGGATGAGCTTCGGGCCCGGTGCAGATCGCGGCGGTGATGGCGGCCAGATTGACGCCGTGGGCGCCGAAGGGGGCCAGGAGCGTGCTGGTCAACCCGCCCCAGAAGATCAGCTTTCCGGCGGGCGGAGCGTATCCTGCGGCCCGCAGCACCACCAGACCGGGCAGGTTCTGCGAGGCCAGGGTCACCAAATAGAGGGGCAGGGCCAGGCTGATGGCCGCCTTCCAGTCAAAGGCGGGCATAACGGGCGACAGCTCGCCGAACAGGCCGGTCCCGGCGGGCAGGCCGACCTGGCCCCGCAGGGTCAGAACGGCAAAGGCCGCGACCAGAACGGCGGGCAGGGCCCAGGCGGCGGCGACGCGGCGCATGATGAGGAAGACCGCCAGCAGGCCTGCAGCCAGCGCCATGTCGGTGGGGAAGACGAGGAACAGCTTGAGGCAGAAGGGCAGCAGCACCCCGGCCAGCATGGCCGAGGCTATGGCCGCCGGAATCCGCTCGGCCAGCCGCCCCAGAGCCGGAACCAACCCGGTCAGCACCATCAGTAATCCGGCGATGACGAAGGCGCCGACGGCGGTGGACCAGCCCAATCCCAAGGTCGAGGCCGCCAGCAGGGCCGCGCCCGGCGTCGACCAGGCCAGCACCACCGGCATCTTCAGCCGCCAGCTCAGCACGGCGCCCGGCAGGCCGATTCCAAGGCACAGCGCCGTGACCATGGAGATGATCTGGGCCGGCGAAGCGCCCATGGCCTGACCCGCCTGGACGATCAGGGCCACCGTGCCGCCGAAGCCGATGACGGTCGCCACTGCGGCGGCGGAGAAGCTGGCGGGGGGCGGCAGACGCGACGAAGTCATGCGGCGAAGCTAGGCCGGGGGACGGCGCCCTGAAAGAGGAAACCTCTCATCTCCGCTCATCCCGGCGGACGCCGGGACCCAGTGCTTTGGCTTCATCTGCGCGGCCGGGACTGAGGTGCTGATCTGAGGGGCGCGTCCTTGGCTCTCACTGGATCCCGGCGTCCGCCGGGATGAGCGGGTAGTGAGGGATATGCAAAAAGGGCCGCCAGTGTCCCGACGGCCCTTCGCACTCTCCAGAACCCGGAGGGGTTCAGCCCTCGACGTCGTCCGGCAGGCCGACGGCGTGGAAGCCGGCGTCGACGTGGACGACTTCGCCCGTGGTCGAGCGGCCCAGGTCCGAGCACAGCCACAGGGCGGCGCCGGCGACGCCCTCCATCGAGGTCTCTTCCTTGATCAGCGAGAACTGCGCCGACTTGGAGTGCAGGCCGCGCCCGCCCGAGATTCCGGCCAGCGACAGGGTGCGCATCGCGCCCGCCGAGATGGCGTTGACGCGGATGTTCTTCGGACCCAGGTCGCGCGCGATGTAGCGGGTGGCCGCTTCCAGAGCCGCCTTGGCCACGCCCATGGTGTTGTAGTTGGGGATGACCCGTTCCGAACCCAGGTAGGTCAGGGTGATCATCGAGCCGCCGTTGGGCATCAGCTTGGCCGAACGTTTGGCCACGTCGACGAAGCTGAAGGCCGAGATGTTCATGGCCAGCAGGAAGCTGTCGCGGGTGGTGTTGTCGACGAAGGAGCCCTTCAGCTCGTCCTTGTTGGCGAAGGCCACTGAGTGGACGACGAAGTCGATCGTGCCGAACTCTTTTTCCAACTCGGCGAAGGCGACGTCCATCGAGGCGTCGTCGGTGACGTCGGCCTGGATCAGCAGCTTGGCGCCGACGCTTTCGGCCAGGGGGCGCACGCGGCGCTCAAGGCTCTCGCCGAGGTAGGTGAAGGCCAGCTCGGCGCCCTGGGCCGCCAGCTGCGAGGCGATGCCCCAGGCGATGGAACTGGAGTTCGCGACCCCCATGATCAGGCCCTTCTTGCCCTTCATCAGGTCGCCGGTGGGCATATCCCAGCCTTCGCTCGTCGCCATGGGTTCGTCTCCGTATCTAGAACTTGAACCGCCTTTTGGACGCGCGGCGGGCGGGTGACAAGTCGCGGCGCCGCTGGCGTTCGGCGCGGGTGTCCTTAAGTTGAAGAACGATGAGCCTTGATCCGAACAGTTCAGACGCCCAGCAAGCCGGTCCGGTCTTCTTCGACCGACAGGAACTGGGGCTGGTGCTGCGGGTCTATGGACGCATGGTCGCCGCCGGGGAATGGCGTGACTACGCCATGATCGGCCACAAGGAGGTGGCCGAGTTCGCCGTCTTCCGCCGCTCGGGGGACGCGCCTCTGTATCGGATCGAAAAGCGTCCGGCCCTGCGCCTGAAGCAGGGCCAATGGGCCGTGATCGGCGAGGGCGGCCATGTGTTGAAGCGCGGCCGCGACCTGGCCCAGGTGCTGCGCGTGTTCGACAGCCGCAAGTTCAGCGTGGTGGAGTAGAAAAAGGCCCCGACATTTCCGCCGGGGCCTTCATTCTTTTTGGGCTATCGCCCTTCGGGCTACTTGAGGCCGTTCGCGTTCAAGTCGGCCGTGACCGTGTCACGGCCATAGCGCACTCAGACGCCCTCTATTCCCGGCTGCCGCCCATGAAGGCCAGCAGGAACTGGAACAGGTTCACGAAGTTGATGAACAGGCTCAGGGCGCCGAAGCCCGTGGCCACGCCCATGGCTTCCTGATTACCGCCCAGTTGGTAGTAGGTCATCTTCAGGCGCTGGGTGTCATAGGCGATCAGACCCGAGAAGATCAGGACGCCGAGCGCCGAGATGATCAGGGACATGGTGCCCGACTGCATGAACATGTTGACGATCGAGGCGATGATCAGACCGATCACGCCCATGATCAGGAAGCTGCCCATGGCGGTCAGGTCCTTCTTGGTCGTGTAGCCGATCAGGCTGAGCCCGCCGAACGCCGCCGCCGTCACGAAGAAGGTCGAGGCCAGAGAACCGCCGGTGTAACGCAGGAACAGGACGCCCAGACCCGCGCCGATGGTCGAAACCACGGCCCAGTAGAGCATGTTCACGCCCTTGGCGGTCGGGTTCTTCATGAAGAACATCGAGCCGAACAGCATGACCAGGGGCGAAAACTGGACGATCATGCCCAGCAGGGTCAGGCCGATGCGGCCGTCATCGGTGCGGGCGAACAGCAGCTGCTGCACGGCGGGCACGTTGCCGGTGATGTAGGCGAGGACGCCGGCGACCACGAGGCCGAGGGCCAGCTTGTTGTAGACGCCGAGCATGAAGGCGCGCAGACCAGCGTCGACGGACATGTCCGCCGACTGCGGTAGCGGGCGCGCATAGCCGTTGTTGAAGTCGCTCATCGCGAAAGAAGTCTCCCAAGTGGACGGCAAATGCCGACCTTGACCGGAAATATCGTGACGGACGGGCCGCCTTGCAAGGAAAACCCGTCTTCCGAACACACGTTCCGCCCGCTACCAAGGGTCGCATGCTGCGCCTGTTCACCGCCATTTCGATCCCTGAAGACGTCGCAGAGACGCTTCAGCGCCGCCAATCCGGTCTGCCGGGCGCGCGTTGGCGACCGCTGGAGGCCCTGCATGTCACCCTGGCCTTCTATGGAGAGGCGTCCGAGCGGACGGCGGACGATCTGGCCTCGGAGCTGAGCCGGGCCGAGGGCGGCGGGGCGTTTGATCTGACGTTGAAAGGCGTCGGGGCCTTCGGCGACGCCCATAGAACCCACACCCTGTGGGCAGGGCTGGAACGATCGGAGCCCCTGAACGTGCTGGCCGGGCGCTGCCGTTCGGCGGGCGAGCGGGCGGGCGTGCCGCCGGAGAAGCGCGAGTACCGGCCCCACGTGACCCTGGCCTATCTGAAGCCGCAGGCGAATCCGGACCGGATCGGGGCCTGGATCGCCGGGCACAACCTGCTGCATTCTCCGCCGATCCGGGTCGATCGCTTCGGCCTCTATTCCAGCGTCCTGACCGGCGACGGCAGCGTCTACAGTCTCGAGCGGGAGTACCTGCTGTGATCGAGCGCCCCACCTCGCCCCTGGGGCCGACGCTGGAGACCGGGCGCCTGTTCCTGCGCCCGCCGACGCTGGAGGACTTTCCGCGCTGGGCCGACTTCATGAGCGATCCGGAGACGACCCGCTTCATCGGCGGGGTGCAGTCCAAGCATGAGGTCTGGCGCGCCATGGCCTCGGTCGCCGGCATGTGGGCCTTGCAGGGCGAGGGCATGTTCTCGCTGATCGAGAAAGAAACCGGAAACTGGATGGGCCGCATCGGGCCGCTGCATCCCTACGACTGGCCGGGCCGCGAGGTGGGCTGGAGCCTGCACCGCGACGCGACCGGTCGGGGCTATGCCGTCGAGGCGGCGGCGGCGAGCATGGACTACGCCTTCGATGTTCTGGGCTGGAGCGATGTGATCCACTGCATCGATCCGGACAATCTGGCGTCGGAAAAGGTCGCCGAACGGCTGGGCTCGACCAATCGCGGGCTGGGCGCCATGCCGCCGCCGTTCCAGCACCATCCGGTCAATCTGTGGGGCCAGACGCGCGAGGAATGGCGGGTCAACCGCGAGCGTCTGTAGCCGACAGGTCATCCGAAGCCCGGCGTCGGGCGTAAGGACCTCGTCGGGACTTTCGGAGGACGCCGTATGAGACACCGCAGCTTGAGCCCCCTGGCGCCGCTGGTCGTCGGCCTCAGCCTGTTCGCCGGCTCCGCCCTGGCCCAGGCCGAGGCGGTGGACCTGAGCCGCTTCGACGGGCGTTGGTTCGAGATCGTGCGCAATCCCAATGACGCGCAGAAGGACTGTAGCCGCGCCCAGATCGACTTCACGCCCCAGGCCCAAGCCGAGCGCTTCGCCATCACAGTGACCTGCACCCGGCGGCCGGGCGGACAGATCGAGACCCTGCGCGCGGCGGCCCGCGTCACTGACACCACGAGCAACGCCAAGTTCCGCTTCACCTTGAGGGGTCTGCTCAGCTTCGGCGGCCTGGCGGGCCAGAACTACTGGATCTGGGATCATGCGCCCGATTACAGCTGGGCCATCATGGGCCTGCCGAACAAGTCGAACTGGTGGATATGGCATCGCAGCCAAAGCCCATCCGAAGCCACGAGAACACGGCTGATCGCACGGGCGCGGGAGTTGGGCTTCACCGGCCAGCCGGTTCACACGGGCCGTTGACGGCGCCGCTTGCGATAAGAACATAGGCGGAACATAAAGGGGCATGCCCGCTTCCGCCCTGCATCTCGAACTGGCTTTCAGTCGTCCCGAAACCACCCTGTCGGTGACGCGCGGGGCGGCGCGCCTGATGCTGGACATGGGCTATGCGCCCTTGCTCGAGGTCTGCCTGCCTAACGGACGGCGGGCCGATGTCATGGCCTTGGGCCGCAAGGGCGACGTGGTTATCTGCGAGGTGAAGTCGGGGGTGGACGACTATCGCGTCGATCGCAAATGGCAGGAATACGGGCCATACTGCGACGCCTTCTACTTCGCTGTCGCGCCCGAGTTTCCGCAAGGGGTTCTGCCGGAGGAGCCGGGGCTGATCGTTGCTGACGGCTTTGGCGGGGCGGTGGTCAGGGCGGCGCCCGTCACGCCGCTGGCGCCCGCGCGCAGGAAGGCGCTGACGCTGGCCTTTGCGCGGCTGGGGGCCCTGAGGACGATGCGTGAGTGAAGCCCTTCTCCCGCAAGGGGAGAGGGGTGGGATCTACTTCGGCGCCCGCTTCGCCAGAATCCGTTGCAGCGTGCGGCGGTGCATGCCCAGGCGGCGTGCCGTCTCGGACACGTTGTGGTCGCACAGCTCATAGACGCGCTGGATATGCTCCCACCGCACGCGGTCGGCGCTCATCGGATTTTCCGGCGGTTCGGGAGCCTCGCCGGTGGACAGCAGGGCCTTGACCACGTCGTCGGCGTCGGCGGGTTTCTGCATATAGTCGACAGCGCCGGCCTTGACCGCCGCGACAGCGGTGGCGATGGCGCCATAGCCGGTCAGCATGACGATGCGGGCGTCCTCGCGGCGCTCGCGAATGGCCTCGACCACTTTCAGGCCGTTGCCGTCTTCCAGCCGCATGTCCAGCACGGCGAAGGCGGGCGCGGCCACGCGCAGGGCGTCGCCGGCCTCGGCGACCGAGCCGGCGAGAGTGACCTCGAAACCGCGCGATTCCAGCGCCCGGCCCAGTCGGGTGCGCAGGGCCGCGTCGTCGTCCAGCAGCAGCAGGGTCTTGTCGGACAGGGTGGCGATGCGGGCTTCGAGTTCGGACATTCAGTTCTCCTGACGCTCAGGTCGTGCGTCTGCGCCGCATGGTCAAGGTTTTAGCTCCTGACTGCGACATCAGGTTCCACCGCAAGCCTGCGGCTCCAGCGCCGGATCTGCGACTTCCAGAGCCTGCCGCGGCCAGCGGACGGTGACGCGGGCGCCCTTGGGCTGGCCCTTTTCGCCGCCGCCGGCGCCGACCGAGACCTTGCCGCCGCTGCGTTCCAACAGGGTGCGGGCGATGAAGAAGCCCAGACCCATGCCGCCCTGACTGGGGGCGATGGGGGCGGTCACGGGCGGCGGCGGCGCCTTGCGGCTGATCCTGCGCGGGGCGTCCGAGGCGGCGGCGATCTGGGCCGCCAGCGCCCGGCGCGCCTTGGTCTGGGGCCGGCTGGTGACATAGGGCTCGCCCAGTCGCGGCAGGATTTCGGAGGAGAAACCCGGGCCGTCGTCGAGGATGTCGATCTCGATCCAACCCGCGTCGACGACGGCCGTCACCCGCACCCGGCTGTTGGCGAAGTCGGCGGCGTTCTCGACCAGGGTGGAAAGGCCGTGGACCACCTCGGGCAGCCGGTGGACGCGGGGCAGGGGCTGTCCCGGCGGGGCCTTCACCGCCGTCTGGAAGTCCAGATCAAAGCCTCTGTGCGGCTCGACCACCTCTTCTAAAAGGGCCTTCAGATCGACGTCGGCGTAGAGGGCGTCGCCCTCTTCCGGCTGGGCCGACAGCTGTTTCAGGATGTCGCGGCAGCGCTCGGCCTGTTGCAACATCAGCGCGGCGTCCTCGGCCACAGGGCTGCCGGGCGGCGAAGCGCGCAGCAGCTCCTTGGCCACCACCTGAATGGTCGCCAGGGGGGTGCCCAGCTCGTGGGCGGCGGCGGCGGCCAGACCGCCCAGGGCCGCCAGCCTCTGCTCGCGTTGCAGCACGTCCTGGGTGGTGGCCAGGGCCAGTTCCAGCTTTTCGGCGTCGGCTGCCACCTTCCAGGCATAGCCTGAGGTGAACAGGACGCCGGTGGCGAGGGCCAGCCCCATGCCGAAACGATAGAGGCCGGGCAGGACCAGGTGCTCGTGCAGGCGCCACGGCAGGGGCAGGGACCAGGAGAAGAGGACGGCAAGGGCGATCAGGGCCATCACGCCCAGCACCAGGGCCTGACGCGAGGGCAGGGAGGCCGCGGCGATGGTCACCGGGGCGACGAGCAGCAGGCAGAAGGGGTTGTCCAGACCGCCGGTCAGGGCCAGCAAGGTCGCCAGCTGCAGGATGTCGAACCCGAGTTGCGCCGCCGTCTGCGGACCGTTGGGCAGGCTGCCGTCGATGCGGCGCGCACGGGCCATGGTGGCCAGGTTCATCGCCACCCCGGCGCCGATGGCCGTCAGGCATTCCCACAGGGGCAGGGGGAAGTGGAGCGCGAAATAGGCGGTCAGGATGGCCGAGGTCTGGCCTAGGATGGCCAGCCACCGCAGGACGATCAGGGTCCGCAGCGACAGGCCCCGCCCGCGCCTGGGCCGCTCGCGCAGGGCTTCCATCGCGCCGGGGCGCCCGGCGACCTTCACGGCCTGCGACAGGGAGGGGGCTTCTGTGCTGCTCACGCCTCTTCTATAGACCGCGACGCTGGCGACTGCACACCCGTCGCCAGGCCCGAGGAGAAGTCCATGCCGCGTCGCCCCGTCATTCTGTTCGCCGCCGCCTGCGCGGTCATCGCCCTGGCGCTGGGGCTGATCACCATGGTCGTCGTCGGGGGACGTCAGCAGGCGGACCAGACGGTGGAAAGCGGCACGGGGCAGCCTCTGGTCGGCGGACCCTTCACCCTGACCAACCAGGACGGCCAGGTGGTCGATCAATCGATTTTGAACGGCAAGTGGACCCTGGTCTTCTTCGGTTTCACCTACTGCCCCGACTACTGCCCGACGACCCTGGGCGTGCTGAACGCCGTGCAGGAGCGGATGGGCGACAAGGCCAGGGACCTGCAGATCGTCTTCGTCAGCATCGACCCCGAGCGCGACACGCCCCGGCTGCTGAAGGACTACCTGTCGTCGGACGGCTTCCCCACGGGCGTCATCGGCCTGACCGGCACGCCGGAACAGACGGCCCAGGTCGCAAAGGAGTACCGCGCCTTCTACCAGAAGGTCGGCGAGGGCGAGACCTATACGATGAACCACAGCCTGACGGTTTATCTGATGGGACCGGACGGCCAGTTCCGCAGCGCCGTGGCCCATGACCTGGGACCGGACCGGACCGTCAAGCTGATCGAGAACGCGATGGATCGGGGTTGATCACCTTTCCCTGATCGGAGAGCGGCGGAATCCTTTTTGCGCCGGAATGCGTTATATGCTGCACTGCCGCATCGGCGGGGGCCGCATCGGGGTTTCATGCTCTACGCATTTCACGAACTCGCCTATCATTCGGCGACGCCGTTTCGGATCGGGGCCCAGATGGCCCGCCAGTTCTGGACGTCGCCCTTCAATCCGGCCTCCGACACGGCCATCGGCCGCACGGCCTACGCCTCGGCTGAGGTGTTCGAGAGCCTGACGCGCCGCTACGGCAAGCCCGCCTGGGGGCTGGAGACGATCGACATCGACGGCCAAGCCGTGCGCACGACCGAACAGGTCGTCTGGTCCTCGCCCTGGTGCCGCCTGGTCCGGTTCGAGCGCGACGCAGGCGATCTGAAGAAGGCGGACAAGCCGACGACGGCGCCCGCCGTTCTGATCGTCGCACCCCTGTCAGGCCACTACGCCACCCTGCTGCGCGGCACGGTCGAGGGCTTCCTGCAGGACCACGACGTCTATGTCGCCGACTGGGAGAACGCCCGCCAGGTGCCGGTGCTGGAAGGCCGCTTCGACTTCAACGACTATATCGACCACGTCCGGTCCATGCTGACGGCCATCGGGCCGCGCGCCCACGTCGTCGGCGTCTGTCAGCCAGGACCGCCGGTGCTGGCGGCCTGCGCCGTCATGGCGGCCGAGAATGACCCGAACCGGCCCGCCTCCATGACCTTCATGGGCTCGCCCATCGACGCCCGCCTGTCGCCGACGGTGACCAACCAGCTGGCCGAGGCCAAGCCCTTCGCCTGGTTCAGGTCGAACATGATCCATACCGTGCCCTGGCCCTATCCGGGCTTTGGGCGCCGCGTCTATCCGGGCTTTGTCCAGCTCTACAGCTTCATGTCGATGAACGAGGACAAGCACCTCGACGCCCACCGCCGCTATTTCGAGGATCTGGTGGCCGGCGACGGCGACGGGGTCGACAAGCACGAGCAGTTCTACGACGAGTATCTGTCGGTGCTGGACCTGACCGAGGAGTTCTATCTTCAGACCATCGACATCGTCTTCCAGCAGCACCTGCTGGCGCGCGGCCTGCTGGAGCATGAGGGCAAGAAGGTGGACCTGTCGGCCATCACCGACATCGGCCTGGCCACCGTCGAGGGCGAGAAGGACGACATCTCCGGCGTGGGCCAGACCCAGGCCGCGCACGGCCTGACGCCCAATATCCCTGACGACCGCCGCCTGCTCTACGTCCAGCCGGGCGTGGGCCACTACGGCGTCTTCAACGGCCGGCGCTTCCGGAACGAAATCTATCCGCGGGTGCGCGACTTCATCGCCCAGAATGAGAGTCTGAGTGCAGTACCGGAACGGTCAGCGGCTGCCGCTTGAGGGCGGCGGCGCCCTTCGCCTCTCGGTGAACCCGCGCGCCCGAAGGCTGTCGATCCGCATCGACGCCCGCGCCGGCGAAGCCGTGGCCGTGGCCCCGTCCGAGCGGCGGTTGAGCGAGGTCGTGGCCTTCGCCCGCACCAAGTCGGATTGGATCGCCGACCGGCTGGCCGCACGGGTCGCGGGTTCGCCGCTGGCGCCCGACGCGACCGTTTCCTGGCTGGGACGCAGCGTGCGGCTGGAGGCCGTCGGCGGGGCCGGCGCTGCGCGCCTGGTCGAGACGGCGGACGGGCCGGTGATACGCTCCGGCGGCGAAGGCGAGGCCTTTTCCCGCCGGGTCGAGAACTGGTTCAAGCGGGCCGCGCGCGAGTTCCTGACCGCTCGCACCGAGGTTCATCTGAGAGCGCTGGGCCAGAGGCCGGTCAAGGTGTCGATCGTCGACACCCGCTCGCGCTGGGGCTCGTGCAGCCCGCACAACCGCTCGATCCGCTATTCCTGGCGCGTGATCATGGCCCCGTCGGCGGTGGCCGACTATCTGGCCGCGCACGAGGTCGCCCACCTGGTTCACGCCGACCACAGCCCGGCCTATTGGGCGGTGGTGCACCGACTGGTCGGCGACCATCGCCCCTATCGTCAGTGGCTGCGGGACCACGGCGCGGCGCTGCACGCCGTGGGGCGCTGAGGCGGCCTTTTCTTCCGTCATCCCCCGGTCTCGCTACACTCGCCGGAGCATGACGGAAGGGGGGGCAGCTTAAAAGAAGACCGCCTCGGGTTTGCGATCGCCGCGGGGCGCCTCCTTGACGGGCGGTTGCGGCGAGGTCGGCCGTATGATCGGCTGATCATTGGGCAGGGGGGCAGGCGTCGGCAGGGGCTCGCCATCGACGATGGCCGGGCCGGGCTCCCCCTCCAGGGGTTGGGCGTAGGGGTCCTGAACCTGGCCCATCATGTCGCCGACCGGATCGGGCGCGACCCAGCCCTCGGGCAGGGGCGGGCCGTTGGGGATGGGCTGGACCGCCAGCTTGGGCAGGGCCGATTCCATGAAGCCGCGCCAGATGGCGGCGGGCGAAGAGCCGCCGGTCACGCCGCGCATGGCCTTGTTGTCGTCCTTGCCGACCCAGACGGCGGCGACGAAGCCGCCGGTGTAGCCGACGAACCAGGCGTCCTTGTAATCCGAGGTGGTGCCGGTCTTGCCGGCGATGTCGCGTCCGCCGATGGCCGCCGAACGGCCGCTGCCCGAGGTGATCACGCCGCGCAGCATCTGGTTCATGTAGTAGAGCGAAGGGTTGTTGATCGCCTGACCGTTCTCGCCCGCGCCGTGGCTGTAGATGACGCGGCCCGAAGGGGTGCGGATGCGACTGATGCCCCAGGCCTCAACCCTTTTGCCGCCATTGGCGAAGGCGTCATAGGCCTGGGCCATCTCCAGCGGGCTGACCTCGACGGCGCCCAGGGCCATGGAGGGCTGCAGGCCGATCTCGCTGGAGATCCCCAGACGCCGGGCGGCGCGGGCCACGCTGTCGCGGCCGACCTGATCGGCGACATAGGCGGCCACCGTATTGGTCGACTGGGCCACGGCCTGGGCCAGGGTCATCTGGCCGGAGAAGTTGCCGGAATAGTTGCGCGGCGACCATCCGCCGATCGTCACGGGCTGGTCCACGACCGGCGTCGTGGGCGTATAGCCCGCCTCGACCGCCGCCAGATAGACGAAGGGCTTCCACGCCGAGCCGGCCTGACGGCGGGCGTCGGTGGCGCGGTTGAACTGACTGTCGGCATAGGAGCCGCCGCCGATCATGGCGCGGACCCGCCCTTCGCCGTCCAGGGCGACCAGGGCCGCCTGTTCGACGCCCCGGCTCCTGTCGCGATCGAGGATGCGCCGCACGGCGCGCTCGGCGTCGGTCTGCAGCGTCAGGTCCAGGGTGGTTTCGACCACCATGTCCTCGGTCGGTTCGCCGACCAGACCGCGGATCTGCTTGTCCAGCCAGTCGATGAAGTACTGGGCGTGCTGGCTGGCCAGGGTGCGCGAGACGCGAACCGGCTCGGCCACGGCGGCGTCGCGCTGGGCCGGGGTGATGGCCCCGACTTCAACCATTTCATTGAGAACGACGTTGGCGCGGGTGGCGGCGCGTTCGCTTTCGGACACGGGCGAATAGCGCGAAGGGGCCTTGAGCAGGCCGGCCAGAAGGGCGGATTCGCCGACCGTCAGCTTGTCCGCGCTCTTGTCGAAATAGCGCTGGGAAGCGGCCTCGATGCCATAGGCGCCGGCGCCGAAATAGACCCGGTTCAGATAGAGGGCGAGGATTTCCTTCTTGGTGAACTTCATCTCCAGCCAGACGGCCAGCATCAGCTCCTGCACCTTGCGTTTCATGTTCTGATCGGGCGTCAGGAACAGGTTCTTGGCCAGTTGCTGGGTGATGGTGGAGCCGCCCTGGACCACACGCCCGGCCTTGAGGTTCAGGGCCATGGCGCGGCTCATGCCGATGGGGTCGAAGCCGGGGTGGTGATAGAAGCGTCGGTCCTCGATGGCCACGAAGGCGGCGGGGACGTAGTCGGGCAGGGCGTCCAGATCGACGGGCGGCGCCATCTGGGTGCCGCGCACCGCGATCAGGGCGCCCGAACGGTCCAGATAGGTGATCGAGGGTTGGCGCTCGACGTCATACAATGTCGAGGTGTCTGGCAGGTCGCGCGCGAAGACGGCGAAGAAGACGACCGCGAAGATCAGGCCCCAGACAGCCAGAACAGCTCCCCAGTAGACGAGGTTGCCGAGGAAGGACCGGCGCTTCCTGCCGCCGCCCTGCTCATTGCGGTCCGGTCCGCCGTCGTTACGCGCCATGAAAGTCCCTCTTGCAACGACGCGACCCTAGCCGGTCACGCGGCCGCAGAAAACGCCCCGCTTCAGTTCACGTGAGCGTGAGTATCTATTTCGCCGAAAGAATGGCGCGCCGGGTCAGCCAGACGCCGTGACCGCCGCCGGGTGGGTCACCTGGCCAGGAAGGCGTCCAGGTCGGCGTAGAAGGCCGCCGGTTGATCCAGCATGATGAAGTGGGCGCTGTCGTCGATGCGCTTCAGCCTGGCGCTCGGCAGGGTCGAGAAGGACATCTGGTAGATGGCGTCGGTGATGGCGTCGGTCATGCGCGGGTCGTTGAACTTCACGTAGAGAACTTCGGTCGGGGCGGTGATCTCGCCCAGCTCCGGGCGCAGGTCGGTGACGATCAGTTCGCGGAAGGCGGCGGCCGAGACCTGCTGGTCGCTGGTCTCGACGTCGGTCAGCGGGCCGGTGCGGGCGGCCTCGGTCCTGATCATGCCGGTGACCGAGGCCTTGGCCTGGGTCAGGTACTGGTCGCGGGGCGCGGTCGACTGGGCGGCATAGACCTGATCGGCGACGGGTTTGACGCTTTCAGCCGTGGTTCCGGGCGGGCCGAACATGGCGCCCATGAAGGGGATCATGTCGATGACCATCAGCTTGCCGACCATGTCGGGATGCCGCGCGGCCAGCATCATGGCCATGGTCCCGCCCATCGAGTGGCCGACGACGGCGGGCTTTTGCAGGCCCTGCTCGCGGATATAGCGGGCGATCTCTTCGGCCACGGGGGCGGCGACGGGGCCGGTCGCATTGCCCTCGGCGGGGGCGCCGGCGAAGCCCTGGACGTGGATGCGGTGGACGCGATAGCGGCCCGCAAGATGATCGACTGTCCCCTGCCAGACCTCGGGCGAGGACGACAGACCGGGGATCAGGATCAGGTCCGGCGCGCCCTCGGGACCGTCGACGCGGACATGCAGACGGTCCGAGGCGAAGGCGGCGTGCGCATGGCCATGGGCGGCGTGGTTCACATGTCCATCCTGGGCCTGGGCCGGCGCTGCGGCCAGAGGGGCGGCGCAGACAGCGGCGGCGAGAAGGGCGGCGCGGATCATGGCGTTCTCCGAAAGTGTGGCTCTAGCTGTAAATTCATCGGCTGAGGAATGGAATGGGTTTTGGACGCCCGGCGGCGCCTGCTGCTAGAAAGGCGTCATGACGATTGACGCTGCTCCTTCTTCCGCGACCTCTCCTGAAGCAAAGGCCCCGCCGACCGCTTTCGGCAAGGGCTTCGTGCGCGACGCCTGGTATTTCGTGGCCCTGGCGCGCGACGTGCCGGTCGCCAGCCTGAAGCGCTATGAGCTGATGGACGAGCCGGTTCTGGTGGGACGGACGCGCGCGGGCGCGGTCTACGCCATGCGCGACATCTGTCCCCATCGCGCCGCGCCCCTGTCGGCCGGCCGTCTGGTCGACAAGCCGGGCGAGGGCGAGACGATCGAGTGCCCCTATCACGGCTGGCGTTTCCGCCCCGACGGCGTCTGCGCCGCCATTCCGTCCTTGGTCGAGGATCAGGCCTTCGAGGCCAATCGCATTCGTGTCCGATCCCATCCCGTGCGGGAGAGCCAGGGCATGGTCTTCGTCTGGATGGCGGCGGACGCCCGCAACCCGTCCGAGCCGGACCACGAGCCGCCGCGCTTTCCCGGCGCCGAGGGCGAGGTGAAGCTGGTCGAGGCCATGGATTTCGACAGCCATATCGACCACGCGGTCGTCGGCCTGATGGACCCGGCGCACGGCCCGTTCGTCCACCAACAGTGGTGGTGGCGCTCCGAACATTCGATGCACGAAAAGGCCAAGACCTTTGCGCCGCGCGACTATGGCTGGGCCATGGTGCGTCACGCGCCGTCGTCGAACAGCCGTCTCTACAAGATCCTGGGCGGCGCGCCGGCGACCGAGATCACCTTCCGCCTGCCGGGCTATCGCTGGGAGCATATCCAGGTCGGCGAAAAGCAGGTTCTGGCCCTGACCTTCCTGACCCCGGTCAACGACGCCAAGACGCGCATCACCCAGATATTCTGGTCGGATCACTGGGTCTTCGATATCGCCAAGCCCTTCCTGCGGCTGGGCGTGGTCGCCTTCCTGAAGCAGGACGGGGGCATGGTGAACCTGCAGAACGAGGGGCTGAAATACGACCCGGCCCTGATCTGGATCGACGACGCCGACAAGCAGGCCAAGTGGTATCAGCAGCTGAAGCGCGAATGGATCAAGAGCCGCGCCGAGGGCCGCGACTTCATTAACCCGATCAAGGAAGTGGTTTTGAGGTGGAAGAGCTGATTGGAGGGCTGTCGATCAGCTGAATGGAAAAAGGCCTCTCCCTGCGACGGGAGAGGCCTTTTTTGTATCGCGGTCAGGGGCCTCGGCCCCGCCAACTACTGCCGCGCGAGCTGGCTGGACAGGATCAGGTCCAGTTGCTTGCGGATCTGCGGCGTCAGTTCCTCGATGCCCCAGTTGTCGTAGGCGGCGTAGCGGAAGTTGGCGATGAAGACGTCCCAGATCATCCGGCCCATGACCATCTGATCCAGGTCCTGACGCAGTTCGCCTTCGCGGATGCCGCCTTGCAGCACGGCGACGATGGCCTGGATGATCGGCTTGACGAAGGTGCGCGACCGTTCGTCGGCGGCCTCGGGCTGGAACCAGGAGCGGGCGATCATGGCCTGCATCAGCGGCAGGTGCTCCAGCGAGCGGTGGTAGCCGGCCGTCAGGCCCTCGGCCAGGCGCTCGGCGACACGGCCTTCATGGCCGGCGGCGGTCTGGATGTCCTGCAGCAGGCCGGCCATCTCCTCGGCGAAGACGCACTCGAACAGTTCGGCCTTGTCCTGGAAGTTGGCGAAGACCGCGCCCGTCGACATGCCGGCGCCCTTGGCGATGTCGCGGATGGTGGCGGCGTCGTAGCCGCGCTCGGCGAACAGGGCGCGCGCGGCGTCCAGAACCTTCTGGCGAGTGCGGATCTTGGCCGCCTGACGGCGATTGATCCGGGGTTGGCCCTCGGTTTCGACAGTCTCGGGAGCGGGCTGGGGGGTATCGCGCATCAGTCAATTACTCTGGCTCGGGAAGGGCTTGACGCCCGCCGGTCTTACAGGACGGCGACCGTGTCAGGCCAGGTTTGCGCCGCCTCGGCGGTAACCTCGCACAAGACGACAACCGACGTCCCAGGGGGGAAGGCGAACTTTCATCACCGAACATTGACCAAAATGGGTCGCGAACCGATGCGAAATCTTGATGAAGCTTGACCATAACGTCAATGAATATAAGGAATATTACGTAGATCGCGTATCCGTGGTCGATGGCGGAACGCCGGATCGTGCGGTGCGGAAGGCGCGCGCCGGTCGAGTCCCGCGCCCGTCCGGCGCGGCGGCCTGGAAGGTCTTGCGGAAGCCGTCGCGGCGTTCGTGGATTGAGGCCAGGACAAGCCCCATGGGCACGCCCAGGTCGACCAGGGTGTTCTCCGCCAGTTGCAAGCTGGCCTCGGTGGTTTCCGGCACGGCGTCGGTTACGCCCAAGGCGTAGAGGCGGGCGGCATGGCGGTCGTCGCGCGCCCGGGCGATCAGGATAAGGTCCGGGCGCAGCGCGCGGGCCGCCTTCACCACCTCATCGACTTTAGTCGGACTATCCATGGTGACGATCAGGGCGCGCGCCGAGTCCAGACCGCAGGCGTTCAGCATCTCCGGGCGAGCGGCGTCGCCGTAGTAGACTTCATAGCCCTCGGTTCGGCCGGAGCGAACCGAGGCGGGGTCGGCGTCCAGGGCGATGAACCTTTGGTCGTGTTCGGCCAGAAGCTCGCCCACCAGTCGGCCGACGCGCCCAAAGCCGACGATCAGGACGGCGCCGTCCGACGAAGGCGCGGCCGCCTCGGGAGACAAGGCCCTGATCCCGGCGTCCAGGGCGGGCGTAACCCTCCTTGTCAAGGACCGCGCCAGGACGGCCAGCAGAGGGACTGCGAACATGCTGAGGGTTGCGGCCAGCATGGCCTTTCGCGTCAACTCCGGCGCCGCCAGACCTTCGACCAGCCCGGTCGACAGGATGACGAAGGCGAACTCCCCGGCAGGACCCAGCACCAGGGCGGTCTCGATCGCCGAGCGGGCGGCCAGCCCCCAGGCGCGGGCCAGAAGAAAGATCACCAGGGCCTTCAACAGGATGAGGCCGCTCGCCAGACCCAGGACCGTGGTCGGATCGGCCGCGACCGCGTCCAAATCCAGGCTGATGCCGACGCCAATGAAGAAGACGCCCAGCAACAGCCCTTTGAAGGGGTCAATGGCCACCTCGACCTCGCGCCGGAACTCGGTTTCGGCCAGCAGGACCCCGGCGACCAGGGCGCCCAGGCTCATCGACAGTCCGACCGCCTGGGCGCCGAGGCCGGCGGCGACCACCACCAGCAGGGAGGCGGCGACGAACAGCTCACGACCTTCGCCGCGGTGCTGGGCGCGGGCGACCGAGCGGAACATGGGGCGCAACACCAGCCGTCCGAGCAGGACCATCAGGAAGAGGCCGCCCGCTGCGGGCGCAAGGGTGAACAGGGCGCGGCCCAGGTCGGCGGGTTCGATCACTGATCCGCTCTGGGCGAGGGCCGCCAGAACGGTGACGGTGATCAGAATGGGCGCAACGGCGACATCTTGCGCCAGCAGGACCGCGAAGGTGGCGCGCCCGGTCTCGCTGTTGATCCTGCCCTGGGCCGCCAGCACAGGCATGACCACCGCCGTGGAGGACAGGGCCAGACCCATGCCCAGCACCGCCGCCCCGGCCAGGGGCTGGCCCAGCGCCATGAAGACGATGGCGATGGCCACCGCGCAGACCGCGACCTGGAGCATGCCCAGACCGAATACCAGACGGCGCATGGCCTTGAGCCGCTCCCACGACAGTTCGAGCCCGATCATGAACAGGAGGAAGGCGACGCCGAGTTCCGAAAGCTGTCGGATCTGGGCCTGATCGCCGATGGTCAGCCAACTGAGCCATCCGTCCGGTCGCGCGAACCGACCCAGGCCGTCGGGGCCGAGCAGGACGCCGGCGGCCAGAAAACCCAGAACGGGGCTGATCTTCAGACGATTGAACAGGGGCACCACGACCCCGGCCGCCGCCAGAAAGACCACCAGGTCTCTGTATTCGCCGCCGTGCGCCTGATCCATGAATCCTCCGTAACGCCACACTTTGAACCAGGCGATCACGATCTGGCGATACGGGTCGCGTCTTTCATGAACTTTTTTTAAGACGCGACAGCGCTCAAGGCGGGATTAGGGTCCGCGCCGAACCTGAGCACGGGTTAGTCGAGGGAAATGCATATGAAGAAATTGCTGATCGGGGCCGCTGTCGGCGCCCTGCTTCTGCCTGCGGGCCTGGCGGCTGCACAGGACGGCCACGACCACGCCTGCGTGGACGAGAGCTGCACTGTCGTGGAACTGTTCCACGGCGTCTCGGCGCCCGAGGGCGGCGCCGCGCCGGCTGGCTGGGTCGGCACGGACGCCCCCAAGTACGGAACCTGGGGCTTCGACCTGTCGGGCCGCGACACGTCGGTGGCGCCGGGCGACAGCTTCTTCCGCTATGCCAACGGTACCGCCTTCGACAAGCTGCAGATTCCGTCGGACCGCACCTCCTACGGGTCCTTCCCCCTGCTGCGTGAACTGTCGGACAACCGCATGAAGGCCCTGATTCAGAGCCTGGTCGCGCGCACCGACCTGGCGCCGGGTTCGGACGAGGCCAAGATCGCCGACGCCTACCGCAGCTATATCGACGAGGCTCGCGTCGAGGCGCTGGACGCCCAGCCCCTGCAGCCCTTCCTGGCCGCCATCCGCGCCGCCGACACGCATGAGAAGATCGCCGCCTACATGGGTCAGACCCAGGGCCGCGTCGGCTCGTCCTTCTTCGGCACCGGCATCACGATCGACCAGAAGAACCCGACTCGCTACGTCGTTTCGGCGGGCCAGTCGGGCATCGGCCTGCCCAATCGCGACTACTATCTGGACGCCCGCTTTGCGGACAAGAAGGAGAAGTATCAGGCCTATATCGAGCGGATGCTGACCAATATCGGCTGGGCTGATGCGGCCGGTCACGCCGCCGCCATCGTGGCGCTGGAGAGCAAGATCGCCGAGGCCCACTGGACCCCGATCGAGAACCGCAACCGCGACAAGACCTACAACGAGTACTCCATCCAAACCCTGGCCGCCGAGGCGCCCGGCTTTGACTGGAACGGATACTTCAACGCCGCCGGTCTGGGCTCGATCGACCGCCTGATCGTGCGTCAGAACACGGCCATGCCCAAGATCGCCGCCATCTTCGCCGAGACGCCGATCGACACCCTGCAAGCCTGGCAGGCCTTCCACACCACCGACGACGCCGCGTCGACCCTGTCGAAGCGGTTCTCGGACGCTCAATGGGAGTTCCGCTCGCGCGACCTGTCGGGCCAGCCCGAGCAGCGCAGCCGTGAAAAGCGCGCCATCAGCTTCGCTGAAGGCTCGCTGGGCGAGGCGGCGGGTCGTCTGTACGTCGCCGAGTACTTCCCGGCCGAATCCAAGGCCAAGATGGAAGAGCTGGTCGCCAACCTGCGCATCGCCCTGTCGCACCGCATCGACAACCTCACGTGGATGGGAACCGAGACGAAGGCTGCGGCTCAGGAGAAGCTGCGCAAGTTCACCGTCAAGATCGGCTATCCGGAAAAGTGGCGGGACTACTCGGCGCTGGAAGTCCGGGCCGACGACCTGTTCGGCAATAGCCAGCGTCTCGGCCAGTTCCAGTGGAACTATCAGCTGAACCGCCTGGACAAGCCCGTCGACAAGGCCGAGTGGGGCATGACCCCGCAGACGGTCAACGCCTACTACAACTCGGCCAACAACGAGATCGTCTTCCCGGCCGCCATCCTGCAGCCGCCCTTCTTTGATCCGAATGCGGATCCGGCCGTCAACTATGGCGGCATCGGCGGCGTGATCGGCCACGAGATCGGCCACGGCTTCGACGACCAGGGTTCGAAGTCCGACGGCGACGGCGTGCTGCGCAACTGGTGGACGGATCAGGACAAGGCCAATTTCGAGGGCCTGACCAAGCGTCTGGGCGCCCAGTACGACAGCTATGAGCCGCTGCCCGGCTTCCATGTCCAGGGCGGCCTGACCATGGGCGAGAACATCGGCGATGCGGCGGGCACGGCCGTGGGTCTCGACGCCTATCACCTGTCGCTGAACGGCCAGCCGGCCCCCGTCATCGACGGCACGACCGGCGATCAGCGCTTCTTCTACGGCTGGGCCCAGGTCTGGCAGTCGAAGTACCGCGAGGACGCGCTCAAGAACCAGATCGCCACCGACCCGCACAGCCCGGCCGAATTCCGCGTGATCGGCCCGGTGCGCAACGTTGACGCCTGGTACGAAGCCTTTGAGGTCAAGCCGGGCTCGAAATACTACCTCGCGCCGGAAGACCGCGTCCGCATCTGGTAAGCGCGACGCCTGACGAATGAAGAGGGCCGGGGCGGCGACGCTCCGGCCTTTTTCATGGCCGATGCTCGGCTTCTTCTCTGCGGTGATCCTGCACTCGCCGTCACCCTCGGGCTTGACCCGAGGGGCGAGCGAGGGGGCGCGCTCGCGCATTCCAGCGGCGCGCAGGCTGATGGCCCGATTCTCGGGTCAAGCCCGAGGATGACGATGTGGTGAAATTATCGAAGAAGCTTCGATAATGAACGGCGTGAGCCAGCGGCGTCGGCCGCATTTTCATGATTCCAGACGTGAAAAAGCCCGCTGCGGGGGATACATCGCAGCGGGCTTTCACGCTCTCTAAGGAGCGGACGTTTCCTCCCCGAAACGCCTCCAAGATGTCGCTGCGGCTGACCGCTGCGCCTCTCGAGTGAGACCAATTGACGCGAAGCCCGGGGGCAAGTCAATCATGTCCATGCCAAAAGACAGGTCTTTCATGACTGAACGTCGATAATACACGCTCGACCACGAGAGTTAATCGAAGGTTATTCGATAATGGCGCGGACCGTTGCGACCAGTTCGATGCGGGCCACCTTCTGCTGGCCCGGACGCTCGGCCTTCCAGGCTTCGTTGTCGGCGATGGCGGCGGCGCGGGCGCGTCCGGCGTCCAGATCCTTGATGGTCACTTCGCCGGCGGCCAGTTCGTCGCCGCCCAGGATGACCACGGCGGGCGATCCCCGACGATCGGCGTATTTCATCTGGGCCTTCATGCCGGCGCGACCGAGGTAGAGCTCGGCGGCGACGCCGGCCGCGCGCAGTTCGGATACGGCGTCGAGATAGTGCTGCATGTCGTCCTCGGAGAAGACGATGACCACGACCGGCCCGCGCGTGGCGTCGCCGGCGCCGCGACCGGCGGCGCGCAGGGCCGAGGCCAGACGCGAGACGCCGAACGAGAAGCCGGTGGCGGGCACAGACTGGCCGGTGAAGCGCGCCACCAGGTCGTCATAGCGACCGCCGCCGCCGATGGAGCCGAAGCGCACGGCCCGGCCCTTGTCGTCCTTGGTGTCCAGCAGCAGCTCGGCCTCGAACACGGCGCCGGTATAGTATTCCAGGCCGCGCACGATGGTCGGATCGAACTTCACCTCGGCCTCGCCGACGCGCATGGCGGTCAGGGCGCGGTCGATGGCGGACAGTTCGGCCAGGGCCGCTTCGCCCGCCGCGCCCAGGGCGGCGCCCGCGTTGGCAACCGCATCCAGCACGCCCGCGCGGCTCAGGCCCGGCGTCTCGGCGGAAACCAGGAAGGCCTCGACCGCGCCGATCACGGCGGCGGGCAGGCGGGCGCCCTTGGTGTAGTCGCCGGACTCGTCCAGCCGGCCCTCGCCCAGCAGGGCGCGGACGCCCTCCAGACCCAGGCGGTCGTACTTGTCGACGGCGCGAAGCGCGGTCAGGCGCTGGACCGCGTCGGTGACGCCGCCGGCGTCGAACAGGCCGTCGAACAGCTTGCGGTTGGAGACGCGGATCACCGACTGGCCGTCGCCCAGGCCGGCGGCGCGCAGGCCCTCGCAGCCCATGGCGATGATTTCGGCGTCGGCCTCGGGCCGGTCCGAGCCTACGGTGTCGGCGTCGCACTGCCAGAACTCGCGGAAGCGGCCGGGGCCGGGCTTCTCGTTGCGCCAGACCGGGCCATAGGCGTAGCGGCGGAAGGGCTTGGGCAGGGTCTCCCAGTTCTGGGCGGCGAAGCGGGCCAGGGGGGCGGTGTGGTCATAACGCAGGGCCATCCACTCGCCCGGCTCGTCCGACCCGGCGTCGTCCTGCAGCGCGAAAACGCCCTCGTTGGGGCGGTCGGCGTCGGGCAGGAACTTGCCCAGGGCGTCGGCGTATTCAAACGCCGGCGTCTCCAGCGGCTCGAAGCCCCAGCGCTCATAGACCTCGGACACGCGCGCGACGATGCGGCGCTCGGCGGTCAGGTCGCGGCCGCGGCGGTCGGCGAACCCCCGGGGGGCGCGGGCTTCGGGGCGGATGGGGGCTTCGTCGGTCATGCCGGGCGATTAAGCCATCAGCGGACCGGCTGCAACTTCCCGAACCGTGGGTTCAGGCCGCGCGGCGCAAGGGCAGGTCGTGGCCATAGCTGAGGCGCCGCCATAGCCATTCCAGCGGCCCCATGCGGAAGCGGCTCAGCCACAGCGGCGACCACATCAGTTGCAGGGCCCAGACGGCGACGACGATGGCCCACTGGCTCGGATAGTCGACCTGTCCCATCAGGCGCGGCCCCCACGGCATGTAGAAGAGGGTGGTCATGATCAGGGTCTGGCTCAGGTAGTTGGTGAAGGCCATCTGCCCCACCGGCGCGAAGAGGCGGCGCACCCCGCCGACCCCGCGCGAGGTCAGCAGGATCAGGCCGCTGGCGTAGGCCAGGGTGATGAAGATCGGATAGGAGGCGACGACCTCTGCCCAGCCGTGCGTCGCCTGAACACCCGGCCCAGCCATGATCTCGCGCCCTTCCAGCAGACCCAGCCCGGCCAGGACGACGGCTCCAACGGCGATGAGGACGACATAGACACGGGTCGGCATGCGGCCGTGGAAGAAGCCCGCCTTGAACAGGCCCATGCCCAGCATCATCAGCGGCACGGTGGCGAAGACATAGCCGAACAGACTGGCGCTTTGCAGGACGCCCCAGGCCTTGAGGTTCTCGATCAGGGCGCCCGGCCAGCCGCTGCGATAGGCGGCGATGCTGGCCGATACGGCGCCCTCGGCCAGGGCCATGGATTCGTCGCCCAAGGCATCGACCAGAGCCGAGGGGCCGTTGACCGTGAGCCACATGGTTCCCGCCTGCATCGTGGCCAGGGCGAGGGTGGCGGCTGCGCCGAACAGGATCAGGGACCGGGCCGACATGGAGCGCATCAGCATGACGAACAGCCCGGACCAGGCGTAGAGCAGCAGGATGTCGCCGTACCAGAAGGCCAGCCCGTGGATCAGGCCGAACAGGCCCAGCCACAGCAGGCGGCGGCGCAGCACGCGCCCGCGCGCCTCATCCCCACGTTCGCCGCCGACCAGAAAGATCGACACCCCGAACAGCATGGAAAACAGGGTGACGAACTTCTGGTGGAAGAAGACCTCGACCACCCATCGGGCCGCAGCCGAGGCGCCGATCAGAGGGAAGGGCGATTGCTCCGGCGACATCGCCGCCGACATGGGCAGGGCAAAGGCGGCGGCGTTGACGGCGAGGATGCCCAGCACGGCCGCGCCGCGCAGCACGTCCAGGGTCTGGATGCGGGCGCTCGTCGCCACGGGCGCGGGCGCCTCGACGGGCCAAGTCTGTCCGGTCATGGCTTGGCATCCCCCGTGACGGCGCAGGCAGGGGCGGCAGCGGCCGCCCTCGACACCTTGATGCCGCGTAATTTCAGCGCGCGCCGTTCTGCATCAGGCCCATGCGGTTCTTGACCACAGGGGCAGGGACGAAGGCGATGTAGGCCACGCACAGCCCGGCCCAAAGGGCGTAGCTCACCCCCACCAGCACCGCCAGCGGCAGGCCGGCGACGCCGAAAATGAGCAAGGTGGTCTCCAGTGCGCCCAGGCCCTGAAGCAGGCTTTGCGAGGCGATCACTGAAAGCAGGGACATGACGAGGGCGATCAGGGTCTGCACAGCGGCGGCGAGCAGACCGCCGAAGACCATGAAACGGCAGACCACGCCCAGGCGAGTCGAGGGGCGGCCGATCCGGGCGTGGGCCTGGCGCAGCAGCCACAGGCCGACGGGCGCGGCGATCAGGCCGAGCACCAGCAGCACCAGCCGCCAGTCGGTGTCGACGCCAGAGGCCCAGTTCTCGGGCGGCCAGACGACCAGGGTGATGATCAGCGGCGGCCAGGCGGCGGCGGCCAAGGCCGCCAGCACGAACCTCTGCGTCGAACGTTGCGGCGCGACGCGCTTCAGCCCCGGCAGGTCCTCGATCCGGTCGAGACGCGACATCAGCGGGTCGGAACCGGCGTCGCGCCGGAATAGTCATAGAAGCCGCGGCCGCTCTTCTTGCCCAGCCAGCCGGCCTCGACATACTTCACCAGCAGCGGGCAGGGGCGGTACTTGCTGTCGGCCAGGCCGTCGTACAGCACGTTCATGATGGCCAGAACCACGTCCAGACCCATGAAATCCGCCAACTCCAGCGGCCCCATCGGATGGTTGGCGCCCAGCTTCAGCGCCTTGTCGATAGAGGCGACGTTGCCGACGCCTTCGTAAAGGACATAGATGGCCTCGTTCATCATCGGCACCAGGATGCGGTTGACGATGAAGGCGGGGAAATCCTCGGATTCGGTGGTGATCTTGCCCAGGCTCTCGGCGAAGGCGACGGCGGCCTCGTAGGTGGCGGCCGAGGTGGCGATGCCGCGCACGATCTCGACCAGCTTCATGGTCGGCGCCGGCTTCATGAAGTGCAGGCCGATGAAGCGGTCAGGCCGATCGCTGACCGAGGCCAGGCGGGTGATCGAAATGGACGATGTGTTGGACGCCAGCAGCGTGTCGGGGCCGAGGTGCGGCAGCAGGTCGACGAAGACCGCCTTCTTGACCGCCTCGTCCTCGGACGCCGCCTCGATGATCAGGTCCGCCCGGGCAGCTTCGGCCAGGCTGGCCACGGGCTGGATGCGGGCAAGGGCGGCGTCCGCTTCGGCCGGAGTCGTCAGCCCGCGCGCGGCCCGCCGCGCCAGGCTGGCCGCGATCTCGCCCTGGGCCAGAGGAATCCGCTCGGCCGACAGGTCAAAGAGCCGCACGTCGTAGCCGCCGGCCGCCACCGCCTGAGCGATGCCCGAACCCATTTGCCCGGCGCCGATAATGGCGACTGTCCTGATCGTGGTCATGAATACGCGCAATCTGCGGTCCCGCAGGGACCAATCGCGGGCACCTTAGGAGCCCGCCCGCCGCGCGCAAGGGGCGGAATGAGGCGCGATTAAGATTCCTGACGGCCGTGTCCGCGCCTCAACGTTTTCGGCTCAGTAGGCGCCGACGAGGCCCAGAGCCGCCACATGCAGCGGCGGCAACAGATAGCCCTGGACGCCCTGGACGATCAGCAAGGCCACGATCGGGGTCAGATCCATGCCGCCGAGCGGCGGGATCACCCGGCGCAGCGGCGCCAGGACGGGGCTGGTGAACCGGTCCAGAAACTCGGCCACCTGGGCCACGAACCGGTTTCGGTAGTTGATGACGTCGAAGGCGAACAGCCAGCTCAGGATCGCATTGGCGATAATGGCGAACAGCAGCAGCTGCAGCAGCGCGCCCAGGATAAAGAAGATGAAGCCAACAACGCCGACGCCGATGCCCATGAGCGAATTCCTTGTGAACCAGCCTGCTTCTAGCCGCGCCGCAGCCGAACGCCAAGGATTCCTCCGCGACCCGTTGACACCCCCTTGAGGCCCCGCTTATCTCCACCCCTGCCTGTCGGTCGGGGCCGTAGCTCAGTTGGTAGAGCGCGTCGTTCGCAATGACGAGGTCAGGGGTTCGACTCCCCTCGGCTCCACCAAGGCGGCAGATTTTCTTCAATGAAATCAAGTATTATTCAGCGGTCTTGGTGATCTGGCCCTAAATCTGGCCCTAAAGCCATTTTCGTGTTCGGACCCTCGCTGGGTTGCAGCTAGCCTGTTCGATATTTGTCCAAACTCGTCCGGCTTGGGTTCGAAGGTTCGTCCTGGGGGGTTAGAATGACGCGAGCAAAAGCCGCCGATCAGCCAGCTATGTTCTCGTTTCGCTTGGGGAGCCCATCGTTTGAGTACGTTCTGCAGGCTATGCGTACCAACGAACTCCAGCAGAGCCTCTTAACAGAATGGGATGGTCATTGTGTCGCCCCGGCTAAGTTAGCGGGACGTGCCGCAACGCTTCATCTGAGTGCAGTGGATGAGCTTGAAAATCCCGAATTCCTCAAGGCGCGGAGGGAGCACCGCTCGCTCGGCTATATCATTGCAAACAAGAACACCGTCGAGGCGACCGTTTACTTGCCTCCCCGCATTGTGTTGACCCTCCTGGGGTCAAAATCTACCGATTCAGGCCCGCTATATCTATCCGTTCAGTGCGATGAATACCGAGCGGGAAGAGGTTACGTCAGCTCGGTTTTTATTGAGAGCGAGCGGCAATTTCGGCGCTCCGCAGCCGAGGCCTAGCGAGCGCGAGTGGGGTTCGACCGCGCTCGAAACAAAACAAGAACAAACAGCTTGGCGTAGCCGTAATCGGCGCCTTAGGAGTCCGCCCCGGGTCGGCAACCTTGGAGGACGAGATGAACACGCAACCCTGTGGACCTGACGAAGCCTTAGCCCGCGATTTGGCCGAACTGGATCGGGAGCTTGAGACGCGGACTGATCCTGAGATGCCCGAGAAGACCGTCAGCCTGCTCGCTGGTTTGGTCGCCGGCATGGCTCAGATCGGGCGGCCGGTGCGATGACCGCCGCGACAGACATCGAACTTGCCGACCTGATGCTGCAGCTGGTCGGCCTGGACCTGACCAGCGCAGACGTCCGCGCCGGAGCTGGCGCAATCCTGCGTGAGATCGAGGCCAAGGCGCCGGGATCGATTGCGCGGATGCAGGCGGGTCTGGCGTTGCGGCGGGCAGGGGCTTCGCTTCTGGCCGAGGGCCAGTTGGACGCCTGACCCATGGCCGAACCCATCAGCCGCATGATCGATCGCGGCGCCAAGATCCGCTGGCACTGCGACGTGTCGGTGAACCACCATGGAGACGCAGACCTGAAGCGGATCGCCAAGGCAAAGTGTGGCGATTATCGCCTGGCCAACAAGCACCCGCCTTGCCGTATTCCAGGCTGCCCCGGCATCGTCACCTTCAAGGACTGCAGCAGCCAGTTCGCTGTTCCGCTCGACACCATCACCGACCGGGACGACGCATGGTGGGCTCTCAACGAGAAGCGTCGGGCTCACCTGAAAGCGCTCGGCTATCGAATGGAGTTGGGGAAGTGGGTGGCGCCAGTGAAAGAAGCCCCCGCCTGATAGGTCGGGGGCAGGTGAAGGGGTCCACGAAGAGCGGCGCTAATTTGCCGGGCCACCGCTCATACAGCCGGCACTTCGCGAGCTAGAGTAAGTCGAAGTGTCAGGAACTGGACACAAAGCGGAGCGTTGCGTCCGCACTGACCTTTCGTAACAGGATACCCGGAGGTTCCCATGTCCGAGAGCGCGACTGACCAAACTTTTCACAAGGTCGATGCGTTTCTTAAAGCCGCCTTGACCGAGCGTGACCTGGCCGCGCGGGCAAAGCTGTTGGGCAAGGCCGTGTACTGGAACGAAATGCTAGCGAAGGCCCAAGGACTGCCTTACCGTAGCCGCACCTGACTAGCCGGATCGCCCGCAACCGGTCATCCACCTATGACCCAATCTTAGGTGAGCACGACCCGCGCTTCGAAGATGGTCTCCCCGGAAAGGCTCTCAACAGTGACGGCGAGAGACGTTAGAGGATGCCCCCGCAGGCCGTAGTCCTTGAGTGTTTCCGCTGTGGCCATCAAGGCTTGGTTCCGGGCCGCACGGTCGTCAGCCGCAAATAGCTCCGCAGTCGCCAACCGGTCGTCAAGGACAATGCTGAAGATATATTCCAAGTCCATTGGTTCAGAACCTGTCGAGGGCCGATGAGGGTCGAACTGTCGTGAAGCGGTCTTCCGGCAGCCCTGAGTGCCTAGCTCGGCTTCGGTCGGATTTCCGGCGCCGGACAGTCCAGCCCCTTCATCCCCATCCCGTCGAAGAAGCGGCACAGGCGCCCGACCTGCGCCCATCCAGCCTCGCCCCAGGCCTCGACCGCGTTGTCGTGCTGCTCGCCAGCGATGCGGCTGGTAAGCACTTCGTCGGACGGCACCGGCTTAGGCAGGACCCTCAGGTCCTCGGCACGCGGGAGGGATGCGCCCGTCGTCCCGCAACTGGCGACAGCGGCGCCGCAGCTCACGATCATCAGGCAGGCCATCAGGAAGCGCCTCGGCAGCATGGTCTCTCTCCAGTTTCCGGTTGGTGATGGTGGTGGTTTCGATCAGGGCTTCCTCCGCGCCAGTTTCCCGCGCGCTGGAGGCCTTCGCCTCGACTTTGGCTTGTTCGGCAGCCTGACGGTCGCGAACGCCCTCAGCGCCCCTGTGAGCGCAGTATCCGCCGAAGATCAGGAAGGCGGCGAGGGCGGCGAAGAGCAGCCACGTGCGAGGCGGGAAAGTGCGAGCGATGCGGAGGGCGAGGGCGATCATGCCTTGCTCCACTTCGCGAAGGCCCGAGCGATTTTGACGTGGTACTCGTTCGCCTTGTAGCCGGGCCCGTTGTAGCCCCGCGCGAACGGCTCAGCGCTCGCGTGATAGGTGGTGATCTGGCGCAACGCCGCTGTCAGGCCGCTCGACTTCACGAAGGCGACGAAAGCCATCAGGTGCGCACGGGCGCCTGTCTTCATCGCCTCGACAAAGGCCTCGACTGTGTCGAAGCCCGCCAGCTTGTGATTGAAGCCCATGATCTGGGGGGCACCCCAAGATGCGGAGCAGAGCGCCGCGCGGGCGTCCAGCTGCATGGCGCGGTGCAGGCGTTCGTATTCGCCCTGCCCGCCGACGTAGAGCGCCTTGTTCCAACGCGCCGACGACAGGTTGGGGTGCGAGGCGCGGAACCGCCCGCCCGTCTCCTTGTCGAAGACGTGCGCCTCGAACAGGATCTTGGGCAGCGATGAGCCGTCGAGGAAGCCGCCGGGGCCGTCCAAAGCGAGAATCTCGCCGCGCATGTCGGTGAACCACCCGGCGCCGGAGGCCTCGACCTCGAACACCGCCCGGATCTGTGCGACCGAGCAGCCGAGCGCCGCCGCCGCGTCGGCGAAGTCCTTAACGGTCAGATCGGTCTGAACTCGGTCGTTGGCTGCGTGGGGCAGGCCGAAGGCGTCCGCCACCGCATTGATCAGCGGGACGTGAGCATCGAGAAGTTTTCCGCCGGGCGCGTGTTTGCGCACGTCGGCGAACAGGGCCGCGCGTGACATGGCCGTCTCCAGTTCTAATTGTGGGGATGGGTAATTCTACGTATGACGAACGTTGGTCGTCATGGAGCCGGCTCAGGGAGGAGCTGCGGCAATGAAAACTGCCGTCATTTTACGCATGCTTTCCGATGCTCGCGGAGGAGGCCTGCGGACTTGGTTTGAGTTTGCGCCGCTAGTCGAAGGCCGTCCCCGACGCCGTCCCGATCATATGATGGCGTCGGCAGAGAGCGCTGCTCGGCGGGCGCGAGCCCACGGGTTTGAGACCGATGACGAGGTCATCGATTACCGACTGCGCTAGGGCTGCGGCTAAATGCTGCGCTGCATCTGACTTCTAGACTTTGCTCTCGTCGGTGTAGCTTGGCCGCATCACCCTTGGGAGGATGAGATGGAGTGCGAGGCGTCTGAGTTCTTGGAGCCGCTAAACGCCCTTCGGCTGAAGGCACGGAACAGGCCAACCCTTCGCCAGGACGAGACCTGGGTCATTAAGATGACGGCCGCTATCGCTGCCGCGCGAGCATGTGGCGTCCCTTCAGCTACGCTGGAGGAGTACGAACAACTCCTCAGAGAGTGATCTTCGGCCTCATTCGGAACCACAGCGGCGCTTGGCGAGTTGCCTTGCTGCATTCTCCGGGGAGGAGAAATGCTGACGGCCCGGCGCTGTTTCAGCCCTCACACTGAGCGTCGGGCCGTCCCAAATCTGGCTTTTTCGGGCTTGCGATGTCGAAGTTGTAACTTGAGCCTGATCGTCCCCAGCCTAGGGTTACGTCATGGCTACGCTTTTCGGATTCCTGCTCCTTCGCCTCGACCAGTTGTTCAAGTTCGTCATGAACATCGAACGGCTGCTCTAGGTCGCTTCAGACTTCGCCTTGGCGATCTCGACCTCGGCGCCTTGCTTGCCGGTCTTGATCTGCTCCCAGGACTTGAAACCGTAGATGCCACCGACGAGTACCGCGACCGCGCCGAGGTAGATGGCGCCATCGTTGCCGTTCTCGACCACCCAGGCGACGCGGACGATGCCGACAGCAGCGGCGCCGGACGTGGCGTAGATGGCGAAGGGCCGGGCCAGATCGCCGATGAAGGCTTTGACGCGCTCAGACGGAGAGGCTAGCGGCTGGATCGGGGTGTCGGTCATGTCGTGGCCCTCGCATGGGCGTCGATCACGGCCTTGAGCTGCCGGACCTCGCCCTCTTTCTGGGTGGCTGACGCCAAGGCCGTGTCGCGCTCGGTGCGCAGCCGGACGACATCGGCGTGGGAGATATCAAGCTGCGACCTCAGGTCGGCGATTACCCGCGCCTGGTCGGCCTCACGCAGGGCGGCCGCGCGGATCTCGGCCTCGGCTTCCACGACCCGCGTGCGCAACTCGTTGAGCATGAGCTGCATCCGCTCGATCTCCTCGCGCAGAGCGCCGGTCGTGCCGGTGAAGGCGGTGGCGATGGAGGCGATAACAGCGGCCTCGCCGGTCGCCTCGTCCTTTGCGGCCGTGGCGTCCACCGCGCGCCGAGACGGCCTCTGAGCCCAGGCGGTGAGAACGCCCCCGACGCCAAGGGCGGTCAAGAGCGCGACGATGCCCTCCCACGACGCGAAGGGCATGGTGATGTGGTGGCCTGCGGACATGCGGGCTCCTGCGCGATGAGTTGTGGAAAGAGACGAACCGGGTTCGTCAGCGGCGGGCGAAGCTTCACTTCAACGTGTGCGGCGCTCAACTGAACCGGCGATGGTCGGACTGCGTTAACCGTGTCCGAATGAGCGCTGCCATTGAGAACGGCGTCCCAACTCCACAGAAGGCTAGAACGATCATGGGTTACTGCTTGCTGCTATTCGACAGCATGGTGAAGCTGCTCGTCGGACGCGAGCGCTTCCTCTAGTCGCGCGGCGAGGACCGTAGCCCCAGCGCCGCGTCGAGGTAATCTCCCGCGACCTTCGCCAAATGGCCCGCAGTCTGGCGGTCGTCAGCGCCGGGGGGCAGCAGCGCATCCAGACGCTCTTGTAGCGCCTGGATTAGATCGACAGCTCGCGCACCATCGCCGCCCATCCGGCGCAGGGCTGCGAGCGTGGCTTCAACTTCGGAATCAGAGGGTCGACGATGCATCGAGTTTAGATGCCCAGAAGGTACCTAATTTGGAAGAGGACATGTCAAACCTTGACAGCGCTCACAGTGACCGTCTGGGGCCTGTACTCCCAGTCATCTGAAGATGCTTTTATGCAGTCGATGCGATCTAGCATTCCGCTCACATCACTGTAGTCCAACCCCTTGATCAGTTCCGGTCTGACGCGCCACCATTCGGAAGCCAGCAGACGCTCTACGGTCGCGGCATCGAAGCGCCTGCGCAAGGGCTTGGCGGGGACACCCGCCACAATCGAATAAGGTTCGACGTCCTTGGTGACAACGGCGCCAGAAGCGACTACCGCGCCGTGACCGATGTGCACGCCAGCCATCACAACGGCGCGGCTTCCAATCCAGACGTCGTTCCCAATGACCACGGGTCGCTTGATGGCCTCAAAGTCGACCTCTTGGGCGGCGTAGAAATCGTCGATCAGCGGTGAGCCCGCCCACATGTTCTTGCGATAGAAAAAGGTGCTGGTGGACAGCCAGTCAGTAGGGTGCGGCCCCAGACCGATGAGGATCTCTTGGCCAAGGGAGCAGTACCGCCCGATTGAATGAGTCGAGTACACCTCACACTTGCGACCGATGTAGCTGAACGACCCGATTTCTCGGGTCATGATGATACAGCCTCCCGCGATCAGGGAGTGCTCTTCCATTGATACGTCGCGACGGAAAGTCACGTCGGGCTCGCTCGGCACGACGATGTTGAACTGACGCTTTAGGAGCGATCTGTCGGGGGCATACATACCGCCTAGCTAGCGCCTTTCGACGAGGGCGTCAGGCCCATTGGACTCAGCCGATGCCGTAATAGGCCTTCATTTCCAGCATCAGCGCCGTGGCCAGCGCCTTATCGTCCAGCGTGGCCAGCGCATCGCCCTGGATGACGTAGGCGTCGCCGTGCCCGCCGGACCATTGCTGGCTGTCGATCAGGGTGTGGCCGAGCAGCAGTTCATATTGCCCCGCCTCGGGCAGCGGCTTGCCGGTCGAGGTGATGACGGGGGTGGTCAGGTTGTTGATCCACAGATCGACATTAGCCGAGGTGGTGATCGGCTTGATCCGCAGGCAGTAGGCGAAGGGCGCTCCGGCGACCAAGGCCGGGACTGTCGCCATGTCCACATTCACGCCGTTGCTGTCGCCCTGATCGGAGAAGGCGGTCATGTAGTTGATGCCGCCCGCGAACTGATGGACCAGCATCGACTCCAGTTGCGAGCCGTCGCGCAGCATGGTGACGAGAGCGTGAAAGCCAGAACCCAGCATCGAAGCCTCGTAGTGGGCGACGCCGAAGAGGGTGAAGCCTGACGCCATGCCGTTCAGCGACTTGGGGCCAGCCTTCAGGTCGTTGGCCGTTCCGGCGCTGACGTTGCCGGTCGCCGTCATGGCGAAGACCTCGCGGGCGCCGTACTTCCCCGAGATCGCGCCGACCGAAACGCCAGATCCCATGAACAGCAGCGGATCGCGGTTGGGCGCCAGGGGATGCACCCGCTTGGCCCCGGTCGGGTTGTCAGCGGTGCGCCGAACGTCGCGTGTGGAAACGCGCATCAGCAGCCGCGAGCCATAACCCGCCGCCACGGCGTCAGCGTCGTTCGACTTGGACTGCGCCAAGCCGAGATTGGCGCTGACGGCCGCGCCGCCGATGGTGATCTGTTGTCCAAAGGCCATGACGCCCCTCCTAGGTTCAGGCGACCGGAACGCGGTCGATGCAGATGAAGTGTTCGACGGGGCGGCCGTCGACGGACACGCCGCTGCCGTTGGTCCGCAGGGTTGAGCGGTTGCCTGTCGTCGGCCCGGCGTTGCCAAGGCTGGTTCCGTTCATGGCCACGTCGATCGCGCCACCGGTTCCGGTCGGGACCGCCGACAGGGTCAGGGTGACGGTCGTGCTGTCGGTAATGACCGCATTGGTCACGGTCACGCTGTTGCCGTCGCCGTTATCGAACCAGCGGAAGCCCTGATCGGCGCCAAGTCCGGTGATCGTCGCGGTGTCGAAGGTCAGCGGCAGATTGAAGTGGTTCCACAGTTTTAGCGTTACTGTCGCGCCTGACCTCGACGGTGCGAAGCCTATATCCTTGCGCACGCACAGCGGCCGCCAGAGGTTGCCCTTCAGCCACTCGCCGTAGGCCACAGCCTGCCGCGCGCCCTGCATTTCCTGCCCCAGCGCCGACAGGTGAACGCCATCCGCCGCGTGGGCCTGGTCATACATAGGACCGCAGCACAGCGCCGTCGTCGGATCGTCCAGATTGATCTGCAGCTGGGCCCACGGCACTTGCGAGGTGATCGCCCCATACTTGTTGCCGTTGACCATCTGCGTGGTGATCAGCGGAGCCTTGCCGACATGACCGCCCGCGGTCCTGAGCGCGTTCCATTCAAGCGCCAGGGCCGACCAGCCGTCGCGCAGCGAGATCAGGCCGTTGAGGAAGTTGGCCTTGGTGTCCGCGTAGTTGCCTTCACCCTGATTGTAGCGCAGCGGACCCGCCACGAAGGCCTTGCCTTGCAGTCGGGCGAACAGCGCCGCCCGGCGGACCTTGGCGACGAGATTGCGCCACGGCGAACCGGCCGTGTTGATCCCGGACGGCGCCTCGGTCGCATTGGGGCGCAGCATGCCCATGTTGGCGGACCCTACGGCCGAGGTCGTGGTCAGCAGGACGGACGTGGCTAGAGAGGTTGAGCCCGCCAGCAGCACCCGGGCGAAGCCGGAGCTGGAGGTTTCGCCAGCGCCCGGCGCTGCGGCTTCATGGCCGGGAACAAGGTCCTGAATGGCGTCGGCGCTGACGACCAGGGGATCGGTGCGCAACTGGCCCACGCCGATGGCCTGGCCGAACGCCCGCTGCCCGGCGCCGAACATCAGGAACCGCGCGTGAGGGTTCGCCGTCGTCTTGACCGTCGCGGCGTTGCCCGCTCCGTTCGATTGCCCGTACTGGTCGGAATATTCGACGGCCTTCGCGGAGGCGAACGCGGCCGGATAGCCGCCGGCCAGCGGGGTCGTGATCCGTTCATCGTCAGAGCGCACAAGGCTCAGCAGTCCGCCGCGCACATCCGCTTTGACGTAGCTGTACGTCGAGCCCGCCGTCAGTTGATAGACTGAGCCAAGCGCATAGAGATAGGCTTGGCCGCCCTTCACCCAGGCGTCGTAAGCCTCGGCCTCGGGATCGACACCATGGGGGTTCCGGCCGGCGATCAGGGCGCCCTCCGCCGTGGCGAAGCGGAAGCCGCCCTCCATGATCGGCTTGCCCGTCTGCACGACCTCGCCGGTCCGCATGATGGCGAAGACCTGCTCGCCCGCCGCGTTGACGACCTCATAGGCCACGTCGGCGCTGGGCATGGCCCGCCCGGGGACCTGCGTGACCCGGGCGCGGCCATCGACGCTCTGTTGTGCGCTTTCCGCCGAGGCCAGAGCGCGCGCCGCCGCCTCAAGGGTCGGATCGGAAAACGCCAACCACGCTGACCCGTCCCAGCGGTAGGAGGTTTCCGTGGCCTCGACGTAGGCCAGAGCCCCGGTCGGCCTGTCGGTCCAGGTATCGCGCTCGGTCACCGTGGCGTAAACTCGCCGGCTGGCGGTGACCGAGGTGGCGAGATCGTCAATCCGGCCGTCGAGTTCTGACAGCGGCCCCGCGACGATAGCCTCGATGCTTGCTGCGGTGCCTGACGCGACTCCGTCGATGTAGTCGACAGTGCCTTCAAGCGCGGCGCGGACGGCCGTCTTCACAGGTTTATGGGCGCCGGAAGCCGGAATGCCCGAGACCTCGAAATCCCTGAAGGCAGAGCGCAACTCGGCCTTGATCGACGCGGCGTCGGCCATGGGTTCACCTTGGATTGTTGGAGAAGCGCGTCAGTCCTGACGGATGACGGCGCCGGGGAAGTGCAGGGTGGTTTCAACCGCGACGTCGCCAACGGTGCGAATGACCGCTACGGCGTCCGGTTGTTCGGCAGGCTGGACCGGTGTGACGGTGACGGTCAGGCCGTCCTCCGCCGTGCGGATGATCAGAAAGATGCGCCGCTCGTTCACTGCACCACCTCCATCTCATTGTTGCCGCCCCAGCCGCCGGGCGGCGTCGGGTTGCTTGGGAAGGAGCCGCCGACGTCGGATGTCGAGGTCCAGCCGAGGAAGAACCAGGAGCCCGTCGCCATACGGTCGGGAGCGGGATATTCCTCAACCTCATAACCGGCGCCTGGCTTCCAGAAGACGCCGTAGCGGGTCAGCTCATTGAGGCCGGAAATCGTAGCGGCAGGGAAGCTGATGACCGCGCCGTCCGGTCCAACGGCCGTGAAAGCAGCAACTGAGATCGTCCCGGCGTCAGATGTGATCGGATATTGGACCGAGGGGCTCTTGATCGTGCGCGCGGCCTCCTGATCAGAAGGCGTGGGCTCAGGCCGCTCGATGGGATCGGGCTGCTCGCCTTCTTCTTCCTCAGGGTTCCAGTCGTCGATGTTCACGTCGGCCTGGATTACGTCGAACACGACCTGCGATGCGGCGAAGTCGATTTCGACGTTCATCACCTCGCAGACCACGTCGGCCATGCTGACCAGTTCGGGGTTCTGGACCCGGATGTAACGCTCTCCCAAGCCGTTCAGACCGAAGATGCCGGTCCTGATCTGGCCCCGACGCGGGGCGTTCAGCCGCGTCATCTTGCGCTTGGCAAGACGCATCGACTGGGCGCGAGAAAACACCCAGGTCAGGCCGAGCGGCTCGGACCGGAGACGGCCTGTGTCGCTGATGTCGCTTTCGTCGCGCCACGCTCCCGCTTCGATCTCGGTGAAGTCGTGATCGGGCGAGACGTAGGACACGATCAGCTCGTTGATCGACTCCTCATCGGTTTGGAATGCCCGCCAGCTATAACCATCGATATGCTCGCCGGTCAGGATGAAGGTCGGTTCTTCATAGCGCCCAGCCTTCAGGATCAAGTGGCCCTTGCCGTTGACGGACAGCCAGCCGTCCATGCTGGCGAGAATGGCTTCGCGGACGGCCGCCGGCTCGGTATTGACCGGATAGTTGCCGGCGAGGCGATAGCGAGGCTCTGTCCCGCCTGCTTTGAGTGACACGGCGCCGTCGCAATAGTCGGCCTCTGCGGTCAGTTCAGCGAGGACCGGAGCGATGCAGCGGTCCCACGACCGCCCGAAGCGGGTCCACTCGACGTGCACCAGCCAGACAATGGGGTTGGCGCTGGCCTTCCACGTCGCCTCGTTCACGCGGCTTTGCGTCGGATCACGCCAGTCAAAGCAGACCGGCCGACCGACGACGGAAGGGATGGGCTCGCCGTTGGGGAAGTGGCGAGGGAAGCTTTCCTTCGAGCGGTGTTGCGCAAAGAGCGCCAGCGAAGCGACCCCGTCGCCGCGAGCATTGGCGGGCCAATATCCGCTGAAGGTGGGGTCGAGATTGGTGTGACGCGTCTCGGCCGGGTTACCCATGCGCAGCGAGACGTTCACGAGGTCGCCGCTGCCGTATCTCTCGCCCGCCATACCCTGGATCCAGCCAGCGCCACTCCGCGTCACCTGGTCGTCGTTGAGATAGACGCGGCTGATCGCAGCCAGACGGTCGTCACACAGGGCGATGACGGCGCCATACTTGTTCCCCATCGTCTCGCGCAGCATGTAGGGGCCGGACATGCGGCTGTCCCAGCCCACGGCGCGGACGCGTGGCGGCCGGGTTTGCTTTCGGGTAATCTTCTGGCCCTCGGGGTCCGGGACCGAAGACCGGGCAATAGCGGTCAGCCCCATGGTCACGCCAGCGGTCAGCCCGACATAGGTGACGGCATAGGCTGTGATGTAGGCCACGTTCGCCAGGGTCGCCGCCGTCGTGATGCTGGCGGCGCCTGCGCTTGCGAAGACCGTGGTCGCCACCCAGTTAGCGACGGCGGCAGCAGCAGCCGAGATCGGGTCAGCCATGCGGCACCCTCCAGGCGAATATGATCTCGTCAGGATTCAAGGCGTCGATCCCCCGACTGGACTTCACAGCCCACCGCTCACCCAGACAGATGGCGGCGAGCGCCTGACGGCCATGCCGGATCGTGCCGACGTCACCGCGAACCGGGTTCGTGGTCGGACGCAGGCCCGCCTTGATGGCGCACCCAGCCATCACCGCATGAAGGCCGAAGCGACGCTTCAACAGGCGCTCTCGCCCCAGCGCTGTGGTGTATCGCCCGCGCAAATCAGCGGCCGGATCGGGACATCCGGTGGCGACCATCACCCAGTCGGCGACTGTCAGGGCGCAGTCCGAGCTGCCGTCCACGAAGGGCGTGGCGGCCATGCGTTCCACAAAGGCGTCCAGCATTCTAGTTGCCAGGCCAGACGATGGTGCTGTCGACGCTGTAGGACGCTACCCGCGCGCAGAAGGCGTCATCGGGGCTGCGGCGTCGTTGATCCTTGTCGGTATAGAAGCCGAGCTGCGGACGGGTGCGATCAGTGAAGGCAGAGCCGACCGACAGGCTGACCTTGCGATTGACCTGACCACCTGATCCATCGCGATCCACAGCAGGTACGTCAGCCGTGCCCTCCCACAGCCACGCGATGGGGGCGACCGCCTGCCATTCCTCATCGAAGAAGATGATCCCGACGTGTACCGGCGCCCCTCGCGCCTCCTCGACCTGATCGTCAGCAAGGCGGAAGGTCGTTTCATCGGCGCCATTGAGCGTGAACTCGATGCGCTCCGCGACGCCGCCGACCAGCTGGCGCAGCGCCGGCACTTCACCGACCAGGCCGACGCCGAGATAGGTCCCGCCGGTCAAGTCCACATCATCGGATGGGACGGCGAAGTCGCCGAACCCCATCCAAGCGCGTACCACCGACGACTTGCATTCCATGCGGAAGAACACTGACCAGCGCGGCGCGCCCGCCGCCGCCATGATCGCGGCCTGTTCTGGAAGCATCAGGGAGCCTCCACCCAGATCGCGTTCGCCACGCTCTCATGCAGGGCATCGATGGCGCCCAGGAAGTCATCGGGGTTGCCGAGACGCATCACGCATCCCGGCGTCGAAACATCGACCTCCGCGCCAGCCAGAACGGCTTCGCGGAGGGGCGGGCGGATCTCCAGCGTGTAGGTGTCAGCTACTCGGTCTCGGATCCGTGCGATCGTATAGAGACGCTTGCCCTTCGTCGGATGGATGATCGAGAAGCGTTCCCCTGCCTCAAGAGGGCCGCCGCCTACGAACATGGCTTGGAGAATCGTGGCGCGCAGCGCCGCCGGAGCCGTGACGGTCGCTGCTACTGGGCTGGATAGATAAAGGCTGCCGTCCTCAAAAGGGGAGCCGTCGGCATGAGCCACCGTCTCGGGAGAAAATACCCAGTCGAAGGCGGGCACGATGATGGATGTAACGCCACCGTCCAGGCTCGCCTCTAGTGCTCGCGCTGCCTTGATCTGCGGTCGTGTGATCAGCTCGATCTCGTTCATCCAGCACATCCAGAATCCCCCGCCATCGGTGCGGGAGAGGGTCGGCGCGCGGGTGGGCGAGACCCCACCACTCAGAGCGACAGATGACAAACGCCAGCGTTCGGTTGCAGGAGGCAGCAGATCAAATGGGTAGATGTCCATCAGGGCGTCCCCATCCGCTGCTGCTGCCTTTGAACGGCCGGCGCATTTCTGCGGGTGGCGGCTAAGGATTTGGCGACAGCCCGGCCTTCAGATTGCGCCACCTTGGCATTCAGGCCGTCAACGAGCTGCTGGGTCATCACGGCACCCTTAAAATCGTTGTGCCAGTGATGCTCGTGCACGACAGGCGCGGCTGCCGCAGCCCCGCCGCGGCGATGACCCAGGCTATCCTGAAGCATCCGGACGGTCTCTGCGGCGCTAGTTACGTGGCCGTTGCCGCCGATCATCATGAGTTCGGGGCGGCCATGCTCGACGGTAGTATAAAATCTGCCCGCTTCGGTACCGCCGCCGGCGGCGCGCGGGCCGCCAAACATTGACGATGCGAACTTGAAAGCCGTCTGCATCCAGCCTCCGCCACCACCGTCCGAACCACCCCCGCCCATTTTGAACAGGCCGAAGAGCTGATCTAGAGCGCCGTCCATGAGGCGCTCTTTCAGTTTGTCGCCGATGTACTCGCCGATGCGACCCTGCTGGATGGCATCGACCACCTCGCGCCCATATCCCTTGAACTGCTGGCGCAGACGTTCGCTTTCGCGATCATCAAATAGATCGACCTGCCGTCCAGCCGACCGCTCGAACGTGCCCATGCGGCCCCTACGTTCCTCGTCGGTCAACTCCGGATCATTATCGAGCTCGGCCTGCTTCCGCTTCCGAGCGATCTCGATTGTGGCCAACAGGATCTCGCGCTCGATGCGAACCCGCTCGCGGTTGGTTCTGACCATCTGCGCGTCGATATCGAGGAGTTCGATGGAGGCGCGGGCAGTGTCCTCGTCGTCCTTCAGGTGTCGCGCCGCGATGTCACGGCGCCGTTCCCATTCGACGACAGCGGCCTTCTGCTCGGTCAGTTCGGTTTGCTTGAAACGGAGCTGTTCACCCTCGGCCTCGGTCAGGCCACGCAAACCCTTGGATCGAATGTATTCCTCTTCCGCCCGGGCGATCTCACGGAGGCGCGTAGCGCGCTCACGCTCCAGGTCCGCAACCTCGTAGGTCGCGCGCCCGTCGATGGAGAGGAAGCCCTTGTCGTAGCTCTTCGCGATGGCGTCGTCAGCGCGCTCAATCTGCTGATCTGCACGCTCCTGACGTTGGCGGCGCTGTTCCTCTTCGCGCTCCCGCGTGCGCGCCGCCGCAGCGGCTGCACTGGCTCCGCTGCTCCCACCGGAGCGGGTGTGGCCGTTCAATTCGAAACCGCTTCTGGGAGCGGCTAGAACGCCTTCAATGTCCAGGTCCCTCATGTTGAACGGAACAAAGGCGTCTTGGTTGGGCGTTAAGGCGCCCTTCGTATGCTTCGCCAGGTTGCGCACTGCGCCGCCGAGTCCAGGAACCCATTGAGCAAACTGGGCCATCGCGCGCTGCCACGCTGGAAGCTGTCCTGTCATCTGTGAGATCTCGACGGAACTGCTTGCGATCTCGGCGGTGAGTTCGGAGAACATCGAGGCCAAGGGGGCTAGGGTCGTATCTTTGATGACGCGGAACTGCTGGCCGGCTCGCTCCATGGCCCGGTCGGCCTTGTCCAGCTCGGCTACCGTTTCGCTTCCCATGACGAAGCCGAGCTCGCTGGCCTCGTCCTTGAACTGCTTGATCTCCTCCGAGCCCATACGAAGGATCGGCAGCAACTCTTCGATGCCCAGGGCCCGAGCCATCGAGACCTGCTTGGCGCGATCCCCGACCTGGCCGAGGGTATCGGCGAGCAGGGTGAGCAGTTGGTCGGCCGAGGTGACGTTGTCCAAATCGGCCTTGGTGATACCCAGCTCCTCGAAGACCGGCTTCAGCTTGCCGTCGCCGATGCCCATCTTGAACTTGCCCAGGACGCCGTTCAGCTTCTCCATCCCAGCTTCGAGCTTAGCGGTGTCCACGCCCGCCTCGTCAGCGACGTAGCGCCACTCCTGCAATGCCTCGACACCTAGGCCGATCCGGTCAGCCGTGTCGGTGAGTTCTGCAGCGTTGCCCATGGCCGCGAAGGCGCTCGTGACAGCGATAGCCAATGCACCGAGAGCGGCCGCTGCGGCGAGCCCCGCGACACCGAAGACGCCAAGCGCTGCCCCGACTGAGCCGGCGCGGGAGGCGAGCCCCTGGAATCCGGCCTTTGCTTCATTGGCGCCGACGGACAGAGCGCGGATGGCGGGGTTGGCAGACCGCTCGCCCAAGGCGATCTCGGACCACATCTTGCGGCCGCTGTCACCCACCTGATCAAAGGTGCGACGAACGACTTCGCCGCCCTGGACGAATAGGCGGATGCCGACGCCGCCGCGCCCTGCTGTGGTGTCAGTCATCAGGGGGTTCCTCTGGCGGTTTCTGAGGCCGGGCCGGCGGGGTCTTGTCTTTGCTGCGCTTATTCTCGACCGCAGCCAGGGCGGCGAGCGCGGCTGGCTCGAAGTCGTCGAGCATCGTCTCGATAATCCACGTCGGTATGTCGTCGAGGCGGGACCGGATGTTCACCCGGTCCACGCGGCGCGGGGTCATGCCGCCGCCGGTCCAGCCGCCCGAACGACGAACCGCGTCCCACACCCTAAGCCCCTCGACCGTGGAGCAGGCGTTTTCAACTTGCGGACAGCGCCGGCCCTTATCGTCAGCGAAGCCACGGCTGCATGGGGCCTCAATCTTCTCGCAGTTTCTGCAGTGTTCGGGGCCTACGCCGTCGGTACGGGCTCCGAAGAGCCACTCGGCTAAGCCCCTGAGGGCTTTCCCTCGATGATCAGCAGGCGGGCGGCCTCACCCAGCACGTCCATGATCTGACCGCTGAGCGCGTCGTCGAGGCACAGCACCTCGAGAACCTCCCGCGTGACGGGCGCAGGTTGGCCGTCCGCCGTGTTGATACCTTCCCAGCTTATGACGCCGACCAGTGCCGCCTCGACGGCCGTGAGCCACATTGCGACACCGATCAGCGACTGGGTGTATTTCATCGGATCGTGATCGCGCAGCCGGCGCCAGGCCTTCACCCCACCGGGAGGGAGCAGGTCGTGCTCGATCAGGAGGGGTAGCAGCTTGGCGTCGTTGCGCAGGAGCGCCTGGGCGGCCTCACGCGCGCTGTCCCATTCCGGCGTGCGGAGACGGCGAACCGTGACCTTGACGTCGGAGTAGGGGGCGCGGAGAGACTTCGTAACCGGGCCGGTTTTGGTCTCGACCCTGACCGTCATGGATAGGTCGCCGTGTCATTGACGATCACGATCTGGGCCGCCGCTGCTGCAGCCGTCTGATACGGCGACCAGTTCAACGTCCGCTCGATCTGGCCCGGCCCAGTGATGGGCATGGGACTGGCGGCGAGCAGCGCTTGCGGGTGCTTCAGGATAATCTCGTGATCGTCCACGACGCCGAGCAGGCGGAAGGCGGCCGAGAATGTGTCCTCGTCCTCTTCCATCTGGTCGTATACCGCGCCGATGGCGCGGAACGTCGCCGAGCCCGAGTGCTGATTGCCGTTCGGACGGAGGCTCGACACGCTCGGCGTGGCGCTCAGGAAGATGCCGTCTTGCAGGTTCCGGCTGAAGCTGAACGAACCCGACAGCATGTTAGCTGCGACCACGTCGTCAACGGCGAACAGGGCGCGCAGGACGGGCGCTTCAAGCGGAGTCGGCTCGATGGTGCCGGACGGAAACGCGGACAGCTTCTTACGACGCAGACCACCGAGCGAGATGTTGATGTTGAAGTCCTGGGTGTTCTCGCCGTTGAACTGCGTCGACAGTTGCGACAGCGTCAGGCCCTCATAGACGCGCACGTCACTGGCGCCGACTTTCACGGCCAAATCGAAATACTGCTCCGCCTTCGAGCCGCTCTCGAACAGGTGACTGAACTTGTCATCGACTGCGGTCGTGACCGGCGCGCCCATGCCTGCTCGAAGCCAGACCGGAAGCTGACGGGTGTCGGCGTCCAGCACCAACTCGCCCGTCAGGCGGAAGAAGCCCTTACGCGGCCGGGTCGGGTCCAGGACGTTCTTGCGGATGCCGGGGTTGCCCAGCTTGGTCCGCTCGCGCCACTCCTGCGCCGGCGTCACGGTCAGGCTCAGGAACTCGACGTTCTGCCAGGTCGTGGGGGGCGTATCGAGGTTGGCCCGGAGGCCGAGGCGGGTTTCGCAGTCGCCGCCATACCAGACGTCAGTGGCCATGGTGTCAGTCCTTCTTGGTCGGGCTGGCGACGCCAGCGATTTCGAGGTCCCGGTCGGTGGCGACACGGCCCTTGTCGTTCGAGATGGCAGTCTCGACGGCCGTAGACGGGGCCTGGTGGAGGCCCTTCCGCTTGGTGACGATCCAGACCAGCTTGGCCTTGGGTTCGGGCTTGTCGGTCATGTCAGGCTCCGTCAGGGCGTGCGGCCGAGCGGATCGCCCGAACGAACGCGAATGGTGAATGTGAGGAAGAAGGCGAGCCCGTTCGGCTCCAGCTCGTCGTCTGTCTGCTCGCCGATGTTGAGGCGCTCGGCCTTGCCCGACAGGGTCGGGTAGACGGACGGGAGCAGAGCGAGACGGTTGAGGGCGCTGTCGATCCGGTAAGCGCGAAGCAGCCGGTCGGGGCCAGCAAGCGCCATCTCCAGACGGCACTCCCGCTCGACGACGTGGCGCGGCGCCGGGCCGCCAAGAAGCTGGCGGACTGAACTAGTGCGCAGCTTCACCAGAGACGCCGCCGTCACTAGGGTTTTCTCATCGCCAGTGGGGGTGAAGGGAGCCGACGGATCAATCTTGAGGTCCGTCAGGTCTCTCAGGAATTCCGTGGCGTTCAGGGCTTCGGAGACGCGAAGGGCCAGCTCTTCATAGGCCGTCTCAATCATCGGTCGGACCTGTCAGCAGTTGGGTGGTTCCGGCGCTTTCAAAGTGCCGGATGAAGAGACGGTCCACGGCAGAGGCGGCGCCGCGGGAAGCTCGGTCCCGGATCACGCTGCCGCGTAGCATCCGGGGGAGTTTGGCCTCCTTCACGAGGAAGAAGACGACGATGGTCTGCAGGCCGTTGCCGGTGCGCAGCGCTGTGGCGCTAGCCTTGCGGAAGGTGCCTGGGCGCGAGGCGCTGCCGCGCACTTGGGCGACCAGGAGGGACGCCTTCCCGGGGCGATAGATGAACTGAAGGGGCCCGAAGCGCTGTTCCGCGATGGCGATGGTGTTGGAGCGCTGGCCGCCGTTTCGGCTGGGGCGAGACACGCGGCCGCTGGGCCAGACGTCCGGGTTGGGAATCGGAAGGAAGAAGCCTTGTTTCGACCGAACCACCGTCGCCTGCTCGAAGGCGCGCTGAAGGATCGGGAAGGTGGAGAAGACCTGGGACGCCGGGTTAAGGCCCTGGTTCTTGTATTTGCGGAGCCTGATGGTCTTGGTCAGGCGCTGGGCGTTCTTCAGGCCGGACTGGGCGACGTCCTGCCGCCACTTCGTCTGGGTCTCTTGGGCGTACTCGAACAGCGCCGCCTGAACGGCTCGCTGGACCCGCGCAAGGCCGTCGGACAGTTCCTTCTCGAAGTTGCCGGAAAGCGCTGCGCGAAGCTGGGCGCCGACGGTCATCCCGGCTGAACCTCAAATGCCCACCAGCGTCCGTCGTCTTCGGCGGTAGGCGCCTCGGCCACCTGCCAGATGTCGGTGCCGTGGCGGAAGTAGTGACCCTCTTTCAGGCCTGGAACGCGGAAGCGCGCCACGCGCATCAGCGGGCGCGCGCGAGTGAACGACATGCCCGTCATGCGATCCGCCGAGCGGGGATAGTCGATCATCACTCGGACCGGCAGGCCGTCATCGTCGTCCGGGGAGAGCGGATAATAGACAGCGTCGTCGCAGAGATGATCTTCGACGGCGACGTCGAGGCCTTCCAGGAGGCCGGAAAAGTTGTTCATACCGGCCTCCTGGGGTCGGGCCTAGATGCTCGGGACCAGCTTCACATCGACCGAGGTGTCGCCCGTCACCCGAGCGACGGTCGCGTATCCGATCTTCTTGTTGCTGGTTGCCGTGGTGGTGGCGTTGCCGGCCGTGGCATCCCAGTAGACGAGAGCGCCTTCGCCGATTGCGCCCGTGGCCTTGGGCAGGCTGACCACGCCCTCGACGACGCCGGCGTAGATCTCGCCTTCAGCAGCGGAGCTGGCGGCAGCAGCGAAAGCGACGCCGTGGACGTAACCGCGGCCGGAGACAACGCCGCCGGCCGGTGCGATGAAGTCGATGACGTCACCGACTTGGACAAAGGTCTTCATAGTTCTGCTCCTTTGCAGAGGGGACGAGGGCGGCCGAAGCCGCCCCGCTTCGTGGGATCAGAGGGGGGGTTACTGGCCGGGGTTCTTGAAGCCGGCGCGGTAGTCGACAGGCCCGAAGGCGAAGTCGTGCAGGACCTTCCAGACGATGCCGTCCTGGTTGAACGGCTCGTGCTGGCTGACCGCCGGAGCCTCGGCATCGCGCAGGTAGCCATAGACGAAGGCTGCCAGCTCGTTCGGATCGGTGAACACGCGCCAGCTATTGTCGGTGATGCGCGCCGACACAACGACCGTCCACTTGCCCGAAAACGGGTTGAAGTCCGCCTGGTTGGCGGGGGTCACCGCAGCGACGAACTTCTCGGCCGCCGTCTCTTGGTTCGGGCCGACCAGCAGGACCTTGGGCGCGTAGCCCAGGATCTCGTCGCCCACCCCCTTCTGGCTACGCACCGCCTTGCGAGCCGCGTCGGCGGTCGCTTCGGTGATGGCGCCGCCCGACGCTGCGAGGTTGCCGTGGTCGGCGTGGAAGAAGGCCTTCCCATCGGACAGCTTCAGGCCGTTGCCGCTGTTGGCGAGCAGGGCCTCGAAAGCAACCGCGTCCTCGGTGCGGGCGGCGGCGCGGCCGGCAGCGTTGGCCATGTCGGCGAAAGCGCCCAGATCATCATTGATGATCGCCTGACGGGTCAGCGCCAGGTTCAGACCCCGGGTCTTCAGGCCCACGCTCTCGCCCGAGTCAGGGATAGAGCCGTGTTTGATCTCGCCCGACTGCGAAACCTCCTTCAGCAGCGGGAACTCACCGATACGCAGCATGGCGTGCGGGCGGAAGTCCTGGAAGTTCCGGCGCGCCGAGAAGGTGCGATAGACAGGCTCGGCCTGCTGATAGGACGCCAGCAGCACGCGGTTCGCGGCCTGGCCCAACAGTTGGGCGAAGTCCGACGTGGTCTGCATGCCCACCGAACGTTCGATGATCTCGTCGACGTTGCGGGAAGCAATGCCGTTCCGTTCGGCCATCAGGTCGGCGATGCGCAGACCGCGGAACGGGCGACCTTGCTCGGTCGGTGCAGCATGGGTCATGCGCGACACCAGGGCATCGACCATACCGGTCGCCTGGTTCTCGCGATCACCGTCACTCGAGCGAGCGGCTTGGCCGGCGGCAAGTCCGGCAGTCTGGGCAGTCTGGGCGCGCGCGGCGGCGGCCAGAATGGCGCTCTCGACCGTGGCAACTGTTTGGTTCGGATCGGTCACCAGACCACGGATCTGGGTCTCGATATCCGCGCCGAAGGTGCGGGCCTGTTCCAGAAGACGAAGACCGTCGGTCAGGCCGACGCCGGCAGTGGCGCCGGAGACCGGTTGGGCGGCGAGTGCAGCGGCAGGAGCCGCAGCGGGAGCCGGGGCCGCGGCGCGGGTGGCGTCCGCGCCAGGGGCGGCGTCGGTGTTGGGGGCAAGCACGGCGGCGGCCGCGCCGCCCATCAGACGGGTACGCATAGGTGTGTTCTCCTGGGAGGGGTCGGCGAGGTCGCGGGGGTTTCCGGGGGTAGTGGCCGCAGAACGCACCCCGGCGTTCGCGTCTGCGGGTACGGCAACAAAGCTGACTTCCATCAGCGTCCAGCGGGTGACCCGCCAGATGTCACGTTCGTCCTCGACGCCCACACGTTCGATGGTCTCGATCGTATAGCCGACGCTGATGCCGGTGAGCTCGCCGCGGGCGACCATGCCCTCGACCTTTCGGCCGAAGTCGGTGTCGGCGAAGTAGATCTTGCCGACGAGATTAGCGCCGTCGATGCGGGCTTCCGAGACGGAGCCGACGATGGCGTCAATCTGATACTGGTTGTGGTGGTCCAGCGCGCGAACCTGACCGAGTTCGACGCGGGTCAGGTTCACCGCTGCCGGCGAAACCTCGAGCTCTTCGAAGCCGTACCAAGTCCTCCGGCGGGCGCCGGTGCTGAAGACAGCCTCGACGCTTCGGGTCGCGGCGTCATAGGTGCCCGGCGCAAAGCTGGCGAACCGGCTCTGGACCTGACCGTCCAGGCCGGGCGGCGCGGCGCGCGTCCCGGCATCAGTCTCTGGCGCGCGCACAGCGGCGCTGCCCAGCAGTCGGTTCCGCATCTTAGACCTCTCTATTTTCGGGCTCATCGGCCCCGGTCACGGCCGCGATGATCGCGACCATCGCCGGGCCGGCGGGACTGCCAGACCGCAGCGCGGTGGCGGCCTCGACGAAGCCGCTGTTCAGAGCGGCGTGATCGCCCGCCTCGATTGCCTCGATCATGCGACCAAAAAAGCCGACAACGACGGGGTCGCCGATGGTGCTGCGAGCAGCCTCATCGCCCTCTTCGCCGGTCGGGAGGACCGAGCCTTGAGGGCGCGCTTGGGTGACGCCGGAGCGGCTGACCTGGCGCGGATCGGTATCGAACGCGAGTTGCAGACGGTCGGCCTCAGCCTGAACCATTGCGCGCTCTTCGAAGTGCTCACGCCAGTTGATGCCGCGACGCGCCAGCGCTTCGGGCTTGTTGATGTAGCCGGCGCGCTCTTCCATCACGAGGGCCGCGACGTCCTTGACCGGATCGACCCAGAAGCGGGGCGGCGGCGTCCAACGTGCCTTGACCTCGGCCAGTTTCGGCTCGCGGAGCTCGACGGCCTTACGGCGCATGAGACGCTCGAAGGCAGGGTCCAGCAGGAAGGGAACGATGACGTTCGACTGCCAGTCGTCCAGCAGGGTCCAGAATGCGACCGTTGCGGCGCGGAGGCTGGAGTAGTTGGCTTGGCCGACGTCGCCCGTCATCAGGTGGTCAGGGATGCCAATCGACGCGGCCACGCTGCGCCATTCCTGCCGATAGAAGACATCGCTGTCGCCGTCCGCCGTCGGCTGGATGGTGGTGAACTGCTCGCCCGGAAGACCTTCGACAACCATGCCCGGCGACATGCGCTCCAGCGCGGGGGAGCCCGAGCCGATAGGCTCTTCGCCGCCCTCCTCGCCGACGCCGGTGTCGGGGTCATCATCATCATCAGCAGCGAGCGTCCGAATGATGCCGATGCATGCCTGCATCTTCTTCTTCATACGGATGGAGTCTGCCAGGTCCTGGAGCTCGCGGACCTTAGTCATTGACGGGCAGATCCACGGCACGCCACGGCTTTGGCCGGCGCGCTCCGGATCGAACAGGTGATCGACGTGTTGGGCCTCGACCACCCGGGTCTTACGCAGCAGGTTGCCGAGGAGATCGCCCGGGTGCGTTTCGAGGAAGTGATAGGCAGCGCGAACGCCGCTGACGTCGTACTGAACGCCGTCGCGAATACGCGGGGTGCGGTTGAGAATGCCCGCCTGAGGGCTGGCCATCTGGTCGCCCTCAATGAGGGTGAGGAGGGCGTCGGGCTGTCCGTTGCGCGAGCTCCAGACCACCGCGATGTCGCCATCGACGATCATGGACCTGACCGCCTGGCGCTGAATGCCGTACCAGTCATGCCGGCCATCGACTCGCGCCAGTGCCCACTCGCCGTAGACTTCTTGAGCCAACTTCTGGATGCGGGGATCGGCGTGCTGAGCCCGCGCCTCGATACCGTCGCCGACAAGGTTCGCGACAAGCTGTCGGACGGCGCTGGCGATGTACGGATTATTACGCACAAGGTCGCGGGAGCGGCTGCGCAGGGTCGGAAGGTCCTGGCCAATGATCGCATCAGCCGAACCGGTAGATGCCCGCCAGTCGCGGGTCAGGCGGCTATGGCGCGCCCCATCATAGCTGCGAGTGCGAAGAGTGCGGGTCGCCTCAACGAGGACTGCACCGCGGGCGCGGTGACCCAGGCGGTTGGCTTCGGCCTTCGGAGAGAAGGCACCCACCAGCTTGTCGGTCCAGCCCATCAGCGGCGGCCTTCATACGAAGCAAGCCTGACGCGGGTGCGCCGTGTTTTCCGGGTGCCGGACAGCAGTTCGAAATAGCGGATGGCCTTCTCGATCTCGCCGACCCCGCGATAGGTGACGCGGCGGCCATTGCTCTCGACGGTGACCATGCCACTGCCGAGCCCCGCGCGGAGCTGTGTGAGCTCAGCCACGTACTGGTCTTCTGCAGGCATGGATGCCTCCTAGAGATCGTTGCTGGACCAGATCTGGTCGCCGTCAGGTCCCGTCCGACGTCGGCGACGTCGCTTCTTCAGCGTCGTCACAGGCGGTGCGGCAGGTTCCTCGGTGTCTGTTCCGCCAGTCGTCTCGACTGCGGTAGTTCGCGTGACCGCGGCGCCGACGACGTCGGCCTGGACGTTGAGCCGAAGGCCAAGCTGCGTCAGTCCGCGAAGGGCGGCGTAGGCGTAGACCCGACAGTCGAGCCCTTCGTTGGCTCGACCGGGAATGGCCTGCCACATGAAGTAGCGCTGGCCGCCCTCGACCTTCGCGACTAGGCGCTCGGCTGTGATTTGCATGAACCAGTCGAAATCCCGGTCCGCCGGATAGTGCATGAAGCCGGGGCCAGGCTTGCTGACTTGCAGTCGTGACGAGATGGCGTCTTTGGCCGTTTGGGTGCCGATGATGAACGGCTTAAATTTGGACCGTTTCCGGCGATCAGGCTTGATGGCTGGCCAGACCGGTGAGCGTTTACCTGCCTGGTCGCTGGCGCCTTTGATCGCCCAGACCTGACGGCCGAGGCGCTCCTTAGAGAACTGGTAGACGGCGTCGGTGTGGTGCCCGCCGCTGTCGTGGCAGGCTGCCGCGATCCGCATCTCCAGGCCGTCTGACTTGCGGAACACGGTCAGCAGATACTGGTCGAGCTTAGCCTTGGTTCCGGGATCGTCGAAGGCTCCAGGGATGATCTTATAATCGATCGACCATGACTCTTCGTCGCGGCCCCAGCCGACGACCTCGACCTCGATGCGGTCGTCTTGCGTGTCGATGCCGGCCGTGAGGATGGCGACGCCGTCGGGGACGTGGCCTTGCTTCCAGTTCCCGCGACGTGCGGCCAGCACCTCGGCAGCGATCTCCTTCCCGGCATGGCGCCGGAAGGGAAGACCCATCTGGGTGTTCGTCCAGACCTGTAGCTTGTCGTCGTCGCCTTGCGCGTCGATGTACTTCTTTGCGATCCGTGCCGGGCTGTCTTTCCGTGTCCACGGGCTGAACAGCTTGCTCGCCTGGAAGCTGGCGTGGGTGTTCGGCACCGCCTTGGTCCCGCAACAGCGGCACTTCGCGCGATAGACGGCCCAACGGTCGCTTGACCACCAGTCCCAGAGATCGTCGACAGGCGTCTTGGCGCCTGCTGTCACCAGAGCGCCGTAAGCCTCCAGCGGGATTTGACGCTCGCCGCAGCAGATGAATGGGCGGGTCTGATGCCACCTGATAGTTTGGAGCGCCCGTAGTCGCTCGCCCTCGCTCCAGCCGACGCCGCATTTCTCGCAGAAGATCTGCGCCGTCTCGGGGCGGTGTTCCTTGGCGTGGCCCTCAAGCTCGATCTTGTCCCACTGGACATGAGACCATTCGAGGAACTGCCGGTGCGCACAGTGCGGGCACGCGACCGAGGCGCGGCGCTGATCGCCGTCGAGATAGCTGGCCTCGATCCGGCTTTCGCCCGACAACGTCGGCGAGCAGACCCGGACGCTGAGGCCGTTCGAAAAGGTAGATTGTCTCTCGTCGCCCAGGGCGAACGGGTCGCCCTCCTTCGTGATCGGGTACTTGTCGCACTCATCGTAGAGCGTGACCCGGATCGGCCGGCGCGCCAAGTTGTCTGGGCTGCCCGCGCCGACCAGCGCGAGGAACCCGCCCGGGAAAGCCTTATAGGTCAGCGTATCTTCGGACTTCCGCGTGTGGCGGTGGCCGACGAGACCTTTCAGAACCGGAGTGACCCGGACCATCGGAGCGATGCGTTCTTTCGAGAAGGCCTCGGCCGCGTCTTCCTTCGGCTGGACCAGCAGGATCGGGCACGGGTCGATATGGGCGTGATACCCGAAGATGTTTTCCAGCAGCGCCGTCTTGAGCAGCTGCGTCGAGACCATCGCGGTCAGGATTTCTACGCCGGGTTCTGTCTTGGCCAGCATTGGCCCGCGAGCGATCTCGACGGTCGACGTTTTCCACCTGCCCGAGCTGCTGCCCGACTCCGGCGCCAGGTACCGATATTCGTCCGCCCAATCCGGGAGGCTCAGTCTAGGCGGCGGCGTTGCTGCCTTTCTGGCCGTCAGCCTCAGCCGTTCCAGCTTTTCGGATAGGGTCGACGGGTTCGCCCAGGTCGGTGAGGTGCTGGTGGACATGTACGGTCAGCGCCTCCACCACACGGTCTGGGGTTAGGCCGAGGTCGGCGGCGAGGAGCGGCCCGATCCGGGAGGAGAAGTTCAGCCAGGCGTCGCGGTGCTGTCGGAACACGTCGAAGAACACGGCCTCGGCGTCCGCCATCTCGACGACTTCGCCGGCGCGCTTTCTCGCCTCGATCATGCGGATCGCGGCGAGGGCGTTTTCCTTGATCGTCTGAGCTTCGATGAGGTTGACCAGGCGGCCGGCCTGAAGGCCTGCCATGAAGTCGAGAACGGTCCGGGCTTCGTCGTCGCCCTGAGCGGCGGCCTCCTCTAGATCCCCGAGTATGGCGGCAGGTAAGGCGGCTACCGGCACGGCTACCGGCGGCGGCGTGGTAGCCGCTCGTCGGGCCTTGGTAGCCGCATCGGCGAAACGACCCACGCCGGCATGGGCGAGGCTGCGATCCGATGCCTCAACATCGACCTTGCCTTCCCGCATAACCAGCAGCCCACGGGCTTGCCACTTCTGGGCAGCGCCCTTCGAGACCTCGTGAAGTTTGGCGTAGGCGGTGACCGAAACGAGCGTCATGGCTACCTCCGGCTACCGGCTACCGACTTTCGGGGGTCATAGCTGCGAAACGTACATGCCTCAGCCGCCCGTATACGTACCCACCCCCGGGGGGAGGACCCGCGCGCTGGGGGGCGCTCCCCTGCCATGCGGCCGGGCGACGCCTTTCGGCTAGATGGTGGCTCTCAGCATGGCCTCAAAGGCGGCGGTCACGCCTGCTGCCACTGCTGCGACGGCTGGCGTCATCCAGAGCGCGTCCATTGCTCCGTCAATCAGCCCGCCTCTCTGAGCCAGGATGCCCGAGTTGAACTCGAGTCGCTCATCAAGGTCCTCAGCCATCTCTGCGTGGGTCTGTTCGATGGGGTGATTGCCGGTGATGTCGAATGCGAAGTCGCGTGGCCGATATCCGGCTGGATGGAACATGGCAGTTCGCGCGGACTGTAGAGCGCGGCGAGCGGCGTGACCAAACCCCAACACGCAGACAGCCGAGCCGACGGCAAGAGGCCAGTTCACTCCAGATGAAAGGGCCGCTGCAAAAGCCCCAACTCCAGCGGTGGCGATGGCGGCCGCGGCACTGGTCACGGTAGCCGCGCGAGCATCGGCTGCAGCGGCGAAGGAGGCCTGATCCGACAAGCGGCGTTCCGCTTGACTCAAGATCAGAGACATATGCTCTTTGCTAGCTTGACTATAACCTTGGACGTTCACGACATGTCTCCAGCTAAGCCGCCGCCTGAACGTCGTAGCAACTTCGGAATAACGCCGCCGCGTTCTGCTCCGCAGCGACCCTCGCAGCCCCAGCCCAGCCAAAAGCCCACGCAGAAGCCCCCCGCCAAAAAGTGAACCTAGAGTTCATCGCACGACCGAAGATAGACAGAGGAAACACAAATGGCCAAACCGCCCAAGAAGCCAGCTCCCCGCCAGACGTCTCCTGCGATATCGAAGTTGGCGTCAGATGTCTTGGCTGGGCGCAAGGCGCCGACTCTAGCCGAGTCCCGCAAGCTCGCCGCATCAGCGCTGTCTCAGGACCAAACTAAGGGCCAAAAGAAAACCTAGCCCAGGCTGGGTACAGGAGGGATCCATGCCCCACGACAAGCCGAAGTTCATGTACGACTGCTTCTTGTGCCAGCGGCCGTTTCAGTTCGGGCCGCACGTCTACGCCGGCAGGCCGGTCAGACAGTGGGACATCATCGCCTGCGAAATCTGCATCTCGTCAAACTGGGACGGCTTGGTGCCCCAGCAGCATCCTCGACTTATCGAGCACCTGAAGGCGAAAGGCATCGAGATCAGGCTGAACGACGAAGGCTGGCTGCCGATCCCGCCGCGAGGAAGTTGAGCTAGGGTTTCGATCCACGCTCTGAACCAGCCATTGCCGAAGCGCCGAACATGGACGGGGCGGATACGAAAAGACCCCGGCCGCTGATGCGTCGGGGTCTGTCTGTCAGGAGTTCGTTCACCCTGACATATCTGCAGATAGGACTACCTTCCTATTTGGAGGCCGTCAAGCCCCTCTCCGTCGGCGCTGGCCGAGCTGGAGGAAGTCTTGGCTTTGCGTTCGTTCGCGTAGAGACGGCCGTGCTTCCGCCCTGTGGCGCGCAGCCCAGATCATCGCCTCCAGCTCTGTCTTGGGTCGGCCTGCAACGCCAATCTCCAGGCATTGGATGGCATCCTCGATCAGTTCGAAGCAGAGGAGTTTCTTCCCATTCTCTCCTCGAATATCCCAGCCCTCCGCCAGCCAGGCATCAACGTCCGACAGGTCTTCCTCATCATCGGCGCAGTATTTGGCAAAGTAGGCCTCGTCACCAAGACGGAGAAGTTCAGCATAATAATGCTCTAGGAGCAGACTGCTCGGTGAACCATCGATGCCGAGAACGCCCTCGATAAAAGCCGCGATCTTTTGCGTGAGGTCCCAGTCCTCGGACTTGACGCGGGCCGTGGCGTTCAAGCGGACGCGGGCTTCAATTTGGGGCACGCTGGGCAGATCAAGCAGACGGATCATACGCACGAATCCCTTGACGATGTTCTGGTGATGTTCCCCTCCTCCGATGAAGTCGTCAAGCCGCTGGGCGCCTTGCGATCCGCTCGACCTGCAGCAACGGGTCTCCGTCCTCGTTGATGTAGACCGTGCGATTGATCTGGGCGCGTCCCGGCGATTGCGGTGCTGAAGGCATCGGCTCGAATGCTGGGGCGGCCGAGGCGGGCTTCAGCGGGTGAAGAGCCCGACGAATGGCACCCAGACCCGCGATCAGCAGGTCGCGCTTCCGTTCCCATGCGGTATCCATTCGGCCCGCTGCGCGCTGAACCACCCACTGAGGGAAGCTGTCGAGGATGCAGACGTCGTGGACTTCCCGGCGCTGCTCGGGCGTCATCGCGGCGCTGGCCAGCTTCCAGCGCATCATGGCGCGCTTGGCCCTGTCGTCAGCCGACAGGCGTTGACCACCGTCGTCGTTGAACACGGCGTCCCAGAGCTGCGCCATCTCCCGATCCGGTAGCTGGGCGAAGAACGACTTGGCGGACACGTCGCCGCTGGTCTCGGTTCCCCGATCAACCTCCATGTCTGCCGAGAGCGAGATGCTGCTCCGGCCCAGGCCGGCGACCGCGTGCAACGAAGCGAACTCAGCGGCCGTGCGGCAATCGACTTCGGTGAGCCAGCCATTGCGGTAAGCGATCTGGATCGGCGAGAAAGCCTGGCCGATATGATCGACGCCGAAGGCCGCGCGCATCTCCATCACCCGCGCATTGGGGGTGTGCTTCAGGCGTCCGCCCTTGGTGCGCTCGCCGGCCTGACGCGGACGCCCACCTTTGGAGCGGGGATTGATGCGGCTGGGGTTGGTGGCTTTGCCCATCAGGCTGCTCCTCAGAAAAGGGTAAATCGGTTGGTGGCGCTGGAAAGCTGGCCGTCGTCGATCACGATGAAGGGTCGCGCCAAGATGCCGTTGGGCAGGCCCACGATCTTCTCGGCTTGCCGGTCGGTGCGGCCCATGCGGCGCTGTTCGTTGACCGCGTGCTGCTGGGCCAGGGTGATGCGCTCGACCATCACACCCTCGGATGAGAGATGGCGCAAACATTGAACTCGAAGCTTTGGAGACCTGCCCGAAGCGCGAAAAACGCGTCATCCTCGCTGGGGGACAACTGGGGCGGCCTGTCAGCCGTACCCCCCGTTCTGTCCCCCGTCAAGATCGCGGACGCAGGGGACAGGAAGGGACCTGTCCCTTGTTGTCCCCTTGTCCCCATCCCGTTTAGACCAGCCATATCAAGTCCCCCTCCATGCGAATGCGCTTGGCGGCCACGAGAGCCTCCAGCGCCCGGCGGCGGCGTTTCTTGAAGGCGTCGTAGGTTTCGCCCTCGCTGCTCATCCCCGCGGCCTCTGCTCGGGCGTAGACGTCAGCAGTTCGGACAGCCTTCGTACCGGCGCGCGCGCCCGACACGTTCATGGGGACATCCTGGGTGGAACCGTTGTCGGTCACCCACCGAACGGCCGAGAGCATGATCTCTTCCTGGGGCTTCAAAGCGACCCGGCGGGGGGGCTTGGCGACCTTGTCGGCCATGCCCTCATAGTTGACGGTGCAGGACCAAACTTCCTCGCCATCTTCGTCGAAGATGCCGATGGGGGCTGGAAGCAGGCTGAACGCGATACAATCGCCGTCTGGCCCGTTCTTGACCTTGTCCAAGGTGATGGTGCGTTCCTTGGTCTCATCATCCCGCACCACCGTCACGATGGCGTCGGCGGCGCCGATCAACCCCGACCAGCCTCGGATGCCGGCGGAGGCGTTCTTGCCGTGGTGCGCCACGATCATGGCCAGGCAGTCGAAGGTGTTGGCGAAGTTTTCGATGGCTTGCAGGGCCCGGCCCATGTCAGCGCTGCTGTTCTCGTCGGCGCCGGGGACGCAGCGGGCGAGCGTGTCGAACACGATCCCTCCGAGAGCGAAGCCGTTCTCTTCGAAGACGGCGACCGCGTCGCGGATCGCCCCCTTCAGGTCATCGACCGAGTCGTCGTTGTTGAGATCAACGGGCTGACCGATAAGGGCGAAGGGGGTGTAACTTTCGCGGGGAAAGCGTTTCTTCCAAGCTTCGATCCGGCTGCGGCAGCCCTCTGGGTCTTCGGCGGCCACATAGATGATCCCCGCGTGTTTGGCCTTCCGGCCCATCACGCTTGCGCCGGATGAGACCTTCAGAGTGTGGTCTATGGTGACGAACGTCTTACCAGCCTTCGACTGGCCGGTGATGAACGCGAGCCCACGGCTGGGGTAAATGCCTTTGACCAGATAGGCCGAGGTCGAGGGCTTGATGTTCTCAAACGGCTCGACCCGGTATCTGGACCGGCGCTGGAACGCGAGATGGACAACGTCGCTCATTGGCCAGCCCCCATAAGGACATCGTTCCAATCGCCCGCTTCGGCCGGGGCAGTGATTTCGACGTCGCAGCGCGAACACGCGCGCTCGGCTAGCTCCTTGGCGGCCTTTAGGCCGGCCCCGTTCTCGTCGTTGTCGGCGGCGATGATCAGCCGACGGACGCTGAGAGGGACCTCAAAGCCCTTTAAGCCCGAGGTGGAGAACGTCGCCCAGGTCGGGACCCCATGCAGAAGCGAGAACGCCCCCGCAGTCTCCAGTCCCTCTGCCACCGCGAGGACGCCATCTTTGCTGACAGGCCCGGTCCGCAGGGCGGCGCCCGACATCGGGCCCATCATCAGGCGCGACCAGTCGCCGAAGGCCTTCCGGCCGTCGTCGGTCACATAGGTCAGGTGTAACCCCCTCCCTTGGGATTTTCCGTCCCGCGCCAGACAGACCAGCGCCGGGCTGGGAGACGGCGGGGGCGGGTCGTTGGCCATGCGGTTCCAAGGCACCGACCGCGGCGCGGCCGGGTGAAACCGAACGTCGTCACAGTCCAGCACGAGGCCGCGGTTGATGAGGTAGAGCGCGGCCGGGGTGCCCGGAAGGGAGACCGTGCCGGCCCAGATGTCGGCGCAGAAGTCGAGCTTCTCGACCTCCATCTTGTGGGCTTCGGCGGCGCGCAGGCGGCGCGCAGCTTCGATCTCGGACCGGCTGGGCTTGTATTCTGATGCGTTGTCGATCCCGAGATAAGCGAAGACCTCTCGGGCGCCGTCGCCAGCGAACGAGTTGAACAGGATGCGAGAACCGTCCTCAGATACCCTGAGGCTGAGCGACCGGTCGCGACGAGAGTGGCCTGGCCCTGGAATGGTCGCCATCCGACCCCCAGCTGACAACTCGCCGCCGAGGCGATGCACGATGTCGCGTAAGTCAGGGAGGGCGGGTCGAATAGACGAGACCGAACTCACGCCGCCCCTCCTCCTGCCCCAGCATCCACTTCGACGCCGTTGCGAAGGAACAGGCCGTCTCCGCAGTCGACAACAGAAGCCTCTGGCGGACGAACTTCACGAGCGACGCGCGCGAGCATCTCGAAGAAGTCGCCCGCCTTGTCGGCGCCGATGGTCAGGGCGAGGTGCGTCGATGCGGCAAAGCACAGCGCGCGCACGCCGGAGCCCCTGTCCCCTCCGTCCAGATCCCGCGCTGCCTGCTCGACTAGCTTGTGCGACTGCAACACGCGAGCGGCCGGGCCGTCGCGACGCTGCATCAGGACTGGGCCGCGATAGAGCGGTGTGACCGAGGCAGTCATCAGTGCACCTGTTCGAAGACAGGGCCGGGCTTCAGGCGCTGGGCAGCATCAGCCGCTTGCTGAGCCTCGGCGAGCGCCTTCTGGGTGCTCTTCTGCACCTCGCGAACCTCAGCCTCGGTTCGATGTCCGTCTGCGTCCATGGCGTGGACGGCACCCAGGGCGGCGGCGGAGGCCTGAACGGCCTCGACCACGGCGGCCTGAACAGCCTCGTCGTCCTCGCCCTTGATGGCGCGGGAAGCGGCTCCGGTGATGATGTCCCGGCCGACCACCGCCTCAAGGCTCATGATCTGCATGAAGCTCGGCATGTCGGGGGCCGAGGGCGACTGCAGCAGCGACACACGCTGATGCTTGATGCCGAGTTCAACGGCAGCGGCCTCTACGCCGCCAGCGGCTTTAACTAGCTGGCGCCAGAGAGCCTTCACTTCGCCGGACGAAAGGGGGCGGCTCATTGCACGATCTCGCGTTTTGCACCGTAGCCGTTGCGGGGCCCGGCAATCAGGTTGGGGATGTTGAAAAGAGGGAGGGCGGCATGGCCGACCACGAGATTGTTGACCCGCTGCTGTATCGAGCGATCCTGCACGCCACGGCGGCCGGCGCTTGCTCCGTCGCCGCCCGGGAAACCGGTCAGGATTGCTGGGCCGTTCTGGGAAGCGAACAGCGCGCTAAGGCCACGGTGCTGCTGCATCAGGCGTTACGCCCCGTGCCATCGGCCTCAAGCGCGTCGAGCGCCTCGTACAATTTACGTAATGACGCCTGACGAGGCTCAGCGCGCTTGGTCCGCCAGCGCCACCAAGTGGACGCGGCGATACCCGCATCTTTCAAAATGACTCGCTGGTCTACGCCTTTGGCCAGACAGGCGAACTCAAACCCGTGAATTGGATCGTGCATGAAAGCAACGGTATTGCACTAATGCATCAACCGCAACCTCGCTGTTGCTTTAATAAGGCGGAAGGCTTGGAGGTCTTGATGAGCGACGAGGACATGAAGGAGCCGGTTATCCGGATGATCCGCACGATCATGGAGGAGACCGGGTGGTCAGCGTCTAGGCTCGCCCGCGAGGCGCAGCTCTCACCGAGCACCATTACGCGCGCGCTTGACCCCAACTCTGCGTTCGTGCCGTCTCGCGTTACCGTGTCCAAGTTAATGCCTCTCCTGGAGGCCCAGGCTCGCAACCTCCGCAATGAGGTGGCCTCTATTCGAGATTCCAACCGCTATCTGATTAGCGAAACGCTCCTCGAGTCGCGAGGAGCGCTTCTATTGGCGGGCGGATTGCAAGCCGGCGTCTGGCTGGATGGTGACAAGCCCTCGCTGGACGGTCCCCCTGAAACAATCCCTGTGTGGGACAGCGGCTGGCCCCACGGAAGAGTCTTGGCATTCAAGATCGGTGATGACGCCACCCACGATGTATATAAAACTGGCGTCTATGTTTTCACTGTCCAAGTGAAAAAGGATGACGATACCTTTAAGATATTTGCAGGAGATGAATACGTTCTCAGGCGCAGAGCGCACTTCCATGGAAGCGTGAAGTCTGAAACTTCTATTTGGCGTTACGTTACCATAGATGGAGAAACTAAACTTAAGCAAACCGGGGGCTCCCCGGGCAAGCCAGAGTTTCTTAAGGAGGGGGACCGCCCAGACTGGGGAATCGATATCGTCGGGAAGGTCGTCGGGTTCTATGACCGTCGCCCATGGAGGCCTGATTTATCCGTTGCATAAATGCATTGACAGTAACGTTGCATGAATGCAATGAATGCCCCATCACCCCACGTGATGGAGCCGCGCCTTGTCGCACCCAGATACGATTTCATCCGCCAGCCGCGCCGTCACGGTAGCTGAAGCACCCGCCTTCCCGGCCGTTACCGCCGGGACAGTCGGCAGCGTCGCCATCCAGACCGTCGATGGCCGCGCCCTGCACGCCTTCCTTGATGTCGGCCGCGACTTCACGAATTGGATCAAGGGCCGCATCCAGACCTACGGGTTTGAGAAGGGCGTCGACTATGAGGTTTTCGCCGGATTTGGCGAAAACCTCTCTGATGGTTCGGGCTCCCCAAATCCGGGGAGCGGGAAACCCAAAGGCGGTCGCCCGACGTCGGAATACGCCCTGACCCTCGATATGGCCAAAGAGCTGGGCATGGTCGAGAACAACGAGCGGGGCCGCATGGTCCGCCGCTATTTCATCGACTGCGAACGTAAGGCCAAGGCTCCGCGTCGGGCCACCGCACTGAAGCGCCCGCCCAGCCACCGATCATTGGCCTCGACATGGGCGTGGGCTGAGTCCCTCAGCGAACGGCTGGGCATTAGCGACGCCAATCAGAAGGCTTTGGGCGCCAACGCGCTGACCGAGCGCATCACCGGCGTGGACGTGCTGGGCGCCATGGGCATTAAGCATCTGGTCGCGCCACAACAGGAAGTGCTGCTCACCGCTACCGAAATCGGTGAACGGCTGGGCGAGGTCTCCGCGCGCTTCATCAACGCTCGCCTGTTGGAACTCGGTTTTCAGTCTGGCAGCCCCGGAGCTTACGAGCCGACCGATAAGGGCATCGCCGCCGGTGGCGTCATGCTCGACGTCGCTCGAAGTAACGGCACCGGAAACAGCCGCCAGCTCAGATGGGCGAGCGGCATCATCGACCAATTACGGCCGCTGATCGCGGCGGCCTGACCCCAACCGACAATCTAGGAGCACGCCATGCAGGCCGTGTCTGAAAGAACCACCGGCGGGTCCTCCGCCGGAACGATGACTGCTGTCCCGACCACCGCCGAGTTCGAAGCGGCGCTGACCTTCACCGCCGACGGTCATACCGACGATGATGGAGAGGAGTTGATCACGGCCGCGCGGGCCGCCGTTGCCGCCGCCGAGGCCGCAACTCCATTCGCCGCTTGCCCGCGCGTCGCAGCAGCAAAGGGCTTCCTGGCCGAGGCTGACCATGACGAAATCTGGTCCGTTCGACTGAAGGTGCGAAACGACCTGGTCGATTTCATCAACAAGACCGCAGTGGCTTGGCCTGACGAGAAGGACGGCCTGTTCGAACACCTGAGAAAGGCCGTAAACTTCGTTGGTGAACTCGAAGAGTTGATCGACGCCGCCAGTGAACCCGACGCGCTTCCCGCCAAGGCTGGCCTTGCCCCCAGGCGAAACCACGAGGGCCTTGATGTGTCCGGCGACTGGCCGGCGCTCGTCCAGCAGCTTTTCGACGCCACCCAGCCCGGCGCAGAGCCTTCGTGGGCTGATGTCCAAGCAGAGTACGAAGCGGCTTTGGTGGCGAGCGACATGGCTTGCGACCATGAATATGAAGCCGACGGCGACGAGGTTGAGTTTCAGCGGCGCTCCAAGGCGAACGCTCCTATCTACCGCCGCTTCATCCGGGCGCGTGAGGCGCTGACGGAAATCTCTGCTCCTCACTGGTCAGCAGTGGCCGCCAAGATCGATTGTCTTTTGCTGCAGTACGGGGCCGAAGATAGCTCGGACGGATGGGCCGAGTCCGCGCGGGAGTTGAAGCGCGCCGCCGAGATGCTGGGCAACGGCGCGCCCGGCGATGCCGACGTCATCCTGTTCCTCACCGCTCGCTGCTACGCCGAACAGATGGCCCACCGAGCGGTCAACAGACCAGACGGCTATGCGAACTGGGCATGCGATGTCGGCGCTATCAGTCGCCTGGCCGCGCTGGTCGAGATCATCGTTCGCGATACCCGCGAACTATCCAAGTTCAGCGACCGCCACAGGATGCTCTCGGGCGAGGCCACCAGCACGATCTGGTTCTCTAAGGACACCATCGAATGCGAGGTCGATCGCCTGGCGGACGAATTCTCCGGCGCCATCCGCACGCATGACGCGCTGGACGGGAAAGAGGCGAACCTGACGTCGCAAGAGACCGCCGCCCTGGCCGCGGCGGATGATGCCCTCTGCACCGTCCGCACGAGCGCCTTCGCCCACCTGCCGCGCAACCGGTCCGGCGTCGCCTTCCAGCTCTTGGTCGCCGCCAGCCATCTCGATTTTGTTCAGCACGCGACGAGCGACGACGCGGACGCTTCGGCTAAGCTGATCCGCACAGCCATCGCCAACGCGCTCCGGGTCCTGGGCCTGCCGTTCGACTATCGGGCAGCGCAGTATTTCCTCGGTCCGGTCGCCGACGATCTCGACGGCCGGGCACGTCCGGGACCGGCCAAATGATCCGCCGCACATGGGCCAACCCTGCCCATCACGACGTGCCTCTCTGGAAGCTCTGCCTGCTGGGGTTCGCCCTCGGCGTCGGGAGCATGGGCGTCGGCGAAGCCTTGCTGAGAGCCGCCGCATGATCACGCAACTCTTGTCCGATGAGACGACCACCGTCTCGAACGACAGGCTCGCCGCCGCCGTTCAGCGCCTGACCAATGTGCGGCGATGGTTCGAGGTCCTGGCGACCACGTCTCGGACCGCAGCCGAGGTGCGGGCAAGGATCGAGGATGCGCAGGCTGTCGCTGAGGTGCTGGCCGTTGTCCGCAGCCAGGCCGAGGAGATCGCGCTCCTGCGGGCGGGCCCGATCACTGCGGTGGAGCAGACCGGAAGGCCTGGGATCACATGACCGGCGCGAACTGCAACGAGAAGAAGCCGCGCAAGGTCATCGACCTGCCACCCGGTTCGAAGCTGGCCTACACCGTGGACGAGGCCGCCCAGGCGCTCGGCGTTGGCGTCACCACCATGTGGACGATGCTGCGCGAGGGCGAGGTGGTGGCGAAGAAGGTGAGGGGGCGCACCGTCGTCCCGCGTGAGGAACTTCTGCGTGTGATAGACGAGGCACCGGCCGCGCGGGCGGCCTAGCTTCAGAAGCCTCCTGCTGTCAGGCGAAGTATGGAATGTACCGGGCGTTTCTTTTCCCCTGTCCCTCTTCCAACGGCTTGATGCGGCCGGACTTCACTGCCTCGGAGATTATAGCTGATACGACCTGATACTCATCATCTTCGAGCCGGAAGCGCTCGCGCAATGAAGCGTTGCTCATCGGGTCGGCGGCAATCCATTTGATTATGCAGTGATAGAAGCAGGCGCGCATCTTTTCGGCTTTGGCCAGCTGTTTGAACGGGCGGGGCCCGAACAGAACGACGCGCATGGAGTCTGAAGAAGAGTGGAAAGCCGGCGCGGGCAAGTTCATTTCTTCGATTTCTAACAGAGCCTTGTCGAGGCCGCCGCCTCGCTCTTCGCAAAGCCGCAGGCTACGCATTGCTCCGGCGAGTTTTTCATTACGTGACCGCCTTTCGTCGATGATGCGATCTAGCTCGATCAGGGAATTGCCAGGATTGGTGACCTCAATTCGATCTTGGTAGATGTCCACAACAGGGCAGGTGCCGCTTACCGTGAAGTCTTGGTGGATCATCGCGTTGGCGATCACTTCTCGGAGTGCTGTTTCGGGGTACAGAGCGTCCTCTACCCTTATGCCTTCCATGTAGTGCTCATCATACGGGAGAAGCGTTTTGATGTGTTGCAACAGCCCGCTAAAACCGACGGCGTATCCTTTCTTGCCTTCGATCTCCTGGATGGACTTTCTTTTGTCCCGACCTGCGTACCTGATAACTCGAACGGTCTTCCGCTCGATTGAGGGAAAGTCCTCCACGTTCTTGGCGAATAGAAGCGCGCCCAGGTTCGTGATGTCGTAGGTGCCTTCAAGGTCGTCCTTCAGAAACCCCTGCTTGCAAAAAGTGGAGATTACTTCGGCGTCCTCGGTCGGACGCGGGAGACGTGAAAGGCTATAAAATGTGGCGGTCTCTAGTAGGCCAAGCACCTGCGCTGCCGACTGATGGCTTAACGCGACAGCGTCTTCGAATTTCCTGCGGCCCGTTGCCAGCCAGAGAGCTCTCTCGTGCTCTGGAAAATCGCTTAGCTTTTTCGTGTTCTCGCCGACGCGAATCCACTCGGTATCGCTGAAGCGCACGGGGCGCTCATAGCTCGTTTCGATAGAGATGATGGAAAACTGTTTTCCAGCGTGTTCGAAGTCAATGACATCTAGCATCAGCTTTGGAGACAGCGTCCGCGCTAACCAGTTTTCGAGGTTCTCGCCGCCTTTTTTCAAACGGCACAATCGTACTGCGGTGCCGACGCATTCCCGGTCGCTGTCTCGAACGCCAAACACCAAGAATGCCCGATCGCGCCCGGCTAGGATGGCCGCATTTGCTCCGGCCGAAATCCACCGGCCGATCATATCGGGATCTTCGTTGTTCTCCTTGAACTCGACCCAAGCGCTCTCTGAGGGCTCTTGGCAAAGCCGGGCTAACAGGGCTGCTGGATCGTTGATCGCCATGAATTTCCTTTTATCCCCCTTATATCGGCGGAACTAAAATCGACACCGGTCACGGCGGCAAAAGGCAGGTTTTGTTCAATGAAAACAACGATCATAAGTTAACAAGGGATTGAACCTTTTATCCCTTCTTTGCTTGCTTTCGCGTTATCAATGCCGTTTTTCACCAACCGCCAACCGACTTCATTCGTCAATAGCATCAGGTTCGTCGTTTTGAACGTCGCGACTTTTCATTGATGATCATGCTGGCGTTCTAGGTATGGAGCCGGCTGTTGGTGCAAGCGTAAATCCCACGTCATCCAGCCTACATTCTCTTCGTCGTATCAAGCGTGACCAATGTCCTCGCGCTCTCGATATAGCTAGCCCACGCATCCATGAGCTTGCGGCGCTTCTCCAACGCGTCGCCCCGGCGATAGGCCCGCTCGACCTCGTTGCCGACCTGGTGCGCGAGCGCCGCCTCGACGACCTCGCGGGCGAAGTTCGTGCACTCTCCAGCCCAGTCCCTGAATGTTGAGCGGAAGCCGTGAACGCTGATGTCGTCGTGCCCCATGCGGCGCAGGAGCATCAGCATCGCCATGTTCGACATCGGCTTCATGCCGGTCGGGTCGGTGAACAACCACCGCGTGGGTGCCTGGGGGTTCAGCTTAGCGAACTCGTCGCCCTCGGCCCAGGCGGCGCGGACGATCTTCACGGCAGCGTCGGTCAGCGGCACGCGGTGCTCGACCTTCCCCTTCATGCGCTCGGCCGGGACCGTCCAGATCTTCTTCACGAGATCGAACTCTGAGCGCTCGGCGCCGACGATCTCGCCGGTGCGCGATGCTGTCAGGATCAGCAGGTCCAGGGCGCGAGCCGCCGGCGCCGGGCGGGCGCGCAACTGTCCGATGAACTCGGACACTTCATCGAAGGGCAGGGCAGGGTGGTGGCCCTTGTAGAGCTTTTGCCGTTTCGGCAGCAGGAGGGCGAGGTGGCCTTTCCAGCGGGCTGGGTTCTCCGCGGTGCGCAGACCCTTGGCCTTGGCGGCGTCCAGCACCCGCTCGATGCGACCTCGCGTGCGGGAGGCCGTCTCAGGCTTCACCGCCCAGATCGGCTTAAGCACTGCGAGGACATCCTCGGTCGTGACCGCATCCACATCGAGGGAGCGCAGGGGCGCGGCATCGACCTTGAGGCTCTGTTCCCACTGATAGACGTGCTTGGCGTTCTTCCACTCTGGCCGCAGGGCGTCGAGCAACTGGTCTGCCAAGGCGCCGAACGTCCGGTCGGTCGTGCGCGTATCGCCGCGCTCCTCGATAGGGTTGATGCCGTCGGCGACCAGCTTGCGGGCGGCATCGGCCGCTTCACGCGCCTCAGCCAGGCTCCGCACCTTCAGCGAGCCGAGGCCCATCTGCTTGCGCGCGCCGCGCCACTGGAAGATGAAGGCCCAGCTCTTGGCGCCGGTCTTGTTGATCTGGAGATACAGACCAGCGCCGTCGGCGTAGAGTCCTGGGGCGCTGTGGGCGCGGACGGCGACGGCCGTCAGCCGCTTGATCTGGTGAGCCATAGAGAACGATCCACGAACGCGCAGAGCGGGTCAAATGGGATCGACCCTAAAGCTGACCCTAAAAGCGACCCTAAAAGTTTGGCCGGTTGGCCCCGTAGCACTATGGCGAGTTACGACGGAGGCGGGCCGCTACGTCAATGGTGGCGGGCTTCAGATGGTGCACTATGACGATCCCTGCGACCGGGTTAGTCGTCCCTCGGCTCCACCAGGGCTTTCCCGGATCATCTCGTGACACGATGGGCGCAGGCCCGTCCACGCGTCAGTTTTTGCGATAGAAGTTGCAGTACCAGTCGACGAAATGGCCGACGCCGTCTTCCACGGGGGTTGAGGGGGCGTAGTCGAGGGCTTTGAGGGTGTCGGCGACATCGGCCTCGGTATTGGCGACATCGCCGTCCTGCATGGGCATGAGGTTGAGCCTGGCTTTGCGGCCCAGTTTTTCTTCCAGCACCTCGATATAGCGCATCAGGGCGACCGGGCGGCCGGCGCCCAGGTTGAGGATGCGCCAGGGGGCGACGCCGCTGGTGGCGGGATTGGGGGCGGTGGCGTCCCAGGTCGGGTCGACGGCGGCGGGGCGGTCCAGCGCCGCGATCACGCCGGTGACGATGTCGTCCACATAGGTGAAGTCGCGCGACATCTTGCCTTCGCCGTAAACGTCTATCGGTTCGTCCTTGAGGATGGCGCGGGTGAATTTGAACAGGGCCATGTCCGGGCGGCCCCACGGTCCATAGACGGTGAAGAAGCGCAGCCCCGTGGCCGGGAAGCCGAACAGGTGGGCGTAGGAATGGGCCATGGCCTCATTGGCCAGCTTGGTCGCGGCATAGACGGTCAGCGGGTGGTCGGCCGGGTCACGCACCGAAAACGGCAGGGCGGCGTTGGCGCCGAAGACCGAGCTGGTCGAGGCGAAGACGAGGTTGGTCGCCTGAACCGCGCGGCAGCCCTCGAGGATGCTGAGGAAGCCGACGACGTTGGAATCCACATAGGTCTCGGGCGCTTCGAGGCTGTACCGGACGCCCGCCTGGGCGGCGAGGTGGACGACGCGGCGCGGCCTGTGCTCGGCGAACAGGGCGGCGACGCCGGTGCGGTCGGCCAGGTCCAGGGTGTGGTGGCGATAGGCCGGATAGGCCTGAAGCTGGGCCAGACGGGCGTGTTTGAGCGCCGGGTCGTAGTAGGCGTTGAGGTTGTCGAGGCCGATGACCGTCTCGCCGCGCTCCAGCAGCCGCCGCGCGGTGTGGAAGCCGATGAAGCCGGCCGAGCCGGTGACGAGGACGGGATCGTGGACCATCAGGCTGCGATAGACGTTCGGACGCGCTTTCGCCAGCGGGACGCTGTCAGGGCAGAGCCTCGGCCACAGCGGGCTTCGGCTCCGCGAACCCGGCGGCGAGGCTGAGGCCGCAGGCGAGGATCAAACAGGCGGCCGCGCCGATCAGCACCGGACGGGTCGCGCCGACGGGCGGGCTGAGCGGGCGCAGGAAGAGCAGGGCCAGAAGGCCGATCAGGGCCAGGGCGCCGGGCAGGTCCATGCCGATGCCGAGGAAGACGAAATGGCCCAACCCCATCAGCCAGGCGCCGCCGAGGACGCCGGCGACCGCGGGCGGGATCAGGCTGGCGGGCCGCGTCAGGTCGGGGCCGATCAGGGCGGACAGGGCCGCGGCGGCTGCGGCCAGCAGGGCAGGCCAGACGAACAGCAGGGCGGCCTCGGGCGCGGCGCCCTGGACGATGCAGCCGAGCAGGAAGACGAGGGCGATGAGCCCCAGCCACCCGCCCCAGGGCGAGGCGGTGGTGGAGGCGGGGGCCTTGACCGGCCACAGCGACAGGGCGACGGCGATCAGGCCCGCGCCCAGCATGACCGGGCTGAAGCCGCCAAGCAGCAGGACAAGAAGCGTCAGGACGGCGGCGATCCCCGCTGTCGTGCGGGGGCGCAGGCGGCGCACGCCGGTCAGGCACAGCAGGGCGAGGGCGAGGATGGTCAGGACGGCGCCCGCCTCCATCCACGGCAGACGGCGCAGCAGGACGTAATAGGTCTCGGACGAGGTGTGGCGGGTGACGACGGGGCCAGCCAACAGGCGCACGGCCTGGGCCAGCACCAGTCCGGCGGACGCGAACCACAGGCCGTCGAGCAGGCCGCGCCCGACCTGTGCGGCGGTCAAGCCGGTCGCACGGCGGGCGCGCCAGGCGGCGAAACCGCCGAGCAGGGCGGTCAGGCACAGCAGGCCCCAGCCCATCGCCGCCGAATGGCTGAGCATCCAGCGGCCGAAGACGTCGGCATAGACAGTGTTCGGACCCTTGGCGGGCAGGGCGGGGGCGCGCAGCAGGGCGTCGGCGGCCTCCAGCGCCTGAGAGCCGATGTGCTGCAATCCGCCCTTGTCCAGATTTTCGGGGGTGGCGTCGGCGGAATGGTACTGGGCCGGGCGGCCGATGAAGGCGAAGTTCAGTCCGCCGACGCCGCGATCCTTGGGGATGGTGAAATCGGTGCCGTTGGGCATTCGTTCGTACATGAAGACGGCGAGCGAGGTGGCGGTCGTCCCGCCGTCGGCGCGGGCGACGGCGCGGCGGAACAGGTCCACGGTTGGCCCGGCCTCGCGCCCGGTCTCGAACATGGCCGCACGGCCGCCGCCGCCGCGCGCCTCGAGGTTGACCACGGCGCCGATGCGGTCGCGCAGCGGATGGCCGCCGAAGAAGATGCGGGCGCCGTCCAGGTTCAGTTCCTCGGCGTCGGTCAGCAGGACGACCAGGTCGCGCTCGATCGGCCCGCGCGCCTTGATGGCGCGCACGGCCTCCAGCACGGCGCCGACGCCGGTGGAATCATCGGCCGCGCCGGGTGAGCCGACCACGGTGTCGTAGTGGGCCATCAGCATGACGGCGGGCTGGCTGCGGTCTTTTCCGGGCAGGACGCCGATCAGGTTGATGGCCTGATTATTGGCCGCGTCGGGATCGCCGCCGGCCTTCTTCAAGCGCTGGATAGAACCCGGGGACAACGGCCCCGCCTGCTCCTGCGGGGACAGGCCCAGCTGGGTCATGCGGGCGGTCAGGTAGGCGCGGACGCGGGCGTGTTCGGTTGAGCCTACGGGATGCGGGGCGCGGGCGATCTGCTCGACGTCGGTCATGGCCCTGGCAGCCGAGAAGGCGGCGACGGGGGCGTCGAGGGGGCGGGGCCTGGGAACCTGAGTAGTCCAGACCGCCAAAAGGAAGGCGAGCGTCAGCGATCCGAACAGCAGGGCCAGCCGCATGTGAAAGATCCTCCCCGATCCAGGAGGCAGTAGGGCCAAGCCGGGCCCGGATAGCAAGAGGGCGGCGACGGGTTTCCCCGCCGCCGCCCCCTGATCGCCTCAGCCGGATCGGCCTAGAAGCGCTTCGACAGCTCCACGCCGTACATGCGCGGCTCGTTGACGAAGGCTGTCAGGTTGTTGAAGTCGATGGCGCCGATGACATTGGCTTCATCGGTGATGTTGCGGACATAGGCCGCGGCTTCCAGACCCCGGTTCAGATCGCGCCAGCCTGCGCGCAGGCCGCCTTCGAAGGCCGTGTCCTGCATGAACTCGACCGATTCATAGAGGAAGAGGTTGAAGTCCTTCTGCACCACCCAGTCGGTCGAGGCGAACAGCTCCTGATCGTCGCCGATGGGACGGACGTAGGAGAGGGTCAGGTTGGCGGTATATTCCGGCGCCTGGGGGAAGGGGTTGCCGTCGACATTGGCGCGACGGGCGGTTCCGACCATGACGATGGGGTCGGTCACGGTGCAGTTGGCGCCGCAGACGGCCACCAGCAGGTTGCTGTCCTGGATCTCGGTGTGGTTCCAGGCGAAGCCCGCCGCCAGGCTGAAGCCTGCGCCTAGATAGACGTCGCCGTCGATTTCCACGCCATAGCCTTCGCCCTTGTCGGCGTTGATCAGGCGGTTGGAGTTGTCGGCGCCGCCGATGGCGGTGAACTGCATGTCGCTGACTTCATACAGATAGGCGGTGGCGTTCAGGCGGGCGCGGCCGTCCCACAGACGCGACTTCAGGCCGGCCTCATAGGACATGACGGTCTCGGAATCGGCCGTGGTCAGGACGGGCAGGTTGCGGCCCTGGATCGACGGACCGCGATAGCCGCTGGCCACGCGGGCGAACAGGTTCAGGCTGTCGTTGACCTCATACAGGGCGCTGACGTCCCAGCTGACCTGCTCGTCGCCGACCGAGATCTGGCCTTGGGCGTTAGCCGGCGTGCCGATGACCACCCGACCCTGATAGTCGCGGCTGTCGTCTGTGTAGCGCACGCCGCCGGTGACCTTCAGCGCGTCCGTGAGTTGGTAGTTGGCCTGACCGAAGATGGACCAGGAATCCGACTTCTGGGTGATGTCCGTCGCCTTGATTGGGATCAGGCCGCCGACGCCGTCGAACTGGTTTGCGGACACCAGGTTGATGCGCTCGTCCCAGTAGAAGGCGCCGACCTGCCAGCCGAGGCGGTTATCGCCGTTCGAGGTCAGGCGCAGTTCATAGGTGTTCTGCTTGAGGTCGCTGGACAGGGTGCCGCTTTCCGAACGGTAGGGGATGGCGCCGCTGTTGATCGGATCGTTCAGCACGCCGCCGTCGATGTCGCCGTCGCCCTGGCTGGAGCCCTGGTAGGCGCCGACCACGCCGGTCAGGGTGGCGGGACCGAAGTCATAGGCGACCTGCAGCGACTGCGAGGTGGTCTTCTGCTTCTGGAAGTTGTTGCGGCCGCCGTCGTAATAGACGGTGTCGCGGTCGAAGCGGTCGTTCAGCTCGTTCGAGCCCTTGGTCAGGACGTTGGCGCGGTTCATCGTGCCCGTGCCCTCATAGTCGCGGGCCTGCAAGGTCAGCAGGGTCGACAGGCGGTCGGTGGGGGTCCAGGCGACGTGGACGCGGCCGGCGATGTCGTCGAAGTTGCCGAGGTCCTTGCCGTCCGTCTTGGCGAAGGGGGCGTCAAAGGCGTTGTTGATGTAGTCGTCGCGGTGGTTCCACAGGCCGGCTACGCGCACCGACAGGGTGTCGGTCAGCGGCATGGTCACGCCGCCTTCGGCGCGGCTGGAGCCGTAGTTGCCATAGGTCAGGGAGCCGTACCCGGCGAAGTCCTGACCCGGCTTGGTGGTGTCGATCTTGATCACGCCCGCCGGGGTGTTGCGCCCGAACAGGGTGCCCTGCGGGCCGCGCAGCACTTCCAGCTGCTTGACGTCGAACAGGGGGAAGCCCTTCAGATAGACGCTCTCCAGCACGATCTCGTCCATCACCACCGAGACCGGCTGCGAAGCGGTGAAGTCGAAGTCCACGTTGCCGAGGCCGCGGATGTAGAAGCGCGGGGCGTAACGGCCGTTCGAGCTTTCGACCTGCAGGCTGGGGACGCGGCCCGACAGGCTGAGGATGTCGGCGCCGCCGGCCGAGATGGCGGTCAGGGTCTCGGGGTTCATCGCCGTGACGGCGAAGGGCACGTCGCGGATGTTCTCGCTGCGGCGCTGGGCGGTGACGACGATCTCGTCGACGCTGACGGCCTGTTCGGAGCCGTCAGCGGACTGCGCCATGGCGGGGGCGGCGAGGAGCAGGGCGAGGCTGCTGGCGGAAACGGCAAGGGCCGTAAGGCGAGGGGACATGGGGGGAGGTCCTCATTGAAACTGGCGAGGGCCTAGGTCCAGGGCGACGCTTTTTCCAGCGCCGAGAACGCCTGTTCGATGAAGCTTTCGCGACATGAACACGGTGGGCGAAAACTCCATCGCGTCCGCCGCGTGAGAGGAGCCAAGCTATTGTGCGGCGCAATGTCTCATGCGAAACGGCGGGGCTGCGCCGCCTGTTTTCGGTGAGAAGTTCCCGAATGCGCTGGGCGCGTCTGGCCGGGACTTCCCATGACGATCACCCCCCTCCATCGCCGTCGTTTCTTCCAGTTGATGGCCGCGGCTGGCGTTGCGCCGGGTCTGGCCGGTCTGTCCTCGGCGCCGGATGTGCGCGTACTGGGCCGCATCCTGGCCATGTCGGACCTGCATTCGGCCTATGAGCGGACGGGCCAGTTGCTGGCGGCGCTGGAGGCGGAGATCGCCAGTTCAGACGCGCCATGCCTGATCGCCATCGACGGCGACATCTTCGAGCACGGCAATGTCGTTTCGGTGCGGTCGGGCGGCGCCATCGACTGGGCCTTCCTGGGCGAGCTGCCGAAGCTGGCGCCCACGGTGGTCAATCTGGGCAATCACGACAACGACCTGACGCCCGACCTGCATGAGGTGGTGGCGCGGATGCGGTCGCTGGGGATCGTCGTCGTCAGCAATATCCTTGATGCGCGCTCCGGCCAGCCCTACGCCGAGGCCGCCGTGGCCGTGCCGCTGGGCGAACGCACGCTGCGCATCGTTGGGGCGGGAACGGATTCCCTGAACACCTATCCCAAGGCCAGCCGCGACTGGTTGTCGATCCCGGCTCCGGGAGACTGGGCGCAGGCGAACCTGACGCGCCTGCTGGAGGGCGCCGACCTGATGCTGGTGATGAGCCATGCCGGCGTGGCGGGGGATCGCGACATCCTGCCCCTGCTGCCGGACGGCGCCCTGATGATCGGCGGCCACAACCACCTGCTGTTCCAGCATGAGCAGGGCCGCAGCGCCTATGCCCACACCGGGTCGTGGAGCAACGCCTATACGACCGCGACCCTCTATGCTGACGGTCGGATCGAGGTCGGCTCGACGGCGGTGGATATGAACGCCGCCCCCTCGCCGCGTATAGCCGATCTGATCGCGACGACGCTGGCGACGACCCTTACGGATGAGGAAAAGGCCGTGCTGGGCGTCAGTCCGCGCGCGCTGACCCTGGGCGAGACGGGTCGCGCGGTCGCCGCCGCCATGGCCCGGGCGGCGGGCGTCGAGGCGGGCTTCATCGGCCACACCACCCTGGGGACCGGCCTGCCCGCCGGCCCGGTGACGCGTTACGCCTTTGACGCCGTGGTGCGGTTCGACGGCAAGCTGATGGTCGCCGAGGTGTCGCCGGAGCGGCTGAATAGCTTCATGGCGCGGGCCAACCAGGATCGACCCATGCCGCTGGCCGAGCGCAGCGGCGACTTCCTCTACGGCGCGGCGGAAGTGGCGGGCGGCAAGCCGACCGTGCGTCTGGTCACCACCGACTGGTGCGCCATGAACCAGGCCGAGTATTTCGGCGCGAGTGATCTGGTCTTCAGCGAGGTTCCGCAGGCGCGGGTCAAGGCGGCCGCAGCCGGGCTGCTAGGCGGCGCGACTTAGGGCCGAAGGCGCCTTCACGTACAGGCCTCTGCGCCCGGCGACGGGGCGGAAGGCGACGCTGTCGCTGTCGGGGCGTTCGTCGAGTCCAAGGAAGAGGCAGCCGTCGTCCACCAGCCGACGCTCCAGCCGGTCCAGCACCTGGGCGCGCCGCGCCGGTTCCAGATCACTGAGCACGTTGCGGCAGAAGATGACATCGAACTGGCGATCATCGGTCGGCTCGTCCAGCAGATTGGCGCGTTCGAACCTCACGGTGCTGCGCAGCTCGGGGCGGGCGCGCCATTGTTCGTCGGCCTGCTCGAACCAGCGAAGCATGCTGCGGGCCGACAGGCCGCGCTGGATTTCGAACGAGGTGTAGAGGCCCGACTGCGCCTTCTCGATCGACAGGCGCGACAGGTCCGTGGCGAGGATTTCGACGTCGGCGCTGTTTTCCAGCGCGGCGATGGCCAGGGAATAGGCTTCCTGACCGGTCGAGGCTCCGGCGGACCACAGTCGAACCTTGCCGCCGGGCCGGGCGGCCGTCAGGGCGGGCATCAGTTCACGGGCGAAGACGTCGAAGACGGCGCGGTCGCGGCGGAACCAGGTCTCGCCGTTCAACAGGGCCTCGATCACCGACCACCCAAGCGAGGCCACGGGCTTGTTCCACAGGGTCGCCAGCATGGCCTCGACGTTGTGGTAGCCCTCGCGGCGCGCCACCGGCCCCAGTCGGTGCTCGGCCAGATGCATCCGGTCGCGAGTCAGCCGAAAGCCGGCGCGTGACGCCAGCAAGGTCTGAAGACGATCGAAATCCTCCGGCGTCATGACGGTGACTGAACAGCTCCCACTTCGGCGAGTTTGGAGTGAAGGATCTCGCCGTCGAAAGGCTTCATAACATAATCGTCGGCTCCTGCGGACAGGGCTTCTGCAATCCGGTCGGCGCGGGTCTCGATGGTGCAGAACAGGACCTTGGGGGCGCGACCGCCCGGCAGGGCGCGCAGGCGGCGCAGGAAGGTCAGCCCGTCCATGACCGGCATCTGCCAGTCCAGCAGCACCACATAGGGCATGGCTCCCATGCAATAGGTCAGCGCCTCGGCGCCGTCTGCGGCCTCGTCCACCTCAAAGCCCAGCGTCTCAACAATGCGACGCGCGACCTTGCGGATGATCCGGCTGTCATCGACGATCAAACAGGTCTTGGGGTCCAAGGGCTTTATCCGGCTGCGCGCGAAACGAAAGCGCGCCTCGCATGATGATCGTTCCTGGGGGTTAACGGACGATGGGCGCTGTTGAAATCAGGCGGGCGTTCGGGCGATCAGACCGACCCGGCCCTCGTCGCAGGCGACGTCGAGACGCCCGCCGGCTTCGTTGACCGCCAGCCACAGCCAGTAGGGCTGGATCCATTGACCGGCCAGACCCTCTGTCAGTCGCTCGCCCTTGAGGCCGGTCAGGGCTTCGGGTTTGAGCCTGGCGCGCGCGCCTTCGGTAGAGCCGATCAGCAGCAGGCGGTCGTCTTCGCGTCGGACGGTGATCGTGGCGACGCCGCCGGTGGGCAGGGCGCCGAGCGTCATCCAGGCCAGGTTGATCAGGATGCGGGCCTGGGGCTTGGTGAAGGTCGTCCCCTCGGCGATGCGCCAGTCCAGCGTCGCGCGGCCGCCTTCCGACAGGTTGGCGACCAGACCGTGCAACTCCGCAGAGGCGAATTGCTCGCTGGTAGTCGCGGCGCCGAAGGCGACCCGGGCGAAATGGACGTGGGCGACCAGCTTCTTCGCGCTCTGGCGGATCAGGCTCATGGCGTCGTCGCGCATGTCCTGGGCGGTCGGGTCTTCCAGCAGGTCCAGGCCCGACATGATAGCCCCGGCCGGGCTGATGAAGTCGTGGCACAGCTTTCCCGCGATGAAGGCGGCCAGCTCGGCTCCGCCCATGGGCAGGTCGGCGGCGGCGAGGTCGGCCGAGGGCGAATGGGCGGAGGAGTCAGGGAAGGTCATCGTTCGAGCGGTCTGCTGGCGGGAATGGTCAAGGCTGACCTGATTTGCCGGTTCGTGAAACCGGTCGCATGGGCTATCGAAGGGGAACATGACGCACGCTCTTGAGACCGACCTCGCTTCCGGCGCCCTCGCCGAGACCATCGCCGACATCGCCGAGGAGGCCGCGCGCCTGATCCTGCCCTATTGGCGGGTCGGAACGGCGGTCGAGACCAAGTCTGACGCCAGCCCGGTGACCGAGGCCGATCGCGCCGCTGAAGCCCTGATCCTGATGCGGTTGGCCGAGCGCTGGCCCGAGGTTGATGCTGTGGCCGAAGAGGCTGTCGCCGCCGATGGGGCTCCGGTTTCTGTGGGGGACTGGTTCTGGCTGATCGACCCGCTGGACGGCACCAAGGGCTTTGTTCAGGGCCGCGAGAGCTTCACCGTCAACATCGCCCTGATCCAGGGCGACGCAGCCGTCGCGGGGGTGGTCACGGCCCCGGCGTCCAGCGTGACCTGGGCCTCCGCCATTCCGGGAAAGGGCGCCGTGCGCCGCGCCTTCGGCGAGGCCTGGCGGCCGATCAAGGTGCGCAACCGTCCGGCCGAGGGCATCGCCCTGCTGAGCCACAGCATGACTGACGAGGAGGCGACGCGTCTGGCGGCCCGTCACGGCTGCAGCCAGTGGCAGGGCACGGACTCATCGTTGAAATTCTGCCTGATCGCCGAGGGGCGATTCGACGCCTATCCGCGCACCGGCCCGACGAACGAATGGGATACGGCGGCGGGGCAGGCGGTCCTGGAAGCCGCCGGAGGCCGCGTTCTCGGCTCCGACGGACAGCGGCTGGCCTATCGCAAGCCGGGCTTCCTCAATGGGCCGTTCACGGCGATGGGCGGCTAGTTTCTGTCAGGCTGCGGCCGAACCCACGCGCGCCATTTCGATCTGGGCTGACAGCCCTGGCGGCAGGTCGCGTTCCGGCACGACGGCGAGGGCCTCCATCCGCTCCGGATTGACGGCGTCGACCATGACGCTGGCGATGGCCGGGTCGGTCAGGGTGAAGGCCAGGCAGATGGATTCGGCGTTCCAGTTGGGCGTCTGATGCAGGAAGGCGAAAGATCCGGCGTTGGCGAGGCCCTGTTCGACCGGCTTTGAACCGAAGCCGAACAGGCCCTTCTTTTTCGGCGCCGATCCGGCGCCGGCGGCCTTTCGCTCGGTCGACAGGCTTTCCGGAAAGTAGTCGTAGGTGAAGATGGCCATGTCGCGCTCGCGCGCGGCCCGCATTCGCGACCGGATGCGCCATTCCACATTGGCGTGGAAGGGCGTGTAGAGGACGTCAAAGGCGCCGGTCGAGACATAGACGTCCATGACCGGTGAATCGCCCGACACGCCCAGCAGCCGTACATGACCCGCCTTGCGCTGGGCCTTGAGCACGATAAGCGAGGCTTGCGGCAGTTCGTCATCAGCGGGCTCGTCCAACACCGCGACGTCGAACCAGCCCAGTCCCGAAGCGTGCAGCGCTCGGTCGATCGAACCGCTCAGCCCCTCGGCGGAAAAGTCGCGGAAACCCTTTCTGCGCCCGTCGCCGAGGCCGAGGGTCAGGCCGACGCAGACCAGTCGGCGCTCGACGTGACCCAGGGCTTCCCCGACGATCTCCGCCAGCACCGGGTCGGCGTTTTCGAGATGATAGCTGTTCACCCCGGCTTCGAGCGCCGTGAAGATCAGTTCGCTGACGGCGGCTCGACCCCGTCCCAGCGCCTCGGCGCCCAGGCAAAGGGTCAGGTTGGAGACCGCCGCGCCGGATGTGCCGAACGGACGATAGCGCATGGTCAGCCTGCCTCGACGGGAGCCGAGGTCTCCAGCGCCAGGGCGTGCAGTTCGCCGCCCATCTGACCCTTCAGCGCGCCATAGACCAGCTGGTGCTGACGCACGCGCGGCAGACCCTTGAAGGCGGCCGAGACGATCCGGGCGCGATAGTGGTCGCCGTCGCCGGCCAGGTCCTCGATGGCGATGTCCGCATCGGGAAAGGCCTCGACCAGATGGGCGCGCAGGACATCGACGGACATGGGCATTGCGGGACTCTTGAAGAAACGCTCGGGGGACTGTGAACGGTAAACCTTAATGAGGGCCGGCGCCCCTGTCAGCCCGCCACGGTGCGGGGCCGCTCATACAGGGTGACGGTCGAGCCCTTGTAGTCGGCCTCGGCATAGGGGCGGTAGCCCACCCGCTCGGCCAGCGTCACCGAGGGGGTGTTGTCCGGCGAGATCATGCAGACGGTGCGCGGCTCCAGCCGATAGGCGTCGGTCCAGGCCAGGGCGGCCTGAAGCGCTTCCTGCGCCAGGCCCTGACCCTGGAAGGCGGGCGCGACGCCCCAGCCCAGTTCAGGGGCGTCGAATGGAGGGGTAATGTCGCGGCGGTAGTCCAGCACGCCGACGCTGCCGACATAGGCGCCGGCAACCGTCTCGCGGATCGACCAGTTGCCGTAGCCCTTGGCCTGCCAGTGGCCCAGATCGCGCAGCAGCCGGAACCAGACCTCTTCTTCCGACAGGCCGCGTCCCATGATGTGCCGGGTGAAGTCGGCGTCGGCCCACAGGGCGACGAGGTCGTTCATGTCGCTGACGGCGACGGGGGTCAGGGTCAGGCGGTCGGTGGTCAGAACGGTCACATCAGTCCCAGTTGCTTGAAGCTGGCCACGCCTTCGCGGCCGACGATGAGATGGTCGTGGACCTGAAGGCTGAGCGAGCGGGCGGCCTCGACGACCTGCTTCGTCATGTCGATGTCCGCGCGGCTGGGGGTCGGGTCGCCCGAGGGGTGATTGTGGACGATGATCATGGCGCTGGCCGACAGCTCCAGCGCCCGGCGCACCACCTCGCGCGGATAGACAGGGGCGTGGTCGACCGTGCCCCGGTTCTGGATCTCGTCGAGGATCAGCTGGTTCTTCTTGTCGAGGTAGAGGACGCGGAACTGCTCGCGCGGCTCGTGCTGAAGGCTGAGGCGGACATAGGCCAGCAGCGCGGTCCACGACGTGATGACGGTGCGCTTGTTCGCCTCCTCCTTGGTCACGCGTCGCGAGACCTCGTGCAGGGCGGCCAGGTCCAGGGCGGTCTCGGCGCCGACGCCCTTGGAGCGACCGCGCGAGTCCTCGGCGCGGACCGTCATCAGGTCCTCGACCGAGGCGGCCAGGACGGCGGCCAGCGAGCCGAAGCGGCTCAGCAGGGCCTTGGCTATGGGTTTGACGTCGCCCTGCGGCTGGCTGCGGAACAGGAAGAGCTCCAGCAGTTCATAGTCGGGCAGGTGGTGGATGCCGGCGCCGCGCGCACGTTCGCGCAGCCGCTCGCGATGACCGGCGTGGTGCGGCCTGGCCTGCTTTGGAATTGCTCCCGTGACGCCGTCGGACACGATGCCCCCACCCGCTCATCCCCGCGGACGCGGGGACCCAGTCCTAGGATCGGACGCTAGCTTGTCCGTGGCAGGGATCAAGCGCTGGATTGCGGGGCCAAAGCTCTGGGTCCCCGCTTCCGCGGGGTTGAGCGGGGTCTAGAATTGCGGGCGGAACAGGCCCTTGGGCGAGGCGGTGAAGATTTCCAGCCCGTCTTCGGTCACGCCGATGGTGTGCTCGCACTGCGACGACAGCGATTTGTCACGGGTCACGGCGGTCCAGCCGTCGGACAGGACCTTCACCGCCGGCTTGCCCAGGTTCACCATCGGCTCGACAGTGAAGAACATGCCGGGCTTCAGCACCGCGCCCTCGCCACGACGGCCGTAGTGCAGGACGTTGGGGCTGTCATGGAAGACGCGGCCGATGCCGTGGCCGCAGAAGTCCCGGACCACGCTCATGCGCTGGGCCTCGACGTATTTCTGGATGGCGAAGCCGATGTCGCCGAAGGTGTTGCCCGGCTTGACCTGGGCCAGGCCCAGTTCGAGAGATTCATAGGTGACGTCGATCAGCTTCTTCGCCCGCGCATTGATCTCGCCGACCGGATACATGCGGCTCGAGTCGCCATGCCAGCCATCGACGATGACGGTGTGGTCGATGTTGACGATGTCGCCTTCCTTCAGGACCTTGTCGCCCGGAATGCCGTGGCAGACGACATGGTTGATCGAGGTGCAGACCGTCCTGGTATAGCCCTTGTATCCCAGGCAGGCGGGAATGCCGCCGCGGGCCAGGGTAAACTCGCGCACCAGATCGTCCAGTTCGCCAGTGGTGACGCCTGGCTTCACATGTTCGCCGATCATGTCCAGGGCCTCGGCCACCAGACGGCCGGCCTTGCGCATGCCTTCGAAGGCCTCTGCATCATGGATGCGGATTTCGTGGCTGCGGACGAAGGCGTCGTTATCCAGGTCGGGGGTCTCGTACATGATCTGCTTTCGGCGCCGCGCGGACGGGGAGGGCGGCTGTTTCTTCGGCTCAGATGGCGAGACTAGCACAAAAGCTCAACCCCGTCAGGCGGCGACGATGACGCGGCGGAAGGCGGCGCCTATCTGAAGGGCATGACCAGGTCGTCCTCTCCAACCGCACCCCGCGCCGCTGTCCTGATCATCGGGGACGAAATCCTGTCCGGCCGGACCCGGGACACCAACCTGAACACCATCGCCCGCTTTCTCGCGGCCCTGGGCGTCGATCTGATGGAAGCGCGGACGGTGGGCGATCGGCAGGATCAGATTGTGGCGGCGCTGAACGCCCTGCGCTGCGCTTACGACTATGTCTTCACCACCGGCGGCATCGGCCCGACCCATGACGACATCACCACCGACGCCGTGGGCGCCGCCTTCGGCGTCGCTGTCCAGGAACATCCTGACGCCCTGGCGATCCTCGAGCGGCGCTACGGCCCCGGCGAGTTCAACGCCGCGCGGCGGCGCATGGCCCGTATTCCAGAGGGCGGCAGCCTGATCGCCAATCCGGTGACGGATGCGCCTGGCTTCCAGATTGAGAATGTCTTCGTCATGGCCGGCGTGCCCAGGATCATGGAGGCCATGCTGCAGGACGTGGCTCCGCGCCTGCGGACGGGGGCGGTGGTTCATGCGCGGACGATCCGCGTCCTCGGCGTCGGCGAGGGCGCGATCGCCGAGGTTCTGCGCGCCGCCGCAGACGCGCGTCGCGACCTGTCGTTCGGCAGCTATCCGTTCGGGTTCGGCGGCGAGGGGGCGGTCGGAACCCAGCTGGTGATCCGTGGGCGTGACGAGGTCGAAGTTGACCTTGCGGAACACGATCTTTGCCGAGAACTGCGTTCTTTGGGTATTAGCGTTGCCGTAACGTAACCTCACCAAGGTGTGAAATTGTGCGACTTCGCCGCCACGGTTTTGCCGATTTGCGGTCCGACAGGGGCCGTTGGCGCAACGCTTTCATGACACAGGCGCTGTGGCTGTTAGCGTCGCCTCCCTCCCCGAACAACGACCCGTCGCCTCAGTAAGGACGGGCGGTCCACATAGGTGAAACAGTAATGACTCCCAGGAACATGGCTCGCATCAGCGGTCTCGCCGTCCTTATGGCCTCCGTCGCAGCGCCGGCCTTCGCCGGCTCCTTCTATCTGCAGGAACAGTCGGTGCGCGGCGCCGGACGCGCCTTCTCGGGCGAGGCTGCGGATCGCGGCGTGGGCTCGATGTGGTGGAACCCCGCCGCCATCGCCCGCAGCGGCCGTGAAGTCTCGGTCGGCATGCACGGCATCAAGATCGATTCCGAGGTCAAGAACAACGGCTCCTATGTCACCTATCCGGGCGGCGCCAATGTTCCGGTGACCAATCCGCGCAACACCAACGTCGACCCGATCGAAAGCGGCCTGGTGCCCAACTTCGCCTTCGCCACCCCCGTCGGCGACCGCTTCGCCGTCGGCCTGTCGGTGGCGGCCCCCTACAACTTCACCACCAAGTACGAGCAGAGCTCCTTCACCCGCTACGACGCCCTGACGTCGGAGCTGCGCTCGGCCAACGCCGGCCTGACCGTGGCCTATCAGGTCAACGACTGGCTGGACATCGGCGCGGGCCTGGACGCCCAGTTCGTCAAGGCCAAGCTGACCTCGGCCCTGCCCAACCTGTCGCCGCTGCTGCCGGACGGCTCCAATACGCTGGAAGGCGACGGCTGGGGCTATGGCTGGAACGTCGGCGCCCAGGCGCACAAGGGGCCGTGGGACTTTGGTCTGAGCTACCGCTCCAAGATCGAGCATGAGCTGGATGGCGACATCGCCATCGCCGGTCTGCTGGGGCCGCTGGCCGGCAGCAATGTCGCCACCGCCGGCCAGGCCAGCTTCAACACGCCGTGGTTCGCTTCGGCCTCAGTCCGTTATGCGGTCAACGACAAGCTGACGCTGAACGCCCAGGTCAATCGCATCGGCTGGAGCGAGTTCGAGGCCATCGACGTCGAGTACGCAGGCGGCGGCGACTCGATCCACCAGAACTACAAGGACGTGACGACGGGCGCGATCGGCCTGGACTACGCCCTCAGCGACAAGACCACCCTGCGCGCCGGCGTCGGCTATGACCCGACCCCGACCCGCGACAGCCTGCGCACGGCCCGCATCCCGGACGCTGACCGCCTGCTGTTCTCGGTCGGGGGGTCGACCGAGGTGACCGAGGGCGTGACCTTCGACGCCGGTCTGACCTACATCGCCTTCAGCGACAGCGATATCTTCGACGACCGCACCTTCTATGCGGGTACGCCGGCGGCGACCACTTCGCACCTGCGCGGTACGGCCGAAGGCTCGGCCCTGGTCGTCTCGATGGGCGCGCGCTGGGCCTTCTGATCCACGCGGACGGCTGACATGGAAACGGCGGCTCCCTTGCGGGGGCCGCCGTTTTTCTTTGATGCCCCCTTCCATTGGAACGGGAGCACTGGCAGCGGGTCGCGCACATGAAAACGCCGGGCTCTCGAGGAGAGCCCGGCGCTTCTGTCGTGTCGTCGATCCTAAGGATCAGCCTTGCGAGCTGTAGCCCTTGCCGCCGTTGGACGGGCGACGGCTGCGCGGACGGCGCTGCATCTCACCGACCGGCTTGGGCTCGGCCGAGGGGGTCGCGCGGGGCGAGGACTTCGGACGCTCGCCCGCCATCGGATCATAGACGGCGGCCGGGCGCTCGGCGTGGTGGGTGCGGTCGCGGCCCGGGCCGGGCTTGCGCTGACGGTGCGGCTGGCCACCGCCTTCCGGCTTGACGCCGTCGCGACGCGGGTTGCGGCTGCGGTTACGGCCTTCGCCGCCCTCGCCGCCGCCACGCCCGCCCCGGCCTTCACGCTCGGGCAGGGTGGCCTTCTGCTTGACGCCGGCGGCCATGATCGAGGCGTCGAGCATGCCCAGGGCCTTGTCGTTGCGGCGGTCGATGGCCGGGATCTTCTGGCGCGTGACCTTTTCGATGTCCTTGAGCAGCTTCATCTCGTCGCCGGCGACGAAGCTGATCGCCGTGCCGTCAGCGCCGGCGCGGGCCGTACGGCCGATGCGGTGCACATAGGCTTCCGGCACATAGGGCAGCTCGAAGTTCACGACGTGCGTGACCTTGTCCACGTCGATGCCGCGGGCGGCGATGTCGGTGGCGACCAGGACGCGCAGCTTGCCCTGCTTGAAGGCTTCGAGGGCGCGTTCGCGTTGCGACTGGCTCTTGTTGCCGTGGATGGCGCCGGCTTCGACGCCGCCGGCTTCCAGATAGGCCGCAACCTTGTCGGCGCCGTGCTTGGTCTTGGTGAAGACCAGGCAGCGCGTATAGGCCGAGTCAGAGAAGAGCTCGGTCAGCAGGGCGCGCTTGCGGCCTTGCTCGATGTGGACGACCGACTGCTTGATGCGCTCGACCGTGGTGGCCTGCGGCGTGACCTGGACCTTGACCGGATCCTTCAGCAGCTCGCCGGCCAGCTTGCCGATCTCCGACGGCATGGTGGCCGAGAAGAACAGGTTCTGACGCTTGGCCGGGATGCGGCTGACGATCTGACGAATGGGCTTGATGAAGCCCAGGTCCAGCATCTGGTCGGCTTCGTCGAGGACGAAGATTTCCGTTTGCGACAGGTCCAGCGTCTTCTGTTGCAGGTGGTCCAGCAGACGGCCGGGAGCGGCGACCAGGACGTCGAGGCCCTGTTGCAGCGCGCGTTCCTGCGGGCCGTACTTGACGCCGCCGAAGATGACGGCGACGCGGAAGCCCAGGTGCTGGCCGTACTGCTTGAAGCTGTCGGCGATCTGGGTGGCCAGTTCACGGGTGGGCGACAGGATCAGGCAGCGCGTGGTGCGCGGCTTGGGCGCGATGCGGTTCTCGGCCAGACGATGCAGGATCGGCAGGGCGAAGGCCGCAGTCTTGCCGGTGCCGGTCTGGGCGATGCCCAGCAGGTCCTTGCCCAGCATGACGTCGGGGATGGCCTTGGCCTGGATCGGCGTCGGCTTGGTGTAGCCGGTCGCTTCAAGGGCCTGGAGGAGGGCCTTGTTCAGGCCCATGGATTCAAAAGTGGTATTGCTCACGTAGCGTCTTTCGCATGCGGCGAAGCGGCATCCTTGATGCGTGCGGTCAGAAGGCTCCGCCTTCTTGACCCGACGCACGCTGGAAGAGACGCCTCGCCAATCCCGATAGAGCTTCGGAATGAAGCCGTCGGGGTGGATCGGGGCGTCGCCCCGCGTGTCCGGACGACGTAATGACTCTGAGGTCTTGCCGGCTGCGTCTGCAATCAGGTCTTCATGGAGGAAGACCCACACGCGTTGCAGGAAGCCGGCCATCGCATGGTGCGATGCAGCGCAGATGGGCCTCAATAAGGGCCAAGTCAAGGCGGCGCGCTCGCCGCCTTGCAAGAATAGCGTCAGGCCTGGCCGTTCAGGGCGGCGTAGACCTGCGCGTATCGCCCGTCGATCTCGGCGCGGCGCAGGGGTTTGACCCGTTCGACCAGAATCTCGCCGCGCGGGGTTTCGCCCCGCTCGATCAGCCCGATGACCTCGGCCGTATAGTCGGCCAGCGGCATGGAGGCGGGGTTGTCGGCATGGCCTGGCATGAGATCGGTGGCCACCGCGGGCGGCGCCAGTTCCAGCACCTCGATCGCCGTGTCAGCCAGCTGGGTGCGCAGCGACTGGGTCCATGAGTGGATAGCGGCCTTGGTGGCGTTGTAGGTCGGCGTGGCGGCCAGCGGGACAAAGGCCAGGCCTGAGGTGACCGTCACGACCGTCGATGCTTCCCGGGTCCGCAGATGGGGCAGAAGCGCCATGGTCAGCCGGATCGGACCCAGTAGGTTGGTGGCGATGGTCGTCTCGGCCGTCTCCAGCGAGAAGGGATCGGCTGTCAGGTCCTCGGGCGTCATGACGCCGGCGTTGTTGATGACGACGTTCAGGTCGGGATGGTCCTGTGCGATCCGCGCGGCGACGACGCGGATGGCGGCGGCGTCCGCCATGTCGAGGATAGCCCAGGCCATGCCGGGATTGGCCTCGGCGACGGCTTGCAGCGGGGCCTGGCGACGACCGGTGATGATGATGCGGTTGCCCCGCGCGTGCAGGGCCTCAGCCAGGGCGCGGCCGATGCCGCTGCCGCCGCCGGTGATCAGGATGGTGTTGCCGGTGATCTTCATGTGGGGCTCCTTCGACGCATGGTGTCGCGCTGGAGGTCGAGCTATGAGCTATGCTCTCTATTGGAAAGTAGGCACCAGAAACCGCCATACTTACCTCATGGAAAGATTTGGATATGGCTGACCTTCCCCCGGCGAGAATTTCGCCGCCGCATAGCGACGAGCCGGGCGATCCTCGTGTCGAGGCCCTGGTCAATGAGGTGATAGGCCGGGTGGCGGACAAGTGGACCATGCTGATCCTCGAGGTGCTGGAGCAGCATGGCGAGCAGCGTTTCACCCGCGTGGGCGATCTGGTTGGCGGCATCAGCCAGAAGATGCTGACCCAGACCCTGCGTCAGATGGAACGTGACGGTCTGGTGGTGCGCACCGTGCACCCGGTGATCCCGCCGCGGGTGGACTATCGCCTGACCGATCTGGGCCTGACCCTGGCCGAGGCCTTCTGCGGGGTCTGGACCTGGGCCGAGAAGAACCTTGATCGGATCGAGACTGCACGCGAGGCCTTCGACGCGCGCCGGATTAGCCCAGCAGGCTGACCGCCATATTGACGGCCAGGGCCAGGATCACCGTATTGAACAGGAAGGCGACCAGACTGTGCAGGGTGGCGAGCCGGCGCAGCTTTTGACTACTGATCTGGATGTCGGCGGTCTGGTTGGCGACGCCGATGATCAGGGCGAAATGCAGGAAGTCCCAGTAGTCGGCCTCGGCCTGGCCAGGGAAGATCAGCCCCTGGCGATCGCCCTTGCCCCCGTCTTTCGGGGCATAGAACTCGTGGGCGTAGTGGAGGGTGAAGATGACGTGCACGAACAGCCAGGACAGGGCGATGACGCCGAGTGAGAAGAGCGCTGAGGTCGCGGAAGGTTTGCCGCCTGCGGCCTCCATGACGATGATGAAGACGCTGGCCGCCGCCGCCAGCAGGCTGAGCGGCAGGACGGCCCCGCCCGCCTGATCCATCTCGGCGGCGCGCCTGCGAATAGCCTCGACCGAACGCCCGCGTATCAGCCGGGCGAAGGTCACGATCAGGAAGGTTCCGGCGCCCGCGCCCCATCCCGCCGCGATCCGCGTCGGCCAGTCCCATTGGCCCGGGGTCAGGGCGATGACCGCGACCAGGACCGCCAGCCCCAGCCACAGGGCGGCGTGCAGACGGTAGAGGCGGGCGATCCAGCGCATGGGGGATGATGGCGCGGTTCTGCGACGGGGGCCAGAGCCGGGGTGGCGTCTGAACGAATCCCGGGCCGGCCCGTTGAACCGGGCTGGAGGACCGGATCATGGCTGCACGACCCACCTGGCAGGGACATCTGAAGCTGTCGCTGGTGACCTGTCCGGTCGCCCTCTACACCGCCACGAGCAGCGCCAGTGACGTGCGCTTTCACCTGATCAACCCGGCCACCAACAACCGCATTCGCATGGTGACGACCGACCCGGACACAGGGCCGGTCGAGCGCTCCGACCTGGTGAAGGGCTATGAGGTGTCCAAGGACGAGTATGTCCTGTTCGACGAGGCCGACTTCGACAGGGTGAAGCTGGAGAGCACCAAGACCATCGCCATCGACCAGTTCGTCGACGAGGCGGACATCGACCGTCTGTACTGGGACGATCCCTTCTATGTGGTGCCGGAGAAGGGCGTGGGTGTCGAAGCCTTCGCCGTGATCCGCGAGGCGATGAAGACGGCGGGCAAGATCGCCCTGGGCCAGCTGGTCCTGCGCGGCAAGGAGCGGCAACTGGCGCTGGAGGTCCACGGCAAGGGCCTGGTGGCCTATACCCTGCGCGCTCACGACGAGGTGCGGGACGCCGACGACTTCTTCGATGACATCCCGACGGTCAAGGCCGACCCCGACATGGTGGAGATCGCCGCCCGCATCATCGGCCAGAAGGAGGCGGACTTCGATCCGACCCGCTTCCACGACGGTTATGACGAGGCGCTGAAGGAAATGATCAAGGCCAAACAGAAGGGCGGCAAGGGCGTGGTGGCGGTGGCCGAACCGGACGACACCAATGTCATCGACCTGATGGCGGCGCTGAAGGCCAGCTTGAAGGGCCCGGCGTCGAAAGCGGCGCCCGCCAAGTCTGCCGCCAAGAAGGCCGCGCCGAAGAAGAAGGCCGGATGATCAGCGCTTCTTGCCCAGTTCGGCGGCGATGTCCTTGGTCATGCGGCCGACCTTGCGGTGGGCGGCGGTGATCTGGTCCCTGGTCACGCCCCAGCGCTTCATGAAGTATTCGACGGACTGACGCTCGGACAGGTCGATCCGATCCTTGTCGATGAAGCCGCGCTTGTCCTTGAGGCCCGCCATGAGGGTGTCCCTTGATCCGTAAAGACAAAGACTAGCACCAAGGCGGCGAAAAGGCCCCTCCTTCGGGTGAAGGAAGGGCCGTCTTTTCGTCTAGCCGCAGGCCGGAGCTGTCGCCGCCGCGGTGCGGGCCTCGCGGCGGACCAGCAGCAGGACCAGGATCAGGCCCGAGGCCGCCATCGCCGCCCCGGCCAGGGCCACGGCCGGATAGCCGAGGTTGAGGCCGATGACCGCCCCGCCCAGAGCCGCGCCGATGGCGTTGCCCAGGTTGAAGGCGCCGATGTTCATGGCCGAGGCCAGGTTGGGCGCGTCGCCAGCGGCGGTCATCACCCGCATCTGCAACGGCGGCACCAGGGCGAAGCTGGCCACGCCCCAGAGGAAGATGACCACGGCGGCGGGCGCCTGCCACGGCATGACCACGGCGAACAGGACCAGCAGGGCGGCCAGGCTGGCCAGGGTGATGACCAGGGTGCGGTCCACCGACCGATCGGCGAAGCGCCCGCCCAGCCAGTTGCCGAGCGTCAGGCCCAGGCCATAGGTGACCAGCATGGCGGTGACAAAGGCGCTGGAGGCCAGGGTCTGTTCCTTCAGGATCGGCGCGATGTAGGTGAAGACGGTGAACATTGCGCTGGAGCCGATGACGGTCAGGGCCAGGGCCGCCAGCACCGGGCCGCGTTTCAGCACCGCCAGTTCGGCCTTCATGGCGCCGCCGTCGGTCGCGGCCTCGACCCGACCGTGGGGCAGGGTCAGGCGCAGGGCGATCATGGCCAGGGCGCCGAGCCCCGCTATGCCCCAGAAGGAGGCGCGCCAGCCCAGGGTCTCGCCGGCCCAGGCGGCCAGAGGCACCCCGGTGATGTTGGCGATGGTCAGGCCCATGAACATGGCCGCCACCGCGCCGGCTCGCTTGTTCGGCGCCACCACGCTGGCCGCGACGATGGAGCCGACGCCGAAGAAGGCCCCGTGGTTGAATGAGGTCACGACCCGCGCCGCCATCAGGCTCCAGTACTCGGGCGCGACGGCCGACAGCAGATTGCCCAGGGTGAAGACGCCCATCAGGCCGATCAGCAGGGTCCGGCGCGGCACGCGGCCGGTGGTAAGGGTCATCAGCGGCGCTCCGACCAGGACGCCGAAGGCATAGGCGCTGACCAGAAGGCCCGCCGCCGGGATCGAGACGCCCAGGTCGCCGGCGATGACGGGCAGCATGCCCATGGGGGCGAACTCTGTGACGCCGATGCCGAAGGCGCCGACCGCCAAGGCCAGAAGGGGAGGATTGAGTTTCATGGGGAGGAAACCTTGGCTCAGACCAGGGCCGGGTTCAGGCGGGCGAACCCTTCCTGCTGGCGATAGGGGGTGTGGGGATAGGGCGGCAGGATGTGGCTGGCGGCGTCGAGAACGGCGACCTGTTCGGGCGTCAGGCTCCAGCCGACGGCGCCGAGGTTCTGACGCAGCTGTTCCTCGTTGCGGGCGCCGATGATGACCGAGGAGACGGTCGGGCGGTGCAGCAGCCAGTTGATGGCCACCTGGGGCACGGTCTTGCCGGTCTCGGCGGCGACGACGTCCAGGGCGTCGACCACGCGGTACAGGTGTTCGTCCTCGACCGGCGGGGCGAAGGCGGCCGTCTGATGCAGGCGACTGCTCTCGGGGATGGGGGCGTCGCGACGGATCTTGCCGGTCAGGCGGCCCCAGCCCAGCGGGCTCCACACCAGGGCGCCGACGCCCTGATCGGCGCCCAGCGGCATCAGGTCGGCCTCATAGGCGCGGCCGATCAGGGAATAGTAGACCTGATGGGCGACGAAGCGGGGGCGGGCGTCGCGGTCGGCGGCGGCTTGCGCCTTCATCAGCGCCCAGCCGGGATAGTTGGAGACGCCGGTGTGGCGGACCTTGCCGGAGGTCACGAGCATATCCAGCGTCGCCAGCAGCTCCTCGACCGGGGTAGAGGCGTCGAAGGCGTGCAGTTGCAGCAGGTCGATGTGATCGGTTCCGAGACGGCGCAGGGCGTCCTCGACGGCGCGGATCAGGCGGCTGCGCGATACGCCCCAGTCTCCTGGGCCGTCGCCGGTCGGCAGGCCGGTCTTGGTCGAGATCAGCACCTGGTCGCGGCGGCCCTTGATGGCCTGGCCCAGCACCTCTTCCGAGGCGCCGTCGGAATAGACGTCGGCGGTGTCGAACAGGTTGACCCCGGCCTCCAGGCAGATGTCGACCAGCCGCCGCGCCTCCGTCACATCGCTATTGCCCCAGGCCCCGAACAGCGGGCCGGAACCGCCGAAGGTGCCGGTGCCGAAGCTGAGGACCGGCACGCGCAGGCCTGACGATCCGAGTTGACGATAGTCCATGACGGTCTCTTCTTTCTGTTCCAGGCGGCACAGATGGACGGCGGCGCCTGTGCGCGTTAGAGGCGGTTCAGGCCAAGGATTTTTGAAATGAACGCAAAGATGCAGCCGGGCGGCGCCGATCGGGCGCGCGAGATGGTCGTCTTTTCAGCCGTGGCGGCGCGCGGCAGCTTCTCGGCCGCCGGGCGCGATCTGGACCTGACCCCGTCCGCCGTCAGCCGCACCATCGACCGGATCGAGGCGCGCCTGGGGGTGAGGCTGATGCTGCGCACGACGCGGACCCTGACCCTGACGCCGGAGGGGCAGGCCTATCTGGGGGCGGCGCGGCGCATCCTGTCCGATCTGGACGACGCCGAGCAGGCCATCGCCGACCAGGGCGCGCCGCGCGGGCGCCTCAGGGTCAGCGCCTCCCTGTCGCATGGGCGGCTGTGCGTCGTGCCCCTGCTGGGGGCGTTCGTGGCGCGCTATCCGCATATTCTGGTCGACATCAACCTGACCGATGTGGTGGTCGACGTGGCGGCGGGGCAGGCGGACGTGGCGGTGCGCTTCGGCCCTCTGGCGGACAGCGGCCTGACCGCGCGCAAGATCGGGGTGACGCGGCGCATGATCGTGGCCTCGCCGGACTATCTGGCGCGGCGAGGAGCGCCGAGGGTTCCCGAGGACCTGCACGACCACAACTGCCTGAACTTCAACTTCCGGCGCGCCGAGCCGGTCTGGCCATTCGTGCGTGACGGTCAGGAATTCGCCCTGTCGGTGAAGGGCAATGTCGAGGCCAACAACGGCGAGACCCTGGGCCAGTTGGCCGTCGATGGGGTGGGGGTGACGCGGGTCGGCGCCTTCAGCGTGGTGGACGACGTGGCGGCCGGTCGGCTGGTCCCCCTGCTTGAGGACTTCAATCCCGGCGACGAGGAGCGGATTCACGCAGTCTTCGTCGGCGGGGCCAATACGCCGGCGCGGGTGCGGGTCTTCGTCGATTTCCTGGCTGAACAGCTGGGGCGCTAGCCCAGCTTTCGGATGGCGGGCCTCAGCGACGCGGCAGAGGATCGGAAGCCGGCCCACGGATCTGGGGTCTGCAACAGGTCGGCGGCGGTGCGCAGGTTGAAGGCCCTGGGGTCGAGCCGGGGCTTCACCTGGTCCCAGGCCAGGGGAAAGGCGATGCCGGCGCCGGGGCGGGCGCGGGGCGACCAGGGGGCGACGGCGGTGGCCATGCGGCCGTTGCGCAGGTAGTCGAGAAAGATCTTTCCGCCGCGCGCCTTCTTGGCCAGGGCGGTGGTGAAGCGGTCGGGATGGTCGGTCTTCATCGCCTCCGAGACCCCCTTGGCGAAGGCCTTGGCGGCGTCCCAGTCGATGCGGCTGCGGGCGTCGGCCTTGATCGGGACGACCACGTGCAGACCCTTGCCGCCGGTGGTCTTGACGAAGGGCGTCAGGCCCAGCGCCTCCAGGCGGGGTTTCAGGAGCTTGGCGGCGGCGATGACGTCGTCGAAATCCAGTCCCTCGTCCGGGTCGAGGTCGAAGGTGATCTGATCCGGGGTTTCCGGATCGCCGGGCTTGCAGCCCCAGGGATGCAGCTCCAGCCCGCCCGACTGGCCGATGGCGACCAGGCCGCCGACATCGACGACGCCGACGTAGGGCTTGCGCTCCTTCACGTCGATCAGCTTCAGCCGGGGATTGTGGCCGGGCATGGCGTGGCGCTGGAAGAAGCGCTCGCCCTCGATGCCTTCCGGGGCGCGGATGATCGACACCGGGCGGTCGGCGACGTGGGGCAGGATGCGCTCGGCCGCCAGCTCATAGTAGCGGACCAGTTCGCCCTTGGTGATGGGCGGGGCGCCGTCGTGGGCGGGCCAGAGCACCTTGTCCGGATTGGAGATGGCGACGCCGGCGACGACCAGCTTGCCCTTGCCGCCGCGCGCCGTGGGCGCGTCCCGGGCGGCGGGGGCCGAGGCGGGGGGCTGGGGTTCGGCCGTGACCTCGGCGGCGGGCTTGTCCTCGCGCAGACCCTTGTAGGCGGCCTGCCGGACAGAACCGCCTTCGGTGACGCCTGCGTGTTCGATCTCGGCCACCAGGACGGGTTTCAGCCAGTGGATGTCCTTTCCGCCCTTGGGCGCGCCGGCCCCGACGAAGGGGGTTTTCGCGGCGCCCGCCGCCTTGAGCGCCGGCAGCAGGGTCTTGGTCAGTATGGCCGAGAAGCCCGTGCCGACCCGGCCCATGTAACGCAGGCCGCCCTCATCCTGCACGCCGACCAGCAGGGAGCGCAGACGCGCGCCGCCTTCGGACGACCAGCCGCCGATCACCACCTCGTCGCGGCCCCGGCACTTCGACTTGAGCCAGGTCGCGGTGCGACCCGCCTTGTAGGGCGCGTCCAGCTTCTTGGAGATGACGCCTTCCAGGTCCATGCGGCAGGCGCTGACCAGCACGGCCTCGCCCGATGAGGCGAAATGCTCGACAAAGCGCAGGCCGGGACCCGAACTGCCCACCCGGTCGCAATAGGCCTGAAGCCGGGCCTTGCGGTGCGACAGCGGCTTGGCGCGCAGATCCTCGTCACCCTCGAACAGCAGGTCGAAGGCGAAGTAGACCAGGTCGTCGGTCCGCCCGTCCGAGATGGCGGACTGGAGCGCCGAGAAGTCGGGCATGTGGTCGGGGTTCAGGGCGCAAAGCTCGCCGTCGATGACGCCGTCGGGCCAGGTCGCGGCCTGTTTCGCCAGGGCCGGAAAGCGGTCGGTCCAGTCCAGGCCGTTGCGGGTGCGCAGCACGGCCTTACCGCCGCCGACCGAGATCTGGATGCGGTAGCCGTCGAACTTGATCTCGTGCACCCAGCCCGGACCGGGGGGCGGGTGATCCGCCACCTTGGCGAACTGGATGGGGATGAAGGGGCGGGGCTTTCCGGTTTTGGACCCCAGAGCCGGGGTCGGCCTGGGCTTGGGCGGGGCCGTGCGGCCTGTGGCCCTGGAAGCGGCCCATTGGGTTTGGCCCTCGGCGATTTCCGCCAGACTGCGGCCGGTGGTGATCGAGGCGTCGATCTCGGCCAGGGCGTCGCCCTCGCCGTCGACGGCGAACTCGTCCTTCTCCTTGACCAGCAGCCAGTTGGCTCTTTTGGAGGGCTTGCCGCGATCGGACTTGAGCCGGATCAGGGCCCAGCCGCCCTTCAGCCGTTCGCCGTCGAGGGTCAGCTTGACCACGCCCTTCTTGAAGGCCGCGTCCAGGTCGGCGTCCTTGTCCGCGTCTTGGGGGCGCCATTCGCCGACGTCCCACATCTGCACCGTGCCCGCGCCATAGTTGCCGGCGGGGATGGTCCCCTCGAAGCCGCCGTAGTCCAACGGGTGATCCTCGACCTCGACCGCCAGGCGTTTGACGTGGGGGTCGCGCGACGGCGCCTTGGTCACGGCCCAGGACTTCAGCACGCCGTCGTGCTCGATGCGGAAGTCGTAGTGCAGGCGCGTGGCGGCGTGGCGCTGGATCAGATAGCGCAGGCCGCTCTGGCGTGACTTGGCCTTGCGGCCTTTCGGCTCCGGCGTGACGCCGAAGTTTCGCTTGGCCTGATAGGTGTCCAGTTCGCCGCGTGCGCTCATACCGCCTGAACGCAGAGGGGCGGGGAAGGCTTCATGCCTCTCCCGCCCGTCGATGTCCTAGTGCATGGCCTCGCCGTGCTGGCTGTAGTCGAGGCCCTCGATCTCGGCCTCCTTCTCGACGCGCAGGCCGACGGTGTATTTGCAGATCATCAGCACGACGAAGGTGCCGACCGCGCTCCAGAGCATGGCGCCGCCCAGGCCGATGGCCTGTTTCCACACTGTCGCGCCCTCGGCCAGGGGATTGATGGCGGCGTTGGCGAAGACGCCGGTCAGCAGGGCGCCCGCGATGCCGGCGATGCCGTGCACGCCGAAGGCGTCCAGGCTGTCGTCGTACTTGAGCTTATGTTTCAGCCAGACGGCGCCGACATAGGCGACCGGACCCGAGATCAGGCCGATGAAGAAGGCGCCCCTGGGGTCGACGAAGCCGGCGGCGGGGGTGATGGCGACCAGGCCCGCGACCACGCCGGTCAGCAGGCCCAGCAGGGTCGGCTTCTTCTTCAGCGTCCACTCCACCGCGATCCAGCCGACGGCGGCGGCGGCGGGGGCCAACAGGGAGTTGAAGACGGCGACGGCGGCGATCTCATTGGCGCCTGCGGCCGAACCGCCGTTGAAGCCCATCCAGCCGACGAACAGCAGGCCTGTGCCGATGGCGGTGAAGGCCAGGTTGTGGGGGGCCATGTTGTCGCGACCCCAGCCGTGACGCGGGCCGAGCACGATGGCGCAGACCAGACCGGCCACGCCCGCATTGACGTGGACCACGGCCCCGCCTGCGAAGTCGAGCACGCCCATCTCGCCCATCCAGCCGCCGCCCCAGACCTGATGGCAGATCGGCGCATAGACGATCAGGTGCCACAGGGTGAAGAAGAGGACGCTGGCCGAGAACTTGATGCGCTCGGCGAAGGCGCCCGCGATCAGGGCCGGGGTGATGATGGCGAAGGTCAGCTGATAGCCGATCCACAGGAACTCGGGCAGGCCGGGGGTCAGGGCGTGGGCGGTCTTCACCCCGACGCCGTTCAGGAACAGGGCCTGGAAGCTGCCGATGAAGCCGTTGGCTGGGCCGTCGCTGGTGCCGAAGGACAGGGTGTAGCCGGCGACGAACCAGAGGACAGTGACGATGGCCATGGCGGCCGTCGAATGGGCGATGGTGGCGATCAGGTTCTTCTTCCTGACCATGCCGCCGTAGAAGAGGGCCAGACCCGGCAGGGTCATCATCAGCACCAGGGCCGTCGAGGTCAGGATCCAGGCCGTGCCGGCGCCGTCCAGCGCCAGGGGGACCTGATGCGCCAGCAGATCGGGGGGCGCTGCAGCCAGGGCGGGCGCCGCAAGGGCCATGGCGACAAGGCCGCAACAGATGGCTGCGGCCCGGGCGATCGTCGATGGGTTCATGAAGGTCTCGGGGAGAAGACGCAGGTGAAAAGGAAGGCGACGTCAGGCCGGTTGGGCCAGCCTGACGTCGGTGTTGAGAGCCTCGGCGGCGAGGACGGTCTTGGGCGCGATGCGGACGAAGCGGGGCGAGAACGTCGACCAGTCGGCCAGGATGCGCCGGGCCAGAGGCGAGGCGGTGGCGCTGACGTGGCCCTGGATCAGGGTCTTGAGACGGGCCTCGGCCTCGGCGTCGATGCGACCGACCCCGGCCATGTCGCCGTTCAGCGCCTGAGCGGCGCGGCCATCAGCATCCAGAACGAACAGTTCGCCGCCGCTCATGCCCGCCGCCAGGTTCCAGCCGACCGCGCCGAGCACCACGACGCGGCCGCCGGTCATGTATTCGCAACCGTGCGCGCCCAGACCTTCGACCACGGCCTCGGCGCCGGAGTTGCGGACGGCGAAGCGTTCGCCCGCCGCGCCCGCCACGAACAGACGGCCGGAGGTGGCGCCGTAAAGGGTGGTGTTGCCGCAGATCTGCTGCTCGGCCCGCCACTCATAGGGGCGGACGTGGATGTCGGCCCCGGAGAGACCCTTGCCGACGTAGTCGTTGACCTCGCCGGTGACGTCGAGGATCAGGCCCTTGGCCCCGAATGCGCCGAAGCTCTGACCCGCGATGCCTTCCAGCTTCAGCTTCAGACGGCCTTGCGGACCCTCCGGGCCGAAGCGGCGGACGATGGCGGATGAGACGCCGGCGCCCGCTGTGCGCTGGGTGTTGTTCAGCGGATAGGACAGTTCCAGCGTCTGGCCGCGCTCCAGGAAGGGCCTGGCGTCCTTCAGCACCAGGGCGTCCAGGCTGTCAGGCACCGGGCGGCGGACCTTGTCGGCCCAGCGGCCCGGACGGTCGACGTCGACCTTCATCAGCAGGGGGTTCAGGTCCAAGTCGTCCAGATGTGTGCCGCCGCGCCGCGTCTGACGCATCAGGTCGGTGCGGCCGACGATCTCATCGATGGTGCGGGCGCCGATGGAGGCCAGGATTTCGCGGACCTCCTCGGCGATGAAGGTGAAGAGGTTGACCACCTTCTCGGGCGTGCCGGTGAACTTGGCGCGCAGGCGCTCGTCCTGCGAACAGACGCCGACGGGGCAGGTGTTGGAATGGCACTGGCGCACCATCAGACAGCCCATGGCGATCAGGCCCGAGGTGCCGATGCCGTATTCCTCGGCCCCCAGCAGGGCGGCCATGACCACGTCCCGGCCCGTGCGGATGCCGCCGTCGGCGCGCAGGGACACCGAGGAGCGCAGATGGTTCAGGCTGAGGACCTGATGCGCCTCGGCCAGGCCGATCTCCCAGGGCATGCCGGCGTGCTTGACCGAGGTCTGGGGCGAGGCGCCCGTGCCGCCGTTGTGGCCGGCGATCAGGATGGCGTCGGCCTTGGCCTTGGCCACCCCGGAGGCGATGGCGCCGATGCCGGTGGCCGAGACCAGCTTGACCGTGACCTTGGCGTCGGGATTGATCGCCTTCAGGTCGTAGATCAGCTGGGCCAGATCCTCGATCGAATAGATGTCGTGGTGAGGCGGGGGGCTGATGAGCGTCGTGCCGGGGACGGCGTGGCGCATCCGGCCGATGAACTCCGTGACCTTGAAGCCGGGCAGCTGGCCGCCTTCGCCGGGCTTGGCGCCCTGGGCCACCTTGATCTCGATCTCGCGGCACTGGTTCAGGTATTCGGCGGTGACGCCGAAACGGCCCGAGGCCACCTGCTTGACCGCGGAGTTGGCGTTGTCGCCGTTCGGACGGGGGAGGTAGCGCGCCGGGTCCTCGCCGCCCTCGCCGGACACGGCGCGAGCGCCCATCCGGTTCATGGCGATGTTCAGGGTCTCATGCGCCTCAGGGCTGAGGGCGCCGAGCGACATGGCCTGGGACAGGAAGCGGCGGCGGATGTCCGAGACGCTCTCGACCTCGTGCAGCTGGACCGGGGTCAGGCCCTCCTTGAAGTCCAGCAGGTCGCGCAGGGCCAGGTCCGGCTGCTCGCGGACGGCGGCGGAGTATTGCTTGAAGCGCTTGTAGTCGCCGCGATTCACCGCGTCCTGCAACAGGTGGATGGTCCTGGCGTCATGGGCGTGGGCCTCGCCGCCCGCACGGATGCGGAAGAAGCCGCCCATTGAGGGAGAGGGGACCGCCGCGCCGAAGGCCAGGGCATGGCGCTTGAGCGCCGCCTGCTCCAGGCCGGCCAGACCGATGCCGGAGATGCGCGACGGAGCGCCGGGGAAGAACTCGGCGGCCAGGGCGCGCGACAGGCCCAGGACCTCGAACTCGCAGCCGCCGCGATAGGCGGAGATGACGCTGATGCCCTTGCGCGCCAGCACCTTCAGCAGGCCGGCCTCGATGCCGTGCTTGTAGTTGAGGCAGGCGTCGTGAAGCGTCAGGCCTGGATAGGCCCCGCGATCCAGTCGTTCCTGGAACAGCTCCTGCGCCAGCCACGGATTGACGGCGGTGGCGCCGACCCCGACCAGAACGGCGAAGGCATGCGGGTCCAGGGTCTCGGCCGAGCGGACGACCAGCGAGCAATAGGTGCGCAGGCCTGCGTCGGTCAGGCGACCGTGCGTCCCGGCGGTGGCCAGGATCATGGGCGCGGCCAGGCGTTCGGCAGAGGCGTGTTCGTCGGTCAGCACGATCAGGGTGGCGCCTTCGCGGGCGGCGGCCTCGGCCTCGTCGCGGATGCGGTCCAGGGCCTGACGCAGACCCGCGCCGGGGCGGTCATCTTCGGCGGGCAGCGGGTAGGTGCAGTCGATCACCGTGGTCGAGCCGTCGGCGATGACGCCCAGCATGCGTTGATACATGCCGGTGGTCAGGACCGGGCTGTCCAGCACGAAGACCTCGGTCTGGGCCTCGTCCTGGGCCAGGATGTTGCCCAGGTTCTTGAAGCGGGTCTTCAGGCTCATGGCTCCCGCTTCCCGCAGGGGATCGATGGGCGGGTTGGTGACCTGGCTGAAGTTCTGGCGGAAGTAGTGGGCCAGGGGGCGCGGCAGGCTGGACAGGACGGCGGGCGGGGCGTCGTCGCCCATCGAACCGACCGCCTCCTTGCCGTCGCGGACCAGGGCGTCCAGCAGCAGGTCCAGATCCTCGCGGCTGAAGCCGGCGGCGATCTGGCGGCGGATCAGGGCCTCGCCGACTGCGGCGCGCGGTTCGGGGCCGGGGCCGATGATGGGCTCCAGATCAACCATGTTGTCCAGCCAGTCAGAATAGGGCTGGGCGGCGGCCAGGGCGTCGACGGCCTCATGTTCGTCGTAGATGCGGCCGTGCTTCAGATCGACGGCGATCAGCTTGCCCGGGCCGATGTGCAGGCGGCGCTTGATGCGACCCTCGGGCAGGGGAACCAGTCCGGCTTCCGAGCCGGCCAGCAGCAGGCCGTCGACGGTCTCGACGGCGCGCAGGGGACGCAGGCCGTTGCGGTCCTTGCCGGCCACGACCCAGCGGCCATCGACGGCGCACAGGGCGGCGGGGCCGTCCCACGGCTCCATGACCGCATTGCAGTAGGCGTAGAGGGCGCGGTGCTCGGGCTTCATCACCACGTCGTCCGAGGACCAGGCCTCGGGCACCAGCAGGGCCTTGGCCAGGGGGGCGGGGCGCCCGGCGCGGACCAGGACCTCGAACACATTGTCCAGGGCCGCCGAGTCCGAACCGCCCGGCTGGACCACCGGCTTGACCTCATGGTCGCGGTCGCCGAAGGCCGAGGCCGCCATGCGGATCTCGTGGCTGCGCATCCAGTTCAGATTGCCCTGAAGCGTGTTGATCTCGCCGTTGTGAGCCAGCATGCGGAAGGGCTGGGCCAGCTTCCACTCGGGGAAGGTGTTGGTCGAGTAGCGCTGGTGGAAGACGGCGTAGCCGGCGACGACGGTGGGGTCGTTCAGGTCGTGATACAGCTGACCCAGCAGCTCGGCGCGGACCATGCCCTTGTAGACGATGGAGCGGGCCGACAGGGAGCAGAGGTAGAAGCCGTTCAGACCGGACGCCTGCACCGCCTTTTCGATGCGGCGGCGACACAGGAAGAGCTCGCGCTCCAGTTCCTCGATCTCCATGCCTTCCGGAGCGGCCAGCATGATCTGCTCGATCTCGGGGCGGGTGGCGTCGGCGCGCACGCCCACGACGGACAGGTCCATCGGCGTCTGACGCCAGCCGTAGATGTAGAAGCCCGAACGGATGGCCTCGGTCTCGACGATGGCGCGGGCGTGGTCCTGGGCGCCCAGGTCGGTGCGCGGCAGGAAGACCTGGCCAACCGCGATGGGGCCGGGGCGCAGGGTCTGGCCGACCGCGCGCACCTGGGCGGCGAAGAAGGCCTGGGGCAGTTCGATCATGATGCCGGCGCCGTCGCCGGACAGGCCGTCGGCGTCGACCGCGCCGCGGTGGGCCACGGCCTTCAGCGACTGGATGGCCATCTCGACGATCTCGCGCCGGGGCTTGCCGTCGATGGCGCAGACCAGGCCCACGCCGCAGGCGTCGCGTTCCGACGACGGATCATAGGCGCCGCCCTCGATCAGGCGGGCGCGGTTCTCTTGGTACTGGGCCAGCCAGGTCTGTTGGATTGCGTCGGTCATGCGGCGGCTTCCTCGGTACGCGCGCGCAGGTAACGATCGATCTCGGCCGCAGCGTCCTGGCCGTCGCGCACGGCCCAGACGACGAGGGAGGCGCCGCGCACGGCGTCTCCGGCGGCGAACACGCCGGGCAGGGTGGTGGTGAAACCGCCATGCGCCACCTGCAGGGTGTTCCATTTGCTCAGGCCGAGGCCGGCGTCGATCTGCTCGGCGAAGGGCTCGGGCTCGAAGCCCAGGGCTTCGATCACCAGGTCGGCGGGCAGGTCGAAGTCGGAGCCGGCGACCGGGGCGATGTCGCGGCGGCCGCCAGGGGCCGCTTCGGTCAGGGCCATGCGCTGGGCGCGGACGGCGGTCACGGCCTCGCCCCTGGACATCAGGGCCTTGGGCGCGCCCAGCCATTCGAAGCGGACGCCTTCTTCCTCGGCGTTTTGCACCTCGCGGGCGGAACCGGGCATGTTCTCGCGGTCGCGGCGATACAGGCATATGACGCTGTTCGCGCCCTGTCGGATGGCCGTGCGAACGCAGTCCATGGCCGTGTCGCCGCCGCCGACGACGACGACGTCGCGACCGGCCGCATGGGGCGCGGAGGCGTCGACGGCGTCGCCGCAATCGACGCGGTTCTGGGCGATCAGAAAGTCGAGCGCGGCGACGGTGTCGTTCGGCCCACGACCGGGGACGCTGAGGGTGCGGGCCTGATAGACGCCCATGGCCAGCAGGACGGCGTCATGGCGCGACCGCAGCTCGTCCATCGAGACATCGACCCCGACCGAGGTGTTGAGCACGAACTCGACCCCGCCCTCGATCAGGCGGTCGATGCGGCGCTGAACGATGCGCTTCTCCAGCTTGAAGCCGGGGATGCCGTAGGTCAGCAGGCCGCCCGCGCGGTCGTGGCGGTCATAGACGGTGACCTGATAGCCTTCGCTGCGCAGGCGGTCGGCGGCGGCCATGCCGGCGGGACCTGAGCCGACGATGGCGACGCTCTGGGCGCGCTCGGCCAGGGGGCGGATGGGCTCGACCCAGCCGTTGTCGAAGGCGGTGTCGGCGATCCAGGCCTCGACCGAGCCGATGGTGACCCCGTCCCAGCCCGACTGTTGCAGGGTGCAGGCGCCTTCGCACAGGCGGTCCTGCGGACAGATGCGACCACAGATCTCGGGCATGGTAGAGGTGGCCGAGGCGACGCGCCAGGCCTCGCGCAGGTCGCCGTCCGCCGACAGGGCCAGCCAGTCGGGGATGTTGTTCTGAAGCGGGCAGGCGTTCTGGCAGAAAGGCACGCCGCAATCGGTGCAACGCGACGCCTGGACCGTCCCGCTGTCGGCGGTCGGTTTGAGCGTGATCTCCGTGAAGGCGCGTACGCGCAGCTCAGCGGGCTGTTTTTCAAGCCGCCGCTGTTCAATCAGGAAACCGCCAGGGTTGGATCGTCCGCCTTTTTGCATCCGCTCATTAAGCGAAACATGAGGCGGTTGTGCAAATATTTTCCGTAGCAAAGCCCAAAAATGATGACATTGGGCATGATGCGGTGATCTTGACGGCTATCGACGCATGTTGCGACCGATTATTGGTGTGCGTCGCAGCATGTTTTCTAGGTGGCCGACCCACGTCGCCGAGACCCGATCGCATTAAATTTTTGAAAGATTCGTTTCTGACGGAATAGCGGCGTTACGGTCTCGCCATCGCGAGATCGCATTGGGGGACATCATGACCATCACCGCACGCCGCCTGGCCCTGTTGGGCGGGGCCGCCGTCAGCCTTCTGGCCGCCGCCGCTCAAGCCAATCCCTTGCCGGCCGCACCCGCCGCGACAGCCGCCCAGAGCCGGGCCGCCGCTGCGCTTCCGGCCCTTCCCGACGTGGACATCCCCTTCACCAAGATGGTGCTGTCCAACGGCCTGACCCTGATCGTCCATGAGGACCACAAGGCGCCGATCGTGGCGGTGAACATCTGGTATCACGTCGGGTCCAAGAACGAGCCGGTGGGCCGTTCGGGCTTCGCCCACCTGTTCGAACACCTGATGTTCAACGGGTCGGAGAACTACAACAACGACTTCTTCAAGGGCACGGAGCTGCTGGGCGCGACCGACCAGAACGGCACCACCAACACCGACCGCACCAACTATTTCCAGAACGTGCCGACCTCGGCGCTCGATTCCATCCTGTGGCTGGAAAGCGACCGGATGGGCCATCTGCAGGGCGCCATCGACCAGGCCCGCCTGGATGAGCAGCGCGGCGTGGTTCAGAACGAGAAGCGCCAGGGCGAGAACCAGCCCTATGGCCGCGTCTGGGACGCCATCACCAACGCCACCTATCCGGCGGACCACCCCTACGGCCACACGGTCATCGGCTCGATGGACGACCTGAACGCGGCGGACCTGGATACGGTGAAGGCCTGGTTCCGTGACTACTACGGCGCGGCCAACGCCGTCATCGTCCTGGCCGGCGACATCACCCCAGAGGAGGCCAAGGCCAAGGTCGAGCGCTACTTCGGCGACATCCCGTCGGGCCCGCCGGTAACCCACGCCAACCAGATGATCGCCAAGATGACCGGCGCTCAGAGCGAGACCATGTATGACCGCGTCGGCCAGCCGCGCCTCTACAAGGTCTGGAACACGCCGCCGACCGGCACAGCCGAAGCCGACTATCTGGGTATGCTGGGCCAGGTGCTGTCGAGCGGCCGCAACTCGCGTCTCTACAAGCGTCTGGTGTTTGACGACCAGATCGCGACCTCGGTCGGCGCCTTCAACTCGGAAGCCGAGATCGGCAGCCAATTCCTGGTCATGGTCACCGCCAAGCCTGGCCAGGACCTGGGCCGGATCGAAGCCATAGTCGACGAGGAAATGACCAAGCTGCTGCGCGACGGCCCGACCGCCGACGAGCTGGAGCGCGCCCGCACCAACGTCGGCGCGGCCTTCATCCGCGGCTCCGAGCGGATCGGCGGCTTTGGCGGCAAGTCCGACATCCTGGCCGAGAGCCAGGTCTATCTGGGCGATCCCGGCGCCTGGAAGGCGAGCTATGAACGTATCCTGGCGGCGCGCCCCGCCGACCTGACAGCGGCCGGCCGCGCCTGGCTGACCGACGGCAGCTATGCCCTGTCGGTCCTGCCCTTCCCTGACTACAAGGTCGCGGCGACGGACGTCGATCGCTCGAAGGGCGTGCCGACGCCGGGCGCCGTGCCGGCGGCCGACTTCCCCGACATCGAACGCGCCACCCTGTCGAATGGTCTGAAGGTTCTGCTGGCCTCGCGCGACGGCGTGCCGACGGTGAGCATGAACCTGATCGTCAACGCCGGGTCTGCGGCTGACGGCGCTGACAAGGCGGGGATCGCCCAACTGGCCCCAGCGGTGATGACCAACGGCACCAAGACCCTGGACGCCCTGGAGATCAGCGATCGCACCCAACTGCTGGGCGCCACGCTCGGCGCAGGCTCGGCGACGGACTACAGCTCGGTGTCGCTGACGGCGCTGACGTCGCGTCTGGCGCCCTCGCTCGATCTGTTCGCCGATGTGATCGAGAATCCGGCCTTCCGCCCGGCTGACTTCGCTCGCGCCCAGGCGCAGCAGGTTTCGGGCATCCAGCAGGCGAACCGCAGCCCCGGCGCCATCGCCAACCGCATCCTGGCCGCCGACGTCTATGGGCCGCAAAGCCCCTACGGCCGCCCGACCTCGGGGACGGAGCAGTCAGTGGCAGGGCTGACCCCGGCGGACGCCGAGGCCTTCCATGACACCTGGTTCCGCCCCGACAACGCCACCCTGGTGGTCGTCGGCGACGTAGGCATGGCTGAGTTGACGGCCCAGTTGGAGCGAGCCCTCGGCGGATGGCGCGCGCCTTCGACGCCTCTGCCGGTCAAGGCGCCGGTCGTGACGGCGACCGCGCCCGCCAAGCCCCGCGTGCTGATCGTGGATCGCGCGGGTCCGCAGTCAATCATCACGGCGGGTCGTCTGGCTCCGGCCTTCGACGCCGCAGCCCAGCCTTCGCAGGTGGCCTTCAACACCGCCTTGGGCGGCGCCTTCACCAGCCGGATCAACATGAACCTGCGTGAGGACAAGCACTGGTCCTATGGCGCCGGCGCCGGCGTGCGCACGGCCAACGGCCCGCGCCTGTTCGCGGCGACGGCGGCGGTGCAGGCCGACAAGACCGCCGAGAGCGCGGCCGAAGTCCGTCGTGAACTCAGCGAAGTGGTCGGTTCGCGTCCGGTGACGGAAGCCGAGCTGAGCGCGGTCAAGGCCAACCTGATCCAGGGCATGGCGGGCGACTGGGAGACCAACGCCTCGGTCATGGGCGATCTGACCCAGATGGTCGTCTTCGGCCTGCCGGAGAACTACTATGACGGATACGCCGCCGGGGTGAACGCGACGACGCCGCAGTCGGCTTCGGTCGCGGCGCGCGCCATCGTCGGCGACGGCCCGACGACCTGGGTCGTGGTCGGCGATCGCGCCGCCATCGAGCCCAAGATCCGCGCCCTGAACCTGGGCGAGGTGCAGGTGGTGGATATCGAGGGCCGCCCCGTCAACTGACGGAACAGGCCTGACGAACGGGAAAGGGCGGCGCTGCGGCGTCGCCCTTTTTCCTGGCCGTTGTTTCGCCGCTTTTGGGAACGGCTTGGTTTCGGGGGTGTTGAGCCCATGGCCAAGCTGAACCTCGGAGTAGTGCGACATGCCATCCATTGAACGCAGGCGCAAAGGCGGGTTCGGCAGCGCCCTGGTGCGATTGCTGGGGGTGGTCATCGCCCTGATCGGTTTGACCCTGGCCATCGGCGGCGGCCAGTTGATCATGCTCGGCGGGTCGCCCTACTACCTGATCGTCGGCCTGCTGATGATCCTGTCGGGCGGACTGCTGGCATTGCTTAGAACAGCCGGCGCCTGGCTCTATATCCTCATCTTCATCGGCACGGCGATCTGGGCCGTGTGGGAGGTGGGACTGAACGGCTGGGCCCTGGTGCCGCGCGTGATCGCGCCTCTGGTGCTTCTGGTTCTGGTGGTCCTCTCCTTCCCCGCCCTGAAACGGGAAGGCGGAGGCGGCAAGCTGGCGCTCGGCGGGATCGGCCTGATCGTCGTAATGGGTCTGATCTCGGGCGTCGTGGTGGCCCAGGCCAACAAGGCGCGGGTGGATAGCCCGGTCCCGGCCATGGGGCAGGGCGGGATCGGCGACCCGGCCATGATCAGGACGGGCGCCGACTGGCCGGCCTATGGCGGGGCCGACAGCGCCCAGCGCTATTCGCCGCTGACCCAGATCAACAAGGACAATGTGAAGGGGCTGCAACGCGCCTGGACCTTCCGCACCGGCGACCTGCCGGGCGAGCTCTTCGGGGCCGAGACCACGCCGCTGAAGATCGGCGACACCCTGTATCTCTGCTCGGGTCGCAACCGGCTGTTCGCGCTCGACGCGACCACGGGCAAGCAGAAGTGGACCTATGATCCCCAGGTCGCGGACGACCAGATCCCCTATACCGCCGCCTGCCGGGGGGTGACCTATTTCGCCACGCCCAATGTCGACGCGGCCCAACCCTGCGCCACGCGGATCATCGAAGGCACGCTGGACGGTCGGCTGATCGCTGTGGACGCCCGCACCGGGGTCCCCTGCGCCGGCTTCGGGAGCAATGGCGCGGTCAGCATCAAGGCCGGCATGGGCGATCCCTATCCGGGCATGGTCTCCATCACCTCGGCGCCGGTCATCGTGCGCGGCGTGATCGTCACCGGGCATCAGGTTCTGGACGGACAGAAGCGCTGGAACGCCTCGGGCGTCATCCAGGGCTTTGACGCCGTGACCGGCCAGTTGCGCTTCGCCTGGGACATGATGCGGCCGGACATCACCACCCTACCGCCCGCCGGTCAGACCTATACGCCCGGCACGCCCAACATGTGGACCACGGCGACGGCGGACGAGGCCCTGGGCCTGGTCTTCCTGCCCATGGGCAACTCGGCGGCGGACTATTATTCGGGCCTGCGCCGTCCGGCCGAGAATGAATACTCGACCTCGCTGGTGGCGCTGGACGTCACGACGGGCAAGCCGCGCTGGCATTTCCAGACCGTGCGCAAGGACGTCTGGGACTATGATCTGGGCTCTCAGGCGACCCTGGTGGACATGCCGACGGCGGCGGGCCTGGTCCCGGCCGTGGTCCTGCCGTCCAAGCAGGGCGACCTCTATATTCTGGATCGCCGCACCGGCCAGCCGCTGCACAAGGTCGAAGAGCGCCGCGTGCCGCAGGGCGGAGTCGAGCCCTCGCAACGCAGCCCGACCCAGCCCTTCTCCCTGTTCCACACGCTGAGGAAGCCGGAACTGACCGAGCGTGACATGTGGGGCATGTCGCCGATCGACCAGATGTTCTGCCGCATCCAGTTCCGTCAGGCGGCCTATGAGGGCTACTTCACCCCCCCGACGGCGGACCGGCCCTTCATCCAGTATCCGGGCTATAACGGCGGTTCGGACTGGGGCGGCGTGGCGGTCGATCCGGCGCGCGGCGTGATCGTCGCCAACTACAACGACATGCCCAACCACAACCGTCTGGTGCCGCGCGCCGAGGCCGATCGTCTGGGCTGGTTCCCGCGCGACGACCCCCGTTATATCGAGCGCGAGAAGGAGGCGGCCAACCGCGGCGGCAATCTTTCCAAGTCCAAGGCCGAGGGCGCCGGCGATCCCCAGATCGGCGTACCCTACGCCATCGACGTCAACGCCGGCTGGCGGGTGAAGTTCACGGGTCTGCTGTGCAAGCAGCCCCCCTATGGCGGCATCCGCACCATCGACCTGAAGACCGGTCGCACCCTCTGGGATCGTCCCTTCGGCACGGCGCGCAAGAATGGGCCGTTCGGCATCCCGTCGATGCTGCCGGTCGAGATCGGCACGCCGAACAATGGCGGCGCGGCGGTGACGGCGGGCGGGCTGATCTTCATTGCGGCTGCGACCGATGACCTGATCCGCGCCATCGACATCGAGACGGGCAAGACGGTCTGGTCCGACGTCCTGCCGGCGGGCGGTCAGGCCAATCCGATGATCTATGAGCAGAACGGCCGTCAGTATCTGGTCATCATGGCCGGCGGGCACCACTTCATGGAGACGCCCGAGGGCGACTATGTGATCGCTTATGCGCTCCCCGCAGGGGGCGCATAAGCATTCTTTCTGGGGCCTATCGCGCTTCGCGCTACTTGAGGCCCGTAAAGAATAGTGGAGAGGTCGGGGCTTGGGCTGTGGCCTCTCGTTCCGCGTCATCCCGGAAACGGCGGAGCCGTTATCCGGGACCGCTCAAGACACAGGCGGTGAGTGGGTGGCGGTCCCCGCTCGGCGCGGCTTTCCGCTGGGCCGGGATGACGGAGGGTTACGGCCGGGTCTGGCCCCGGCCGCGCACGACGTACTTGTAGGTGGTCAGCTGCTCGGCGCCGACGGGGCCGCGGGCGTGCAGCTTGGAGGTTGAGATGCCGATCTCGCCGCCGAAGCCGAACTCGCCGCCGTCGGCGAACTGGGTCGAGGCGTTGATCAGGACAATGGCGCTGTCGACGCCATTGGCGAAACGTTCGGCGGCCTCCGCGTCGGTGGTGATGACGGCCTCGGTATGGCCTGAGCCGTAAGCCCGGATGTGCTCGACCGCGCCGTCCACGCCGTCCACGACCCGCACCGACAGGATGGGGGCCAGGTATTCGGTGGTCCAGTCCGCTTCGACGGCTGCGGCGGCCTCGGGGAGGAGGGCGCGGGTCTCGGCGTCGCCACGCAGTTCGCAGCCGGCGGCGATGAGGTCAGCAGCGACGGCGGGCAGCAGGCGCTCGGCGGCGGCGCGATCGACCAGCAGGGTCTCGGTGGCGCCGCAGACCGAGACGCGGCGCATCTTGGCGTTGACGACGACGCGGCGGGCGACGTCGAGGTCGGCGGCGGCGTCCAGATAGGTGTGGCACAGGCCCTCCAGGTGGCCCAGCACCGGGGCCTTGGCCTCGGCCTGAACGCGGGCGACCAGACTCTTGCCGCCGCGCGGGATGATCAGGTCGACGGCGCCGTCGAGACCCGAGAGGATGGCGCCGACCGCCTCGCGATCAGGGATCGGCACCAGCTGGATGGCGTCGGCGGGCAGGCCGGCCTCCGCGACGGCGCGGGCGACCACGGCGGCGATGGCGCGCGAGGATTCCAGACAGTCCGAGCCGCAGCGCAGGATGGCGGCGTTGCCCGAGCGGATGCACAGGGCGGCGGCGTCGGCGGTGACATTGGGCCGGCTCTCAAAGATGACGCCCAGCACGCCGATGGGCGTGCGGACGCGGGCGATGTCCAGACCGTTGGCGGGGGTCCAGCGCGCCATCTCGGCGCCGACGGGATCAGGCTGGGCGGCGATGGTCTCGACGGCCACGGCCATGCCCTCGACGCGGGCGGGGGTCAGGGCCAGACGGTCGATCAGAGCCTCGGTGAGGCCCGAGGCGCGGGCGTTGGTGATGTCGCGGGCGTTGGCCGACAGGATGTCGGCCTCGGCGGCCCGCAGGCCCTGAGCGAGGAGGATCAGGGCGGTGGTGCGGGTGTCCGGCGTGGTGGCGCGAAGGGCGTCGGCGGCAGCGCGGGCGCGGCGGCCCATGTCGAGCATGAGGGCATGGATGTCGGTCATCGGGTTTCCAGCACCAGGTCGTCGCGGTGGATCACGACCGAGGGGCCGCGATAGCCCAACAGGGTCTCGATCTCGTCGGAATGACGGCCCCTGATCAGAGCGATCTCGTCGGCGGGATAGGCGGCCAGGCCGACGCCGACGACGGCGCCGGATGGGTCGAGCAGTCGCAGACTGTCGCCTTTCTCGAACGCGCCGCTGACCGAGGCTATGCCCGAGGGCAGCAGGCTCTTGCCGGATTTCAGGGCGTGAACGGCGCCCTCGTCCAGGGTCAGCGCGCCGCCGGGGGCCATGCTGCCGGCGATCCACTGTTTCCAGGCGGCCAGCGGCGTGGCCGGGGCGGTGATCAGGGTGGCGCGGGCGCCCTCAGCGACGGCCTTCAGCGGATGCGGCGTCAGGCCTGAGGCGATGACGGTGGCGCAGCCAGCCGAGCGCGCGATCTGGGCCGCCGCCAGCTTGGTGGCCATGCCGCCGGCGCCCACCCCGGCCGTCGTGTTCGGCCCTGTGGCCATGCTGAGAATCTCCGGGTCGAGCGTCTCGACCAGAGGCAGGTGGCGAGCCTCGGGATTGCGGCGCGGGTCGGCGGTGTAGAGGCCGTCGACGTCGGACAGCAGGATCAGCAGGTCGGCGCGGGCCAGTTGCGCTGCGCGAGCGGCCAGACGGTCGTTGTCGCCGTAGCGGATTTCCTCGGTGGCGACTGTGTCGTTTTCATTGACCACGGGAACGACGCCGTGGGCCAGCAGGGCCTCGACCGTGGCGCGGGCGTTGAGCCAGCGGCGGCGGCGTTCGGTGTCATCGCGGGTCAGCAAGATCTGGGCGGTGATCAGGCCATGAGGGGCAAGGGCCTCTTCCCAGGCGTGCATCAGCAGGGTCTGGCCGACGGCGGCGGCGGCCTGCTTGTCCTGCAGCCGACCGGGCGCGCTGTTCAGCCGTCCGCGCCCCAGGGCCACGGCGCCGGAGGAGACGACGATGACCTCCCGCCCTTGCTGGCGCAGAGCGGCGATGTCGCCGGCCAGGGAGGCCAGCCAGTCGCGGGCCACGGCGCGCGTCGCGTGATCGATGAGCAGGGAGGAGCCGATCTTGACCACAACGCGACGCGCGTGCGCCAGCGCGGTCGCGGGCGACGTCTCGGCGGCGGGGGAGGGCGCGGCGGGCAGGATCATGACCCTGTCCTAGAGCATCAATCGGTCTGCGGTCACGCCTCGAACAGTCAAAATCATGCGTCAGGGTTCAAAAGAAAACGCCCGGCGGGGTCGAACCTGCCGGGCGTTTGCATTTCTAGCGATGATCCGAGGATCAGACTTCCGGATCGGGGGCCTGATCCCAGCCGCCGGCCAGGGCTTTGAACAGAGCGATCTGGTTGGTGACGACCTGGGCTTCCGAAGCGGCAAGCGCGGCGTCGGCGGCGGCCAGGGCGCGCTCCGACACCAGCAGGGTGAGGAAGTTGTCGGCGCCGGCCTCGAAGCGAAGACGGGACAGACGCACCGCCGTCGCCGCCTGGTCACGGGCATTGAGCAGGGCCGAGCGTCGATCCAGTTCGTTGGCGTAGGCGCTGAGGGCGGTCTCGGTTTCCTGCAAGGCCACAAGCACGGTCTGATCGAACGTGGCCAGGGCGGCGTCGGTCTGGGCCCCCGCCTGCCTGATGCGGGCGCGGGCCACCGCGATGTTGGGGAAGTTCCAGCTGATCAGCGGACCGACGCTGAAGCGGAAGTTGGCGTCGTCGCCCAGATCCGAAGAGTCCAGCGCGGTCGAGCCGAGCGAGCCCCCCAGGCTGATGCTGGGATAGAGGCTGGCGGTGGCCACGTTGACGCGGGCCGCGGCGGCGGCCAGGCGGGCCTCGGCCTGACGCACGTCGGGGCGACGCGCCAGCAGGGCCGCGCCGTCGCCGATCGGGATGGGCTGCGACAGTTGGGGCGGAGCCTGGCAACCGCGCGCCGCTTCGCTGGCCTCGGCCGGCGTGCGGCCGGTAAGGGTGGCGAGGCGGAACAGGGCCCCGTCGCGCTGGGCGCGCAGGGGCGGAAGGGTCGCCCGCGTGGCCTCGAGGGTCGAGGCGGCGCCCGCAACGTCCAGGCCATTGCCGCCGCCGGCGTCCAGCAGTCGGCGGGTCAGGTCCAGCGTGCGGCCCTGCAGTTCGATGGTGCGTTCGGCCACGGCGATCTGGGCGTTGGCCGAGCAGGTGTCGGCATAGGCCCGGGCGGTTTCGGCGGCGACGGTGATGCGCACCACCTCCAGCGCTTCGGCGGCGGCGGCGGCGTCAGCGCGGGCGGCGCGGATCGAGGATTCCACCCGGCCGAAAAGGTCGACCTCATAGGAGACGTCCAGGCCGACGCTGTAGGTGTCGACATCGTCCAGCGTGGCGCCGTTGGCGGTCGGTGCGGTGACCGTCGACGCGCGGCTGCGGTTGAAGGCGGCGTTGGCGTTGGTCGTGGGCAGACGGCCGGCGCGCGCCTCGGACAGCGAGGCCCGCACGGCGCGCAGGTTGGCGGCGGCCGCCTCCAGCTCGTTGTTCTCGGTCAGCGCCTGCTGGATCAGACCGTCGAGCGTGGCGTCGTTATAGAGCCGCCACCAGTCGCCGCGGGCCGCTTCGGTCGAAACCGAAGCGGACTGCGAGCCGATGAAGGCGCCCGACGCCTGAGGGGGAAGGGCGGCGTCGGGCGCCTTCGGCCCGACCGCGCAGGCCGCGAGAAGAAGCGCGGCGCCGGAGGCGGTCAGGAAGGGAAGGGCTTTACGGTTCATCAGGCGTCTCCCAGGCGCGGGTTGGCCGTGGTGGGGGCCGTCGGCGCGGGGTCAGTGGGGTCGTACGGATCATGAGCCGGCGCGCCGTAGGTGGTCGGCAGATCGCGCGGCTTTTCGGGCGCCTTGGGCAGCTTGCCCGAGACCCAGCGCATCATGACGTAGAAGACCGGGGTGAAGATCAGACCGAAGAAGGTCACGCCCAGCATGCCGGAGAAGACCGACGTGCCCAGCGACTGGCGCATTTCGGCGCCGGGGCCGGTCGCCAGCATCAGCGGCACCACGCCGAAGATGAAGGCGAAGGACGTCATCAGGATCGGACGCAGGCGCACCTTGGCGGCGTAAACAGCCGCTTCGAAGCGGTCCATGCCCTCTTCCTCTTCCGCCTGCTTGGCGAATTCGACGATCAGGATGGCGTTCTTGGCCGCAAGCGCGATCAGGACGACGAGTCCGATCTGGACCAGGATGTTGTTGTCCAGACCACGGATGTTCACCCCGATCATGGCCGCCAGCAGACACATGGGGACGATCAGCACCACCGCGAGCGGCAGGGTGAAGGCCTCATACTGCGCCGCCAGCACCAGGAAGACGAAGACCACGGCCATGACGAAGATCATGGAGGCTCCGCCCGACGCCTGCTTCTCCTGCAGGGCCAGTTCGGTCCACTCGAAGCTGAAGCCTTGCGGCAGGGCTTGAGAGGCCAGTTGCTCCATCGTCGCCAGCCCCTGGCCGGACGAGACGCCCGGTGCGGCCTGCCCCTGAAGCTCGGAAGCCGGGAACAGGTTGTAGCGAACGACGCGGGCCGGACCGGAGTCCTCACGCAGGTTGGCGACGGCGCCGATCGGCACCATGGCGCCGGTGGCGGAGCGGGTCTTCAGGTTGGCGATGTCGGCGATGTCGTCCCGCGACGAGGGTTCAGCCTGGGCCGTGACGCGGAAGGTGCGACCCAGCAGGTTGAAGTCGTTGATGTAGGACGAACCCAGATAGACGCCGAGAGTGTCGAACACGGCCGAGGGCTGGACGCCCATCATCAGGGCCTTGTTGCGGTCGACGTCGGCGGCGATGCGGGGCGAACCGGTGTTGTAGGTCGAGAAGACCTGCTGCACCTGGTCCGGCATCTGCGCGGCCCCGCCCATCATGGCGAAGGTGGCGCCTTCCAGCGCGCGGTAGCCCGCGCCGGAACGGTCCTGGATCATCATCTTGAAGCCGTTGCCGTTGCCCAGGCCCTGAACGGCCGGGGGGGCGATGACGAAGATGTTGGCTTCCTCGATGCCGCCGGTGGCGCCGGTGATGGCGCCGGCCAGGGCCGTGGCCGCCTGTTCCTTGGTGCGGTTCTCGAAGGCGTCGAGGCGCACGAAGATGGTCGCGGCGTTCGAACCGAACGAGAAGCTGGAGCCGTCGAGACCGGCGAAGGCCACGGTGCCGTCGACACCCTCGGTCTTCTGGATGATCTCATTGGCGCGCTTCATCACCGCTTCGGTGCGGTCCAGCGAGGCGCCGGCCGGAAGCTGGATGACGCCGATCAGGAAGCCCTGATCCTGTTCCGGAATGAAGCCCGAGGGCGTGTCCATCAGACGCCAGCCGGTAATGGCCAGCAGACCCGCATAGATGATCAGGACGACCATCAGCGAACGCACCAGGCGGGCGGTGAGGCGGCCGTACTTGTCCGACAGCCAGTCGAAGCCCTGGTTGAACTTGTCGCCGGCCCAACGGACATAATAGACGATCGCGCCCCACAGGCCGGGTTTGCGGACATTGGCGTGGTCGACGTGCGGCTTGAGCAGCAGGGCCGCCATGGCCGGAGACAGGGTCAGCGACACCAGCAGCGATATCAGCGCCGCCGAAGCGATGGTGACGGCGAACTGGCGGTAGAAGATGCCGGGGATGCCGGGGACGAAGGCGGTCGGGACGAACACCGCGGTCAGCACCAGGCCGATGGCGATCAGGGCGCCCGAAACCTCCTGCATCGAGCGATAGGCCGCCTCCTTGGGCGTGAGGCCTTGTCGCAGGTATCGCTCGACGTTCTCGACCACGACGATGGCGTCATCGACGACGATGCCGACGGCGAGGACCAGGGCGAACAGCGACAGGGAGTTGATCGAGTAGCCCAGAGCCAGCTGCACCGCGAAGGTGCCGACCAGGGCGACGGGGATGGCGACGATGGGAATGATGGCGGCGCGCCAGGTCTGCAGGAAGACCATGACCACGATGACCACGAGCACGACGGCTTCCAGCAGGGTGTGCTGCACCGCTTCGACCGAGGCGGCGACGAATTCCGTCGGGTTGTAGGGAATGGAGACGGCCATGCCCGCAGGCAGTTCGGCCTTCAGGGCCTCGACCTCGGCCAGGACGCGGTTGGCGGTGCCCAGCGCGTTGGCGCCCGGCTGCTGGACGACGGCGACGCCGACGCCACGCTCTCCGTCGAAGAAGCCGCGGATGCCATAGTCCTGGGCACCCAGTTCGACGCGGGCGACGTCACGGACGCGGGTCACGCGGCCTTGAGCATCGGACTTGATGACGACGTCGGCGAACTGATCCGGGTCGGACAGTCGGCCCTGCACCTGGACCGGCAGCTGGAAGGCGGCGGCGTTGGTGGCGAAGGGAGGCTGGCCGATGGCGCCGGCGGCGGCCTGGACGTTCTGGGCGCGCAGGGCGCCGACGATGTCCGAGCCGGTCAGGCCGCGCTCGGCCGCCTTGGCCGGGTCGATCCAGATGCGCATCGAATAGTTGCCGCCGCCGAACACCTGCACCTGGCCCACGCCGTCGATCCGCAACAGGCGGTCGCGCAGCGTCGAGTTGGCGAAGTTGCCGACGTAGTCGTTATCGAGGCTGCCGTCGGGCGAGGTCAGGCCGACGATCATCAGGAAGCCGCTTTCGGCCTTGTTGACCGTCACGCCGATCTGGCGGACCTGCTCGGGAAGCTTGGGCTCGGCCAGGGCGACGCGGTTCTGCACCAGCACCTGCGCGGAATCGAGATCCGTTCCGGGCTGGAAGGTGACGGTGATGGCCACGGCCCCGTCCGAGGTGGACGAGGACGTGAGGTACAGCATCTTCTCGACGCCGTTGACCTCTTGCTCGATGGGGGCCGCCACGGTTTCGGCCAGGGTCTCGGCCGAGGCGCCGGGGTAGGCCGCGTTGATGGTGATCGTCGGGGGCGCGATCTCCGGATACTGCGAAAGAGGCAGCAGCGGATAGGCGAACAGGCCGATCAGGGTGATGAACACCGATATCACGCCCGCGAAGATGGGGCGGTCGATGAAGAAGCGGGAGATATTCATTTAAGATCAGCCAGCGTTGGCGAAGGAGGCGCTGGAAGCCGGCGCCGCCTGGGTGACCGGGGCGCTGCCCGCCTGGGGCGCGCCCGGAGCGATGGTGCCATTCTTGGGCGCGACCTTCATGCCCGGCATCTGGATGCGTTGACCGCCGGCGATGATGACGCGATCGGTCGGCTTCAGGCCGGAACGGATGACGCGCAGGCCGTCGACCAGAGGTCCGGTCTGAACCGCGCGGGGCTCGGTCGTGCCGTCGGGCTTGACCACGATGACCACCCGACGGGCGGCGTCGGTGGCGATGGCGGCGTCAGGGACAAGCAGGGCCTGATAGGCGCCGGCGCCAGCCAGCTGGGCCTGACCGAACATGCCGGGCTTCAGGAAGCCGTCGCCGTTCTGCACCACGGCCCGCAGACGAATGGTGCCCGAGGCGGCGTCGATCGCGTTATCGGTGAAGTCCAGCGTGCCGACGCGGTCGTAGCCGGTCTCATCCTGCAGGCGGATGCGGATGGGGGCTGCGCCGCCGGTGCGGGCGTCGCGCTGATACTTCAGCGCCAGGGCTTCGGAGCCGTCGAAGACGAAGTAGATCGGCGAGGACGAGACGATGGTCGTCAGCACGTCGCCGGCCGAGGACCCGCCGCCCACCAGGTTGCCCGGATCGACGCGACGGTCGGACACGCGACCCGCGATCGGGGCCGTGACCCGGGTGAACTCGACGTCCAGCTGGCGGGCGCGAATGGCGGCGTTGGCGGCCGAGACTGCGGCCTGGGCCTGGGCCACGGCGCCGCGCTTGGCGTCGACCTCGGCCTGGGACACGGCTTGCGAGGCCAGCAGGCCTTCAGAGCGTGTGAACTCGGTGCGGGCCAGGGTCAGCTGGGCCTGGGCCTGGGCCAGTTGGGCCTGGGCGGTGCCGAGCGCGGCCTGGGCCGGTCGGGCGTCCAGCGTGAAGAGCAGCTGGCCCTGACGCACGAAGTCGCCGTCCTTGAAGTGGACCGCCTGGATGTAGCCGCCGACACGCGCACGCACGTCGACCGAACGGGTGGCTTCGAAGCGGCCCGTAACTTCATCCCAGTCCACGACCTGGCGGGCCAGCGGCGTGGCCACCGTCACAGGAGGGGCCTGGGGGGCGGGGGCTTCGCCTCCCTTGGAACAGCCGTAGAGGGCGGCCGTCATCAGAACGGACGCGACCGCGATCTTAACCGTGCGCATCGGCGCATTCTCCTGTGGGAGGGATTTCATACATTAACAGACCGGCGCTCTTCGGGGGAGGACGCACCAGTCAACGTTCGGTGACTTAATGATGATCGCGGTTCCGCTTGTCAACGCCTGATGACAAAGCCATATAGGGTTTAAGGTTTATAGGAGTGTGACCCTTTGGTCCTTTGCGACGCCCCCCGACCGCGTAACGCCAACGCGACCCGCCAGGCCATTCTGGAGGCGGCGCGGGAGCGGTTCTGCTCGGACAGTTATGACGATGTCGGCATGCGCGACGTGGCGCGCGACGTCGGCGTGGATGCGGCCCTGATCAGTCGCTACTTCGGCTCAAAGGAAGACCTGTTCGTCGCCGTTCTGGACAGTTGCAAGAACGGCCGGGACCTGATGGACGGCGCGCGCGAGGATTTCGGCGAGCGTCTGGCCCGCGAAATCATCTATGGCGAGGTCATGCCGTGTCAGGACGACGGCCAGAACGAGGGAGCCGGCGCCAAGATGCGCGGTCTGCTGATCCTGTTGCGCTCGGTCGGCTCGGCCAAGGCGATGGACGTGATGCAGCGCACCTCCAACAATCGCTTCTTTGACCCGTTGGCGGCCTGGATCGGCGGTGCGGACGCCCCCGTGCGGGCGCGTCTGGCGGCGGGCCTGATCATGGGCATGGCGATCGGACGCGAGCTGTCGGACGGCTATTCTTCGCTGGATGAGGTGCAGAAGGCGGAGTTGGCGCGGCGCATGGCCGGGGCGCTACAGGGCCTGATCGACAGCTGATTGCAAAAAGGGCGGACCGCGAGGCCCGCCCTTTCTATTTTATATCCATGCGCGGGCGCTGGAGCCTAGGCCCAGTGCATAGGCACGTGGCGGGCGGCGGCCCAGTGGATGGCGCGGATGGCGTCGACGATGGCGCGCGTGGCCTCCGCCGTGCCCAGAGCCCCGCCCAGATCGGCGGTGACGGCGCCGGAGGCCTGGACGGCGGCGACGGCGGCCTCGATCGAATCCGCCTCGTCTTCCAGTTCGAAGCTGTGACGCAGCATCATGGCCGCCGACAGGACCATGCCGATGGGGTTGGCCAGGTCCTTGCCGGCGATGTCGGGGGCCGAGCCGTGGATCGGCTCGAACAGGCCGGGGCCGCTGCTGCCCAGTGAGGCCGAGGGCAGCAGGCCGATGGACCCGCCCAGCACCGAGATCTCGTCCGACAGGATGTCGCCGAACATGTTCTCGGTCAGGATGACGTCGTATTCGCGCGGCTTCCTGATCAGGTGCATGGCCATGGAGTCGACCAGGGCGTGCTCCAGGGTGATCTGCGGATATTCCTCGGCGTGGATGCGGGTCACGACCTCGCGCCACAGGCGGCTGGTCTCCATGACATTGGCCTTGTCGACCGAGGTGACCTTGCCGCGACGCTGGCCGGCGGCCTGGAAGGCGGCGCGGGCGACGCGTTCGATCTCCTCGACCGTATAGACGCACAGGTCCGAGGCGCTGGTTTCGGTGCGGGTCTTCTCGCCGAAATAGACGCCGCTGGTCAGCTCGCGGAAGACGATCAGATCGACGCCCTCGACGATCTCCTTCTTCAGCGGCGACAGGTGGGCCAGGACCGGCGAGACCTGCAGGGGCCGCAGGTTGGCGTACAGGCCCATGGCCTTGCGGATGGCCAGCAGACCCTGTTCGGGGCGGACGGGCGCGCCGTCCCATTTGGGTCCGCCGACCGCGCCCAGCAGGACGGCGTCGGAGGCCAGGCAAGCGGTTTTCGTTTCCTCGGGCAGGGCTTCGCCGGTCGCGTCGATGGCGGCGCCGCCGATCAGGTGCTCGGCGAACTCGAAGCGATGGCCGTAGATGTCGCCGATGCAGGTCAGGACGCGCTCGGCGGCCAGAGCGACCTCCGGGCCGACGCCGTCGCCGGGCAGGACCACGATGTTGAACGTGCGAGTGTGGGGCATCAGATGGTCTCCGGTTCACGGAAGCGTTCGTAGGTCTGGATGTAGGGCAGTCTGGCTTGCAGCCAGCCGAGCGTATCGACGCCGTCGAGCAGGCACTGGCGGGCGAAGGCCTCGACCTTGAACGGGACGGGGGCGACATTGCCGCGACGGATCTCGCCGGCTTCCAGGTCGATGGTGACGGCCTGTTCCGGGTGGGCGGCCAGATCGTCCCAGGTCGCCTGATCGACGACGATGGGCAGGAAGCCGTTCTTCAGGGCATTGGAGGTGAAGATGTCGGCGATCTCGGTCGAGATCACCGCCCGGAAGCCATAGTCCAGAAGGGCCCAGGGGGCGTGCTCGCGCGACGAGCCGCAGGCGAAATTGGGACCGGCCAGCAGGATGCGCTGCTCGGTCGGATCGATGCGGTTCAGCACCGCCTCGGGCTTGGGCGACCCGTCCGCCTCATAGCGCCAGTCGTGGAAGGCGTGGGCGCCCAGACCCTCGCGCGACGTGGTGGTCAGGAAGCGGGCCGGGATGATCTGGTCGGTGTCGATATTGGCCTGGCTCAGGGTCAGGGTCTTCGACGTCAGGGTTTTGAATGGTTCAGACATGAGCGGCGGCCTCCGACAGGAAAGCACGCGGGTCGGTCAGAACGCCGGTCACGGCGCTGGCCGCAGCGGTGGCGGGGCTGGCCAGGATGGTGCGAGCGCCCTTGCCCTGACGGCCTTCGAAATTGCGGTTGGAGGTCGAGACCGCCAACTGGCCGGGGGCGACGAAATCGCCATTCATGGCGATGCACATGGAGCAGCCGGGGATGCGCCATTCGGCGCCGGCGGCGATGAAGACCTTATCCAGGCCTTCGTCTTCAGCGTCGCGACGCACGGCCTCGGAGCCGGGGACGACCAGCATGCGAACGCCCGGCTGGACCTTGCGGCCGCGCAGGATGTCGGCGGCGGCGCGCAGGTCGGGCAGGCGTCCGTTGGTGCAACTGCCGATGAAGACCACGTCGACCTTGTGGCCGGTCGTCGCCTCGCCGGCGGTGAAGCCCATGTAGTCCAGGGCCTTCTGGTCAGACGCCGAGCGCGGCTGGGGCGCCGGGGCGCCGACGGGGGCGCCGGCGTCGGGGGTGGTGCCCCAGGTGGCCATGGGACGGATGGCGGCGCCGTCCAGCCTTACCTCCTGATCGAAGGTCGCGCCGGGATCGGAGGCCAAAGTCAGCCAGTCGGCGGCGGCGGCCTCGAAGTCGGCGGGGACGTGACGACGGCCGCGCAGCCAGTCGATAGTGGTCTGGTCGGGGGCGATCATGCCGGCCCGCGCGCCCGCCTCGATGGACATGTTGCACAGGGTCATGCGCCCTTCCATGTCCAGGGCGCGCACGGCTTCGCCGGCGTATTCTATGACGTAGCCGGTGCCGCCGCCGAAGCCGATGGCGGCGATGACGGCCAGGGCCATGTCCTTGCCCGAGACGCCGGGACGCAAGGCCCCGTCGACCGTCACGCGCATGGCCTTGGCGCGGCGCTGCAACAGGCACTGGGTGGCCAGGACGTGGCCGACCTCCGACGTGCCGATGCCGAACGCCAGGGCTCCGAAGGCGCCGTGGGTGGCGGTATGGCTGTCGCCGCAGACCACGGTCATGCCCGGCTGGGTCAGGCCCAGCTCAGGCCCCATGACGTGAACCACGCCGCGCTGATCCGAGTCCCAACCGGCCAGTTCGACGCCGTGACGGGCGCAGTTGGCCTCCAGCGTCTCGACCTGGTTCCTGGCGGCGGCGGTGAAGTAGGGGCGCTGGCCGTCCGCGCCGGCGGGCAGGGTCGGGGTCGAGTGGTCCAGGGTGGCGAAGGTGCGGTCGGGGCGGCGGACTTTCAGGCCGCGCGCCTCGATTTCGGAGAAGGCTTGGGGCGAGGTGACTTCGTGGACCAGATGCAGATCTACATACATCACCCCCGGCGTCTCGGCCGTTTCCGGCACGACGACGTGCCGGTCCCAGACCTTTTCGTACAGGGTGCGGGCGCTCATCGGCCATCCTCCCCTGCGAAGCGGGGGAGGGGGACCATGCGCAGCATGGTGGTGGGGGCGAAGGCCGAGCGCGACGGACGGGGCTCGCCCCCTCCACCGCCTGCGGCGGTCCCCCTCCCCCGTCGCGAGGCGACAGGGGAGGATTGATCATGCCAGCTCATGCACGCGCTCCTTGGGAGAGGCGGCGGAGGAAGCCTCGCCGATGGGCTCCAGCCAGCCGAAGCGGTCGGGGGTGGTGCCGTCGAACAGGCCGCGGAAGGCCTTGTTGACCGCCTTGGTGATCGGGCCGGGACCGTTGGCGCGGGTGGGGATGCCGTCGATGGAGCGGACGGGGGTGATTTCGGCGGCGGTGCCAGTCATGAAGACCTCGTCGGCGACATAGAGGGTCTCGCGCGGCAGGATCTGCTCTCTAGCCTCATAGCCTAGGCCGCGCGCCAGTTTCATGACGCTGTCGCGAGTGATGCCTTGCAGGATGGAGGCGGCGGCGGGCGGGGTCATCAGCACGCCGTCCTTGATCACGAACAGGTTCTCGCCGGCCCCTTCGGACAGCAGGCCGTCGGCGCCTAGGGCGATGCCTTCGCCGAAGCCGCGCACACGGGCTTCGCGGCCGATCAGATAACCGGACAGGTAGTTGCCGCCGGCCTTGGCCCCGGCCGGGATGGTGTTCGGCGCGACGCGGTTCCAGCTGGAGATACAGGCGTCGACCCCCTTCTCCAGGGCTTCCTCGCCCAGATAGGCGCCCCAGGGGAAGGCCGAGATCATGACGTCGGTGCGGATGGTCTCAGGCGAGGGGGACACGCCCATGCCGCACTCGCCCAGGAAGGCCAGGGGCCGAAGATAGGCCGAACGCAGGCCCTCGGAACGGACCACGTCCTTGCAGGCCTGGACCAGCTCGTCCTCGGTGAAGGGCAGGGGGAAGTGATAGATGCGCGCGCTGTCGAACAGGCGGCGGATGTGGTCGGTCAGACGGAAGCCGCACGGGCCGTTCGGGGTGTCATAGACGCGGATGCCTTCGAACACCGAGGTGCCGTAGTGCAGGGCGTGGCTCATGACGTGGATCCTGGCGTCGGCCCAGGGCGTCAGGTCGCCGTTGATCCAGATATTCTTAGCCAGCGGCTGCATAGGTCTTGTCCATGTATGCGGAGGCGCCGTCGGCCACGGTCTGGGCTGTCACAGCCGCGATGATGGCGGTCAGCTCCGCGTCATTGATTTCGCCGATCTGGTCGGCGCGATGTTTGAAGCCGGCGAAGACGTCGGCCAGGCGCTGGCCTTCCAGCACATGACCCAGGGCCTCAGCCCGCTTGCCGACCGCGTGGCGGCCGGAATGCTTGCCCAGCACGAAGTAGCTGCCCTCGAAACCGACGTCCTCGGGACGCATGATCTCGTAGGTGCGGGCGTCGGCCATCATGCCGTGCTGGTGGATCCCGGCCTCGTGGGCGAAGGCGTTCAGGCCGACGATGGCCTTGTTGCGGGCGATGACCGTCTCGGTCACCTCGCGCAGGGTTTCCGACGCGCGCACCAGATGACGGCTCTCGGCGCCGACGGTCACGCCATAGCGGTCCGCGCGGGTGCGCAGGGCCATGATGGTCTCTTCGATCGAGGCGTTGCCGGCCCGTTCGCCGATGCCGTTGATCGCGCCCTCGATCTGACGCGCGCCGCCCTCGACGGCGGCCAGGGAGTTGGCGACGGCCAGACCCAGGTCGTTGTGAGCGTGCGACGAGAAGATCACGTCCGCGTGACGCGGGCGGATGATCCCGTCCAGCCAGGCGAAGCGCGCGCGCACTTCTTCGGGCGTGGCGTAGCCGACGGTGTCGGGCACGTTCAGCGTCTGGGCGCCCGCGTCGGCGGCGGCCATCAGGGCTTCGGCCAGAAACTCGGGCTCGGTGCGGAAAGCGTCCTCGGCCGAGAACTCGACGTCGTCGAACATCGAGGCGGCGTATTCCACCGTACGCGAGATGGTGGCCAGCACCTCGTTCGTGCTCATCCGCAGCTTGGCCGAGCGATGGATCGGGCTGGTGGCGAGGAAGACGTGGCAGCGGCGATGCGATTTCGGCGCAGGCGACAGACCCCGGAACGAGGCGTCGATGTCCTTCTCGTTGGCGCGCGACAGCGAGGCGAAGACGGGACCCTCGATCTCGCCGCAGACGCGTCGGATGCATTCCTCGTCGCCCGGCGAGGCGGCGGCGAAGCCGGCCTCGATTACGTCCACGCCCAGGTCGCGCAGGACATGGGCCATCTTCAGCTTGGACTCGGCCGACATGGAGAAGCCGGGGGCCTGTTCGCCGTCGCGCAGGGTGGTGTCGAAGATGATGACGCGGTTGGGATCCGACGCCGTAATCTCGGCGGTTCTGGATACTCGTTCTACTCGGGACATTTTACGCGGCCTCGGACTGGTAGGCGGGGGCGCCGATGCGGGCGACGCCGAACAGGCGGTCGATCTGGCAACCCAGGTTGTCGATGGAGCGCGCGGCGTCGCGGCCGCGCACGGTCAGGGCGATGCGGCGCGACGGGCCTTCATCCGCCATGCTCATGCCGTCGATGTGGAAGCCGCGGCGTTCCACCAGGCCGATGAGACGCTGAAGCGAGCCGTCGGCCCGGTCGATCTGGATGTGAATGGTGTCGCTCATGGTCATGCGCCTTCCATCATTTCAGCGTTGCTCTTGCCTGGCGGAACCAGAGGCCAGACGTTCTCTTTGGGGTTGATGACGACGTGGGCCAGGCAGGGGCCGTCGGCGGCCAGCAGGCGAGCGATGCCGTCTTCCACCTGATCGCGACGGTCGATGCGGAAGGCCTCGATGCCGAAGGCCTCGGCCACCTTCACGAAGTCCGGGTTGTCGGACAGATCGACCTCGGAATAGTTCTCCTCGAAGAACAGCTCCTGCCACTGACGCACCAGGCCCAGCGAGGAATTGTCCAGCAGGACGATCTTCAGCGCGACGCCGTAGCGTTTCAGCGTCGCCAGCTCCTGGATGTTCATCATGAAGCCGCCGTCGCCGGCGATGGTGACGACCGTGGCCGAAGGATCGGCCAGCTTGGCGCCCAGGCCGGCGGGCAGGCCGAAGCCCATGGCGCCCAGACCGCCCGAGGTGATGTGGGCTTCCGGCCTGGAGAAGCGGCAGTGCTGGGCGGCCCACATCTGGTGCTGGCCGACGTCGCAGGCGGCGACGAAGCGGTCGCCGGCGGCCTCGGACAACTGCTTCAGCAGGGCGGGCGCATAGACGCCTTCGCCCGGGGCGTCATAGCGGGCGGCGTGATGGGCGGCTGCGGAGGCGCAACGGATGACCCAGGGGTCGATGGTCAGAGGCGCGGTCGCCATGCGGGCGGTCAGGGCCTCGACTCCCGGCTTCAGCTCGCCGGCGACCGCGACATGGGTCGCGCGCAGCTTGCCGATCTCGGAGGCGTCGATGTCGAAATGGACGACCCGGGCGTGGGGCGCGAACTCGGCCAGCTTGCCGGTGGCGCGGTCGTCGAAGCGAGCGCCCAGGACGATCAGCAGGTCGGACGACTGGACCGCCTCGTTGGCGGCGCGCGTGCCGTGCATGCCCAGCATCCCCAGATAGCCGGGAGCGTCGGTGGCGATGGTGCCCAGGGCGTTCAGGGTCGCGACGGCCGGGATGCCGGTGGCCTCGGCGAAGGCGCGGACGGCCTCGGTCGCCTTGGCGATCTTGACCCCGCCGCCGATGTAGATCAGCGGGCGCTCGGCGGCGCGGATGAAGCGTTCGGCCTCGGCGATCGCGTCGTGGTTCAGCGGGATCGTTTCATTGGGGAGGTTGAAGCCGAACGGGGCGACGGCGGTGGCGAACTGGACGTCCTTGGGCAGGTCGATCAGGACAGGGCCAGGACGACCCGAGGCGGCGATGTGGAAGGCCTGTTCGACGGCGGCCGGGATCTCCGAGGCGTCGCGCACCAATATAGAGTGTTTCACGATGGGCAGGGTGACGCCCAGGATGTCGATCTCCTGAAAGGCGTCGGTGCCCATGACGCCCTGCGGGACGTTGCCGGTGATGCAGACCATCGGCACCGAATCCATCATGGCGTTGGCGATTCCGGTGATCAGATTGGTGGCGCCCGGGCCGGAGGTGGCCATGCAGACCCCGACCTTGCCCGAGGCGCGGGCATAGGCGTCGGCGGCGAAGGCCGCGCCCTGTTCGTGACGGACCAGGATGTGCTTCAGGCCCGTGCCGGTCAGGGCGTCATAGATGGGCATGATGGCGCCGCCAGGATAGCCGAAGACCACCTCCACGCCCATCCGCTCCAGGCTGGAGACGAGCAGGCGCGCGCCGGTGGCCGTGTCGTTCACGGTCGCCGGGGCGGAGGCGGTTTTCAGGGCGGGCGCGGCGGCGCTCATCGGGTCAGTCTCTCTTTAATATGCAGGCGGGTCAGGCGGCTTCAGACTTGGCGGTCTGCAGCCAGGCCATGCGCTCGCGCAGGCGCGCGCCGGTCTGTTCGATCTGGGATTCGCCGTCGGCCTTCAGCCAGGCGGCGTACTGCGGCTTGCCGGCCTCATTCTCGGCGATCCAGTTCCTGGCGAAGGTTCCGTCCTGAATCTCGGTCAGGATCGTCTTCATGCGGGCGCGGGTCTCGTCATTGATGACGCGCGGGCCCGAGGCGACGGCGCCCCACTTGGCCGTTTCCGAGATGAAGTGGTGCATCTTGGAGATGCCGCCCTCGTAGAACAGGTCCACGATCAGCTTCAGCTCATGCAGGCATTCGAAGTAGGCGATCTCGGGCTGATAACCGGCCTCGACCAGGGTGTTGAAGCCCGAGATGACCAGCTCCTTGGCGCCGCCGCACAGGACCGCCTGTTCGCCGAACAGATCCGTCTCGGTCTCCTCGCGGAAGCTGGTTTCCAGCAGGCCCCCGGTCGCGCCGCCGATGCCCTTGGCGTAGCCCATGGCGCGGTCGCGCGCCTTGCCCGTCGCGTCCTTCTCGATGGCGAACAGCGAGGGCACGCCCCGACCACGCGCGAACTCGCGACGGACCAGATCGCCCGGACCCTTGGGGGCGACCAGGATGACGTCCATGTCGTCGCGCGGGGTGATGCGGTCGTAGATGATCGAGAAGCCGTGGGCGAACAGCAGGGCGGCGCCCGGCTTGGCGTTCGGCTCGATGATGTCGCGATAGACCTCGTTCTGGATCATGTCCGGGGTCAGGATGGCGATGATGTCGGCGCCGCGAACGGCCTCGGCCGGCTCGGCGGTGGGGACGCCGTCGGCCGCAGCATGCTTCCAGCCCGTGCCGCCCTGGCGCACGCCGACGATGACGTCATGGCCCGAGTCCTTCAGGTTCTGGGCGTGGGCGCGACCCTGCGAGCCATAGCCGATGACGGCGATGCGCTGGCCGGCGATGGCGCCCGGCTTGATGTCGTCGTTGGTGTAGATGGTGATGGCCATGGTTCAGGCGTCCTCAGAAATGGGGGCGTTGGAATAGGTCGCAGGCGTTTGGGCCGGCGGCGGATTGGGGATGGTCACGGCCCCTTGCGAGGCGGAGGCGACGGCGGCGCGGTATTTCGCGAAAACGCCTTGCGCCGGACGGACCCGGTTGGGGGCGAAGTCCGCCCGGCGCGCCTCCAGATCGACGAGCACGTCGATCCTTCGGTTGGTGACGTCGATGACGATCGGATCGCCATCGCGAATGAGGGCGATCGGGCCGCCCGCCGCCGCTTCGGGCGAGACGTGGCCGGCGACGAAGCCGTAGGAGGCGCCCGAGAAGCGACCGTCGGTCAGCAGGGCGACGTTCTCGATCTTGCGGCCCTTCAGGGCGGCGGTGACCTGCAGCATTTCGCGCATGCCGGGACCGCCCTTGGGGCCTTCGTAGCGGATGATGATGACGTCGCCTTCGCCGACCGAGCCGTCCTGAACCGCGTGGAAGGCGTCTTCCTCGCAGTCGAAGACGGCGGCGGGGCCTTCGAAGCGGTCGACCTTGTGGCCGGTCAGCTTGATGACCGCGCCCTCAGGGGCCACGTCGCCATAGATGACGGCGTAGGAGCCGCGCGCCATGACGGGGGCGTCCATGCTGGTCACGACCTGCTGGCCCGGCGTCTCCTCGGCCTCGGCGGCCTCGGCGAACAGGCTGCGGCCGGTGACGGTCGGGGCGTTGATGATCTTGCCGGCTTCTGCCAGCCGTTGGGCGACCAGACGCGTGCCGCCGGCGGCGAACAGGTGCGAGGCCAGGAAGCGGCCGCCGGGCTTCAGGTCGCAGATGACCGGAGCCTCGACGCAGGCTTGGTGGCAGTCCTCGATGCCGAAGTCGACGCCGGCCTCGGCGGCGATGGCGGTCAGGTGCATGACGGCGTTGGTCGATCCGCCCGAGGCCGAGACCGCGACGGCGGCGTTCTTCAGGCTGGCGCGGGTGATGTATTTGCGGGCGGTGTCGCCAGCGAAGACGCGCTCGACGATCAGGCGACCGCAGCGTTCGCCTTCCGCGCCCTTGCCGGGATCGACGGCGGGGACGTCGTTGGCGCCCATGGGCGAGATGCCCATGATCGACAGGGCCATGGCCATGGTGTTGGCCGTGAACTGCCCGCCGCAGGCGCCGGCGCCGGGACAGACCGCGCTCTCGACCGCCTTCAGGCCTTCGTCGGACAGGGCGCCGGCGCCGTGGGCGCCGATGGCCTCGAACACCTCCTGGACCGAGACCTCCTTCTCGCCGATCCGGCCGGGCAGGATGGTGCCGCCGTAATAGACCAGGCCGGGGATATCCATCCGGGCCAGAGCCATGGCCGCCGCCGGTATGGTCTTGTCGCAGCCGACGATGCAGATGACGCCGTCCAGCTGATGCCCCTCGACCGCCAACTCGATGGAGTCGGCGACGACCTCGCGGCTGATCAGCGAGGCCTTCATCCCCTGGGTGCCCATGGAGATGCCGTCAGTAACGACGATGGTGTTGAAGTCGACGGGATAGCCGCCCGCCCCGATGATCCCGGCGCGCACGTCCCTGGCCAGACGGTCCAGGTGCATGTTGCAGGGGGTGACCGTCGACCAGGTGTTGACGATGGCGATCATCGGCTTGTCGAAATCGGCGTCCTGCATGCCCGCCGCGCGCAGATAGGAGCGCGCCGCAGCCCGGGTCGGGCCCCGGGTGACGGCGGAACTGCGCGCGTTGGGTTGTTTTTTGCTGTCGGACGAGTTGGTCATCGGATTTTTGGAAGGTTCTACCTATTGAGTCTGTGTCAGGCACATGAAAAACCCCGCTGCCGGGAGGGAGCGGGGTGAAGCGGGCGATTTGACTGGGTTAGGTCAGGTCGCAGGCATCCACACCGCTCGGCTAAGCGGAATGAGCGATACGAGAAGAAGGAGGGCGCCCAGCAACAGCATGCGCAGGTCCGCAGCCGCTTTGGCGGGGCTTTGGATCGCAGCAATGACGGTGCGGTGGGGCAAGGGGAAACCTTTCAACTGGCCGCTCTTATGACCTTGTCCATGCTGCGACGCAACCCGCGAAGCCGAGAAAATGGAATAAAAATGCGTAACGACGCGCTTTGTACACCCATCTGCAACGTAATGGGCGCATTGTGGTTGGCGGCGACAAGATTTTGCCGCGCCCGATGCGTGGAGCGGCATCCTTGGTCAGGCTCGCCCTCAGTCGCATCGAGGTAGGTTTGCGCGAGCGGTCGAACCCGTCGCCTGCAAGAATGGCCGCTCAGCAACTGGCGTCGACCTTGGTCCCTGCGGCCGCCGCAAGAAGGATTGCCCGGCTCTCGTCCGGGTTCGTCGAGATAGTTCATCGTTCTGTCGTTTATGGCTTGTCGTTCCGGAGGACCCTCCGTATATCCGCCCCTCGCTCGGAGACGGGCGGGCCTTACCGGCTTCGAGAGCGCGTCTTTCGAGGTCTGGAGGCAGGGATGAAAAACTCCTTGCATTCTCCTCTGGGGCCGACTAGTCTCCGCGCTTCGATCGAATCGCTGATTTGCTTGCGCGGAACGCTTCTTCGCTTTCCGGGTGGATTTTTGCGGCTTTGAAAGTTTCGACTTTTGAACTGCGGAAGTTTGGTTTGTATCGGTTGACATGGGGTTTGGCTTTCCTTAGAAGGCCGCCTCCTCTGGGGTCTTCGGGCTTTGGGGAGTGTTGAGAAAGTTCTTTAAAAAGAACTGGTTGACACGGAAAATCAGGGGCGGTAGACACCGCCTCCGCCGCATCCGGGCGTTAAACGGTGGGCCGGTCTGGATCGGTTCGGGTCTTTGAAATCGTTGATCTGGAAAGAGAAACGCAGGCGGCGGTGTCCTAGCGAGACTGTTCTTCGGAACAGTTTAGTCGACACTGACAATCTGCGGTCTTTTTGAAAAGACATACCATGTAACCGATCTTCGGATTGGTGACGTGGGATCTCGTCAATAAAATACGTAGAACTAATGCCAAGCGGTCTTCGGATCGCGATGCTTAGGTCAATGGTCAACTCAACCTGAGAGTTTGATCCTGGCTCAGAGCGAACGCTGGCGGCAGGCCTAACACATGCAAGTCGAACGGACC